>CAJLUE010000055.1 GCA_905209765.1 uncultured Collinsella sp. | reverse complement strand
GCGTGGGCGAACCGAAGATCGTGGTGGTCGACTACCACAAGGGCAACTTGTCGAGCGTCGTGCGCGGGCTTGTGCGCGCCGGTGCCGCCGCCTGCACGTCGGACGATCCGGAGCAGATCCGCCGCGCCGACGGCCTGGTCATCCCGGGCGTGGGTGCGTTCTATGACGCGATCGCCTTTATGCGCCAGAGCGGCGAGGCGGACGCGGTGCTCGACGCCGTTGCCGCCGGAACCCCGCTGTTCGGCATCTGCCTGGGCCTTCAGCTATTTTTTGAGCGCGGCAACGAGGGCGTGCCTGCGGACGAGGGCGCGGTCGCCGACGGCAGCGCCCCCGAGCAGGCTGGCGGTCCCTGGGTCGATGGCCTGGGCATTATGCGCGGTTCGTGCACGCGCTTGGAGTCGAGCCGCCTGAAGGTGCCGCACGTGGGCTGGGACCAGGTGCACATGACGCCCGCCGGTGCGGCCGATCCGCTGCTTGCCGGTTTTGCCGAGGGTGCCAACATGTACTTCACCCACAGCTACGCGGTGGCTGACGACGCCGATGCCGCCGATGTGCTGGCGTGCACACACTATACGCGGAGCTTCCCGTGCATCGTGCGCCATGGCAACGTGTGGGGCTGCCAGTTCCATCCCGAGAAATCCTCCGCGCTGGGTCAGCGCATCCTTAAGAACTTTGTGAGCATCGTCGAGGAGGTTGGCCGATGATCCTGTTTCCCGCAATCGATCTGATTGGCGGCAAGGTCGTGCGCCTGGAGCGCGGTGACCGCAGCCGCTGCAAGGTATATTCCGACGATCCCGTGGCCGTTGCCCGCACGTTTGCCGAACAGGGCGCGAGCTGGGTGCACGTCGTCGACCTGTCCGCTGCCTTTGGCGAGGACGAGGGCGCACGCGCTGCCAACTCGGCGGCGATTAAGGCCATCTGCGGCGTCGACGGTCTGTCCGTGGACGTGGGCGGCGGCGTCCGCTCGCTTGCGCGCATCGACGAGTTGGCAGGCTACGGCGCATGCCGTATCGCGCTGGGCACCGTGCTGGTGACCGAGCCGGGTTTTGCCGAAGTGGCAGCCCAAGGCTTTGGTGAGTTGCTGGTGGCAGACATCGCCGCGCGCGACGGTCAGGTCAAGGTGAACGGCTGGCGTGACGGCGCGGGCGTGGCGCTCGACGATGCTGTGGCGCAGCTTTCTGAGCTGGGCTTTAAGCATCTGGTGTATACCGACATCGCGCGCGATGGCATGCAGACGGGTATCGATGTGGCGGCGTATCGCCATGTGGCCGAGGTCGCGGGCTTTTCCGTCGTGGCTTCGGGCGGCATCTCGACGCTCGACGACATCCGCGCACTGGCCGCGGTGGGTGAGGGCGCGATTGAAGGCGCCATTACCGGCCGTGCGCTCTACGAGGGCAACTTTACGCTGGCCCAGGCGCTGGCCGCCGCCCGAGGGGAGGAGTAGCCCATGCTTACCAAGCGCGTAATTCCCTGTCTGGACGTCAAGGACGGCCGCGTGGTCAAGGGAGTTAACTTTGTGAGCTTGCGCGATGCGGGCGATCCGGTGGAACTGGCGCGTGCCTACGACCGCGAGGGTGCGGACGAGGTCGTCTTCCTGGACATTACTGCCACGAGCGACAACCGCGCGACGACCATCGAGATGGCAGCGCACGCGGCCGAGGAGCTCGCCATTCCCTATACCGTGGGCGGCGGCTTTCGCGACCTGGCGGGCATGCGCACCATGGTTGCCGCCGGTGCCGACAAGGTGTCGCTCAACTCGGCGGCCGTGCGCGATCCGTCGCTGATTAGCCAGGCTGCCGCGGCGTTTGGCAGCCAGGCCGTGGTCGTGGCGATTGATGCCAAGCGTGTGGGCCTGCCCGGCGCATCCGGTGCCGATAGGTGGGAGGTCTTCACGGCGGGCGGTCGCAACGCCACGGGCATCGACGCGGTGGCGTGGGCCGAGGAGGCGGCTCGTCGCGGCGCCGGCGAGATCTTGCTTACCAGCATGGACCGCGACGGCACCAAGGCCGGTTTTGATTTGGCGCTCACCCGCGCCGTGGCCCGCGCGGTGCCAATCCCCGTCATCGCGAGCGGCGGCGTGGGCACGCTCGAGCATTTTGCCGAGGGCGTGATCGAGGGCGAGGCCGACGCCGTGCTGGCGGCGAGCGTCTTTCACTTTGGAACCTTCAGCATTCGCCAGGTGAAGGAGTATATGGCCTCGCAGGGCATCCCTGTGAGGCTGGACTTCTAATGCTGCGGCTTGCCCAGGCACCCGACCTTCCGGCTCCAACCCTCCTCGCGTACTTAAGTACGCGTCGTCGGGCTTGTCGCTCGGAATCTCGGGCACCTGGACAACCCTCGCCGACCTGCGAAGTTTGAATTTGGGGAGAGAAATGGAAGAGATAACCGATCCTTCAAAGCTTGCGTACGACGCCCGCGGGCTGATTCCTTGTGTGGTTCAGCAGTATGACACCGGCGAGGTGCTCATGGTTGCCTGGATGAACGAGGAGTCGGTGGGGCTGACGCTCAAGACCGGCACCACGTGGTTTTGGAGCCGCAGTCGCCAGGAGCTCTGGAACAAGGGCGCGACGAGCGGCAACATGCAGGAGGTTCGCGAACTCTGGGCCGACTGCGATAGCGACACGCTGCTGGTCAAGGTCGACTCGCCGGGTCCGGCCTGCCATACCGGCAACCGTACCTGCTTCTTTAAGAAACTCGCGTAGGGCGGGCGCTCGACCAGGCGCTTGGCCAACCAGAAAGGATTGAACCATGGGTGTGCGTACCGCAAATGTTCAGGATGGAAATATCGGCGAGACGCTAACGGGGCTGGCCGAGGTGATTCACGGTCGTCGCGATGCGTCGCCGCAGGAAAGCTATACCGCTCGACTGCTGACTGATGTCGAGGACGAGCTGCTCAAGAAGCTTGCCGAGGAGGCGAGTGAGGTGATCATGGCCTGTAAGGATAACGACCACGATCACATTCGCTACGAGGCCGGCGACCTGGTCTACCACCTGCTCGTGACGCTTGAGCGCTACGGCATTACCCTTGACGAGCTGGCCGGCGAACTCAACGCCCGCCGCCACTAGTCGTTAAAGAACGTCCCCGATGACCATAGAAGTTGCGGTGGAATAGTTCTTGTTTGACGGTCTTAGGGCTATAAATAGGAGCTATTTCACCGCAACTTATGAAGGGATGGCTAGGCGAGGGGTGTGGACTCCCATTCGCCGGTGGGGTGGGGGATGTCGAAGGTTCGGTAGCCGCAGTCGTAGGCATGGGCTTGGGCCTCGCGGATATTCCAGCAGATATCACAGGCGCGGTGCGCATCCGAGCCAAAGGTAATGGGCGCCTCAGCATGGGCAAAGCAGCGCAAAAGGCCGGTCGCGGGATAGTAGTCGTCGAGCCCCTTGCGCGGTGCGGCGGTCGAGACCTCAACGCGGCGGCCCGTATCGTGCGCACACTCGGCCATCTGCCGCCAAAACGGTGCGGGGTCAAAATCGGGCGCAAAGCCTTCCTTCGAAAAGCGCATGACCAGGTCGGGGTGAGCCATCACATCAAAGTTGAGCGAGCTTTCGCAGGCGCGGCACCAGTCATCGACATAGCGCTCCCACACGCCGCGCACGCCCAGGTTTTCCCAAACGTGCAGGTTGGTGTCGTCGTCGATCCAGCCGCAGCGTGAGTCGGGCGTATCGGGGCGTGCGACGCCCTCTGTCCCCGTCGTGCCCGCAGCGCCTGCCATGATATTGCCCGGGTTACCAATCCAATGCACGCTGCCCAGGCGTACGACGGCGCCCCGGGACCAGCGCTCAACCAAAGGCTCGCAGCCTTCGTACCAATCGCACTCAAAGCCATAGACAAGCTCGAGCTCCGGCGCAATCTGCGCGGCAAGCTTGCGGGCATCCTCAAAAGCCAGACGATGCGCCGGCAGGTCGCCCTCGACAACCTGCACCTCGCAGGTGGCATCCATACTGGCAGGCAGGGTAAGGTGATCGGCCGAGACCATGGTGCGGCAACCGGCCGCAGCAGCGGCGCGGACGTTGTCTTCAAACGAGGCGTGTCCGTCCGAAAACGAGGTGTGGGTATGGCAATCGACCAGTGGGCAAGCAGGCATGTCGGCTCCTTTACGTCAAGCGAATCTGCTCCATTGTAACGGCGCGGCCCCCAGTGCGATGAACGCGCCGGGGGCCGAAATCGACTGGAAAGGACGGGCGGCGCATAAGGGCGGGCTCTCGACATCGGCCTTGCTTCGAGTCATGTGCCTCAGCCTCCAAAACCGACAAAAAATGACATGTTTGGAGGCTGATGTACATGTTTGGCCGAGGCGGTGGAGTGTCGGTTCTTGCAGACAAGGAAAATCGCGCTCATCGCGCGCCGCCACACTTGCGCCGCTCGCGATGTGCTAGCGTTTGGGTGAATAAAACGAGCCCGTGCGGAAAGGAGCCGGACCGTATGCAACGTGGAACTACATCTCCGCTGTCCCGCGAGACCGATGCGCCCGAAACCATCGTCAAGCTGGAGTGCGACATCGACGACGCGTCGCCCGAGGTGCTCGCCTACGCCGCCGACCGCCTGCGCGAGGCCGGCGCGCGCGAGGTGCACTGGCTGCCCCTCTATTGCAAGAAAGGCCGACCTGGCTGGCAGTTGCAGGTAATCTGCACCCACGAGGATATCGAGTGCCTGCAGACGATCATCTTTTTGGAAACCACGACCAATGGCATCCGTCGCCAGGTTATGGAGCGCGTTTGCCTGCCGCGCTACTTTGAGCGCGTAACGACGCCGTGGGGCGAGGTGTCCGTCAAGGTGGCCACCTTGCCCGACGGCAGTGAGCGTGCGGCGCCCGAGTACGAAGACTGCGCCCGCCTTGCCCGTGAGCACAATGTGCCGCTCCAACGCGTGATGCAGGCGGCCCAGGGCGCGGCACTGCGATTTGAATAACGCGGCTGGTGGCGACATTCCGCGCTCGGCCACGTCAGCCCCACCCCGAAAGGACCTCCATGAAATACCTCATCGCTTCTGACATCCACGGCTCGGCATATTGGATCGAGCGCCTCTGCGCCGCCATCGAAGCCGAGCAGCCCGACCGAATCGTCCTGCTGGGCGACCTGCTTTATCACGGTCCGCGCAACGACCTGCCGCGCGACTATGCTCCCAAGCGCGTGATTCCGCTGCTCAACGCCCTGGCCGACCGCATTATCGCGGTGCGCGGCAACTGCGACGCCGAGGTCGACCAGATGGTTCTCGACTTTCCCGTCATGGCCGACTACGCCACGCTGTTCGACGAGGTCGGCCGCGAGCTGTTCCTGACGCACGGCCACGTCTTTGGCGCCGGCATGCACAACAGCGTCGACCACGCGCCCGCGCTGCCCGAGGGCTCCGCGCT
This sequence comes from uncultured Collinsella sp., assembly GCA_905209765.1. Classification (GTDB taxonomy): domain Bacteria; phylum Actinomycetota; class Coriobacteriia; order Coriobacteriales; family Coriobacteriaceae; genus Collinsella. The sequence continues at coordinate 6,298 of CAJLUE010000055.1, read as the reverse complement.
CGTCTACGGCCACACGCACGTCAAGGTCAACGAGGAAAGCAACGCGCACCCGGGTCTGTGGCTCTTCAATCCCGGCAGCGTGAGCATCCCCAAGGACGGCACGCACAGCTATGGTATCTACGAGGGCGGCGCGTTCCGCCATGTGATCATGGAGGAGGACTAACCATGGCCGAGCACATGGCTCAGCAAAATGCCGAAGGTTCGCGCGACCTGTCCACGCTGGTCGATGCATCGGCCGAGTTACAACATCTGGTACAGACTATCTGGCGCCTGCGTCAGCCCGACGGCTGCCCGTGGGACCGCGAGCAGACGCACCAGAGCATTGGCAAGAACATGATCGAGGAGGCCTACGAGGCGCTCGACTGCATCGAGGCGGATGACGCGGCCCATCTTCGCGAGGAGCTGGGCGATGTGCTCATGCAAGTCGTGCTGCATGCACAGATTGCGGCGGACGCCGGCGAGTTTACGCTGGCCGACGTGGCGCGCGATATCGACGCCAAGCTCATTCGCCGCCATCCGCACGTATTTGGCGATGTGGATGCCGGCAGCTCCGACGAGGTGCTCAAGATTTGGGACGAGGTCAAGCTTGCCGAGAAGGCCGCCAAGGACCAGGCCGTGGCGGCGGGCGAGGCTGCGCCCGAGGGCCTGCTCGACGGCGTGCCCACGCATCTGCCGGCGCTGATGCAGGCTCAGAAGGTGTCGCGCAAGGCGGCTGCCGTGGGCTTTGAGTGGGATACGGTCCAGGACGTGTGGGACGAGGTCGCCGAGGAACGTGCCGAGTTTGAGGCCGAGGAACCCGGCTCGCCCGAGCGCGAGATGGAGTTTGGCGACCTGCTCTTTGCCCTGGTCAACGTTGCGCGCAAGGAGGGCATCGACGCCGAGAGCGCCCTTCGTGCCAGCACGGCCAAGTTCCGCCGCCGTTGGGCCGCGATGGAGCAGATGGCGGCCGATGCCCACGTGGATCTTGCCGAGCTTTCGACCCACGGCCTCAACGACTTGTGGGACGCCGCAAAGGCAGAGGAGTAAGACTGCGGGAGCGACGGGCTGACATGCCTCATCGTTCCCGCTAAATTTTTCGAAAAACAATTGTATCCCTCGGCTAACTTAGGGCATAATGCAAAAAGTGCGACATGGCTAACTTACGGAGGCGCACCGACGGTGCACGGTCAGCCGGTCGCTTGCATCCACTACGTTTCCAAGTGAGAGGGAGACAACATGAGTGACATTTTGGACGTCTACGGTCGTGAGGTGCTCGACAGCCGCGGCAACCCCACCGTCGAGGTCGAGGTCGTGCTCGAGGATGGCAGCTTCGGTCGCGCGATGGTGCCTTCGGGCGCTTCGACCGGCGCCTTTGAGGCATGTGAACTGCGCGACGGCGACAAGGGTCGCTACCTGGGCAAGGGCGTTTCTCAGGCCGTCGAGCACGTCAACAACGAGTGCGCCAACGCCGTCGTGGGCCTCGATGCCTTCGACCAGCGCGCCATTGACGCCGCACTGATCGCCGCGGACGGTACCCCCAACAAGACCAAGCTCGGCGCCAACGCCATTCTGGGCGTGTCGCTGGCAGTTGCCCGCGCCGCTGCCGAGTCGGCGGGCCTGTCGCTGTACCAGTACCTGGGCGGCGTTAACGCCCACCTGCTGCCCACGCCTATGATGAACATCCTCAATGGCGGCGTGCATGCCGACAACAACGTTGACTTCCAGGAGTTCATGATTATGCCCGTGGGTGCTTCGAGCTTTGCCGAGGGCCTGCGCTGGTGCGCCGAGGTCTACCACACCCTCAAGGGCGTGTTGCACGAGGCCGGCCTTGGCGGCGGCGTGGGCGACGAGGGTGGCTTTGCCCCCAACCTCAAGACCAATGCCGAGCCGTTCGAGTACATTACCAAGGCCGTCGAGAAGGCCGGCTTTAAGCCCGGCGTCGACTTCATGTACGCCATGGATCCGGCTTCGACCGAGTTCTACAACGCCGAGACCGGCATGTACGAGCTCAAAGGCGAGGGTGTTGAGTACGCGAGCGCCCAGATGGTCGATTACTGGGAGAAGCTTGTCGATACCTACCCCATCATCTCCATCGAGGACGGCATGGCCGAGGAGGACTGGGACGGCTGGGTCGAGCTCACCCGTCGCATTGGCAATAAGGTGCAGCTCGTAGGCGACGACCTGTTCGTCACCAACACCGAGCGCCTTAAGAAGGGCATCGAGCTGGGCGCCGCCAATGCGATCCTGGTCAAGGTCAACCAGATCGGCACGCTCACCGAGTCGCTCGAGGCTATCGAGACTGCCAAGGAGGCCGGCTACGCTTGCATTGTGAGCCACCGTTCCGGCGAGACCGAGGACTCCACCATCGCTGACCTGGTCGTGGGCGTGAACGCCGGTCAGATCAAGTCGGGTGCCCCGTGCCGCAGCGACCGTATCGCCAAGTATAACCAGCTCATCCGCATCGAGGACGAGCTCGAGGGCAGCGCGCGCTACGCCGGCAAGTCTGCGTTCTACAACATTCGCTAGGCAGCGGCGTGTGCGGGGCGGGGTTGACTCGGATTCCCCTCGCTTCCGCCGGGCACTGTTGAGCACCATTGGGCGCTGAGCCATACGGCTCAGCGCCTTTTTTATGTCGAGCAAAGGCTGGCGAAGGCGGTGCGGGCGCTCGTGCTATAACTAAAAGACTTAGCGCAAACAAACCTCAACCGCACAAGGCGCACATGGATCAGATTTACGACAACAGGTATTATTCCGCCGGTTCGCGCGAGCCGTCGCCTCGCCTCGCACCTACCGTGCAGCTCGGCGGGTCCGACTACGCCGGCGCCGATCGACGCGCACAGCGTCCGACAAGTGCCTCACACCCCCGTGCTCAAATGAATATGCCGACGGACTGCCCGTCACGTTCGGCGCGCCCGACGCATGCTTCGCGTACGCAGCGCCCCTCGGCTCAAACACACGAAAAGTCGACCAGGCCCTCGAACCGTCTTTCGGGCTCGGACTTCATGCACTACGCCAACGACAACGCGGTGGTCAAGGCGATCTACGACTTTACCCATGGACCCCAGCGCGGGCTGTTTATTGGCATTGTCGTCGTTCTGGTACTCGTGAGCCTGTACTTTCCCGTGCGCGACCTCTACGTCGCCAAACGCTCGAACGATATTTTGGCCAAGCAAGTAGAGATCCGCCAGCAGTACAACGACGAGCTGCAGAAAAGCGTCGACAAACTGCTCTCGGAGGAGGGCATTAAAGACGCGGCGACCGAGGACCTGGGCCTGGTGATGCCCGGCGAGACCAAGATTGACGTGCTAGGCCTGGACGACGATTCGGACGCGTCGTCGAGCAAAAAGTCCTCGAACGCCAAGAAGGCCAGCGAAGTCGCCAAAGAGATCGAAGAGGTCGGCAAGGACGCGCCGTGGTACATCCAGGCGCTCGACATACTGTTTGGGTTTAACGGTGTCGAGGGCCAGACGGTCGTGTCCAACGGCAAATAGCGCCCGGAGGGGAGCCCGCAATGGCAGATTGCAAACGATATAAGGTGGCGGCGATCGATCTGGGAACGGTGTCGTCGCGACTGGTGTTGGCCCAGGTCGAGGGCGGGGCGATCGTGGAATCGTCCAAGCATACCGAGATTACCGACCTGGGCGAGGGCGTGGACGCGACAGGTCGCTTTTGCGAGGCGGCCGTTGAGCGTGTGCTCGCTGCGTGCCGGATGTTTGTGGACGAGGCACGTACCTTTGGGGCTGCGTGCGTCTGCACCACGTGCACGAGCGCCGCGCGCGATGCGTCCAATGCCGCCCTGCTGCTGGACGGCCTGCGCGAGCTGGGGCTCGAACCGCAGGTGATTCCGGGCGAGGTTGAGGCGCGTCTGACGTTTTTTGGCGTGGCGCACGACTTTGCCGGCGAGCGCATTATTGTCGCGGATTCGGGCGGCGGGTCCACGGAACTCGCGACGGGTGTGTACGCACCGGAGCGTGGGGTCTTTGCGCTGGAGGGCACGCGTTCGCTGGACATCGGTTGTCGCCGCGTGACGGAGCGGTTCTTCTCGGTGCTGCCGCCTGCGGACGGCGAGCTTGCTGCCGCTGCCAACTGGGCGGGCGAGCAGTTCACCGCTTATTTTGAGGGCCTGCCGAGCAATTTTGAGCGTGCAGAGCGCCTGGTTGCGGTGGGTGGCACCGTCACCACGCTCGTGGCGCTGGTTCACGAGCTGGAGCCGTATGATTCGAGCTTCGTGCACCTGCGCGAGCTTTCACTGGAGCAGGTCTCGGCCGCTATCGAACGCATGTCCACGCTGGATGTTGCGGGCATTGCCGCGCTGCCGGGCGTGCAGCCCAAGCGTGCGGGCGTGATCTTGGCTGGCGCCGTGGTGATTCGCGAGCTCATGCGTGCCGGCGGCTACAAGACGCTCACCGTAAGCGAGAATAGCCTACTCGCCGGTATGGCCGCCACCATCAACGAGACTCTCGACGGTGCAACCCCCACCATCGCCTGGACCCCGAGTCTGAGCGCCCTTTAACCGTCTCCCTCTGAGTTGCGGTGAAATAGTTCTTAAATGGGCCGGTAAACGGCCAAAACAGGAACTATTCCACCGCAACTTCTAAGGAACCGAAGCGTTTTTTAGCCCGTCCTAAATTAGCTGACTTTCTGAAGCGCGGGGCGGTGGGGCGTCTGCGTGTTTGCTGCGCAAATGCGCACCGGCTTCGGTCGCCTGCCGGCGCCCTCGTCGGCTCGCTGCGGACGCTGCGCGTCCGCTTGACGCTCGCCCCCTCGCGGGTTCGAGTCCCACCGGCGTCCAAAAGAAACGAGCCCGCATCCCAACGGGACACGGGCTCGTAAGCAATCACATGGTAGGGGCGGTGGGACTCGAACCCACAATCCTTGCGGCGAGAGATTTTAAGTCTCCTGCGTATGCCAATTCCGCCACGCCCCCGTGAGACTAGAAGTCTAGCACAAGCCGTCCGTTACGCGTTGACGGCCATCGAGTGTTGGCCCGACTTCTCAAGGAACTCTTGGAACTTGGCCTCGTCGCCCTTGTTCTTGTACTGCAGGGCCAACAGGTACTCCAAGCGGCAACTCTTAACCTTATCGTCGCCGGCCTCCTCGAGCATGCGCTCCAGCTCGGGAATGTCGTTGTGGCGCTTGAGGATCATCGTGTCGTACATCAGCTGGCACTCGTGCGCGACTGCCTCGGCCTGACCGCCCTCAAAGCCCTTGATCTCGTGCAGGAGCTCCTTGGACTTTTTGCGGTCCTCCTGGCCAACGTAGTAGTTAAAGGCCTTAATGACCAGGTCGACGCGCTGCATCTTGGGCAGGTTGAGTCCCAGCAGCAGGTCGAACATCTCGCTGGCGCGCTCGTGGTCCTCGCGCAGCAGATAGGAGTTCAGGCGCAGGTAGTCGCGGTTGTAGCGCGGGTACAGCATGCTGGTGAGTTTGCCGTCGAGCAAACGATCGAACTCGTCCCACTGCTTGGCGGCCATGAGCTGCTGCAGGCGCTTAAACGTGGTGCGTTTTTTGACGCTAAAGAACACCGACACGGCGATGCAGATGATAACGACGGCGGTCCAGAGTGTGCGGGAATCGGGCATATTAGGGTCCTTAGTCGCTCATAAAGCGAGCGGTATGACAACACGTACTGGATGTATTATACGCAGCGCGCAAGCAAACTGGCATAAAAGCTCATCGAGGCCGAGTGACATCGCTCGCTGCGGTACACTTACCTAAAGTAAACCATGAAGGGAGACATTACCTATGAAGAAAATCGTTTTGGCTTGCGGTGCTGGCGCTGCTACTTCCACGCTCGTTGCCCAGAAGGTCGCCACCCTGCTCGACGCCAACGGTTATGCCGGCAAGTATGAGATCGTGCAGTGCGCCATCTCCGAGGCCAAGGATTACTGCGACGAGGGCGCTGACCTGCTGATCGCCACCACCGTTGCCCCCGAGGGCCTCACCTGCCCGTACGTGAGCGGCGTGCCCTTCATGACCGGCATGAACCGCGTCGCTGCCGAGAAGGCCGTCCTCGACGTTATGGCTCAGTAGGCGCTGCCTGTATGAGTGAGCAGAACGCCAATCCGGTCGAGCTCTTTGGCATGCGCGTTGCCCATGTGGGCATTAACGCCACCGACCCGGCAGACGCCCTGGAGATCGCGGAGCTGTTCTCGACGATGATGGGCCTGCCCGTCATCGAGACCCCCGTTTCGTACTTTAACGATTCGCTGGTCGAGATCATGAAGCAGAACGGTCGTGGCGCCAAGGGCCACATTGGCTTTGCCGTCAACGACATTGATGCGGCCGAGAAGTGGTTTGCCGAGCGCGGGCTCGAGGT
>CAJLUE010000054.1 GCA_905209765.1 uncultured Collinsella sp. | reverse complement strand
AGCATGCGGTCGAAGCTTCCCGAGTCGCCATCCCGATAGTCGGCGGTCATCAGAATCTCCTGCGGAATGCGTCCGCCCTCACGCAGCACGTTGCGGAACTGCACGCGCGTGACCATGGGCAGATCTTTGATCGTCGCAGCCAGGTTCTGCGGCACACCCTGGTTGGCAGCTGCGGGCTCGCACTCGCCGCCGGCCTTCACGCGACGCTTGTGCTCGGCGAGCATGGCGCGATACATACCGGCATGCAGGCGAATCTCAACCACATTGGCGTTACGGGTCTGCTCGACAATGCGCGCACCCTCTCGGTCGATGTCGCCCACGTAGTAGACATAGTTAAAGCGATAGCCAATCTCGGCCAGATAATCGTCCAGGGCATGCGAGACGCTTGCCTTGCATCCGCCGCCAAAAATCACGCCGCCCACCTTGATGCCAAAGAGCTTGGCGTGCTTGCGGCCACGCAGCAGCTTGACGATCTCGTCGTAGGTGTCCAGGTTCTCGACCATAATGAACGGCTTGTCGGCGCCCAGCGTAAAGAAACCCGTAAAGTGCACGGGGCGATTGGGAGCGACCTTGATCGCCTGCATGCTGATGCCCTTTTCGGTCATACGCCTGATCAGGCGCTCACCGTGCTTGCCGTCAAAAGCCTTCTCGTCGTTAAAGATCTGGTAGGCACGCTGGCGGCGCGAGGCAACCGGCGTATCGGCACCTCGGTTCTGCTCGATCCAAGCCTGGATGATTGCGATTTCCTCGGCAATCTTGCGGTTGGACATCTCGTTGTGCTGAGTGCGCTGCGGAGCCTTTTTGCCGTCCTTGCCCTCAACCTTTACGATCTGTGTCTGCTGCTCCTTGATCTTAGAGAGCGCCGTGGGCGTAGGGACAACCTTGAGCAGCTGCCTGCCTAAAACGCGGGCAAGGGCAAACGCCGAGACCTCGCCGTGAACGTCCGGCCTGGGCTGCTGGGCAGCAGTATCTGCTGCGGCAGACTCCGGCTTCTTCTGAGACTTGCGCTTAGAATCGCCTTGGGAATTGCGCTCGCGCTTCGGCATAGATGCCTGCTTCTGCGGACGAACGGACTTGCTCTCCTTCGCCGGCTGGCGCTTAGGCTGCCCCGAAGAAACCTCGGCCTTCGCATCCTCGTTCTGCGGCGTGGTCTTCTCGGTTGCAGTCTCGGCATGGGAACTGCGGCCCCCACGATGGCGACGGCGGCGAGGCTTGCTCGACGCGCCCTGCTCCGTCTGCTCATCAGTAGGCTGCTGGCCCTTGGCCTCGGCATCAACCTCAAGCTGCGGCTCAACAGGCTTCTGCTCGCGAGCCTCCGGCTCAACGGCCTTCTCGTCCTGGCTGGTCGAAACCGACTCGCCCTTCTCCTGATGCTTTACGGGATACGCGCGTCCCGCAAAACCGCGACCGGGACGACACGAACCCGGAGCCTTCTTGGCAGACCCCTCAACATCGTCTGCAACCTCAGAAGACTCTTCAACCTCACGCGCGGCATCCTGCTGTGCAGTCTTAAAGTGAGCACCGCGACGACGCTTGGGCTCTTGGGCCTCCACGGGCTTTTGCTCCCTCGCGGGCTTCTGCGACTCGGCAGCAACCTCGGTCTCAACAGCCTCAGCATCCGTCTCACCCTTTCGAGCAACGGCGCGACGGAAGCGCTCCTGCTGGGCGCGGCGCTGCGCATCGCGCTTGCCACCCCCGCCAAAACCGCCGCGTCCTGCCTTGGCCGTAAAGGCACGCACGACGTTCTCATCGAGCAACTCATCGGTATCGACATGCTCACGCGGGGCAACTTCTTCCACAGCAGGCACGTCAGCGGGATCCTCGACGACAAAATCCTCGACGGACTCGGCAGGCTGCTCCTGGGCATCGCGGATCTCGGCATTGATGGTATAGAACGCCGGGCGCCCGTTAATGCCGCTACCCTCGATCTTGGTCACGATATTTGCCGCGATAAGCTCATCGCGCATCGCCTTGGTGTCACATTCCTTATCGACGGAGCGGAAAATTTGCGCCAGCGCGCTCGACTTGATCTTGAGCGCCTTGCGGCAAAGCAGGTCGTAGGCAACCAGCTTGGCACGCTCAGCAGAAAGCGATGTCTGGCTGCTCAGACGCTCAGCCAGGGCATCGACATTATTTTGGTTATCGGAATATACCGTCTTGGCCACGGGGCCCCTTTCATATGTACACATATACGTCTATATGGTACAACGCGCGCCCTTATCCACGCAAAACATCTGCGAGAACACTCGAGCGTCACCCGCTTTTGCATGAAAAAAGACCGAGCCCGCGAAGTCGCGGACCCGGTCTTTCCGAGTCAAATGGATGGGAGATTCAACCCGTCCGACCGACTAGGCCTTGGCGGCCTCGGCGTCGACAGGAGCCTCAGCGGCAGCGGCGCGACCGTACTCGGCCTTGCCCATATCGGACCACTCGGGCTCCTCATCAGGCATGGAGCCAGCCTCCTTGCCGAAGAACTCCTTGAGGCAGTTGACGGCAACGATGAGGCCCAGGACCATCAGCAGGACGGCAAAGACGAGCTGCAGGCCCTTGGTGGCGGCGACGGAGACGGCGGCCGTGGTGGCGGTAGCCGGGATGGTACCGAAGAAACCGTAGGCCTGGACGGCGGTCATGCAGCCCATGGCGCTCTGGACCAGCGAGGTGAAGGTGCAGCAGAGCAGGAAGACGACGGGCACGTAGAGCATCCAGCCCTTGCGGCCGGTGCACTTGCAGAACACGGCGAGGGTGATCATGGTCATGCCGCCGAGCAGCTGGTTGGAAGCACCAAAGAGCGGCCAGATGTTGGCATAGCCACCAAAAGCGAGGGCGAGACCGGGAAGCAGGGTAACGACCGTGGCGAACCAGGGGTTGCCGAGGACCTTCATGTAGCCGGCCTTGGACTCGATCGCCAGGGCATCGTTGGTCTGGGCAAAGAACTCGGAGAACGAAGTGCGGGCGATGCGGGCGACGGCGTCGAGCGAGGTCAGGGCCAGAGCGGAGACGTTCATGGTCATAAAGACGGTAGCAAGCGTGCCGTCAACACCGAAGGCCTGCATACCGCGGGAGATGCCAGCGGCGAAGATCTGGAACGGGGTGGAAGCGACACCGGCGTTGAGGGCGCCGGTACCGGCGGTGTTCATGTCGGAGAACATGATGCCGGCGACGATGATGGCAAGGATGCCGACGAAGGACTCGACGATCATGGCGCCGTAACCGACCTTGACGGCGTCCTGCTCCTTCTCGACCTGCTTAGAAGAGGTGCCGGAAGAAACGAGGCTGTGGAAACCGGAGAGAGCACCGCAAGCGACGGAGACGAACAGGACCGGGAACATCATGCCGGAGGCAGTGGAGAAGCCGGTGAAGACCGGAGCGGTGATAGTGGCCTGACCGTTGACGCCCAGGACGACGATGCCGAGGACAGCGCAGACGATCATGACAATCATCATGATGGAAGTGAGGTAGTCACGCGGGGTCTTGAGCATCTGAATGGGCATAGCGCCAGCAAAGACCAGGTAGACCATGACGACGGCGAACCACTGGAACTTATCCAGGTAGAGCGGGAACTGCATACCGACGGCGAACATGAGAACCATGAGGACCACGCCGGTGACGAACTCGGCAGCGCCGGTGAGGTTGAACTTCTTCTGGGCCCAACCAAAGGCGATAGCGACGAAGGTGAACAGGATGGAGATGGTACCAGCGCAGCCGGCGGCATAGGACTTGGTGAAGTCGATGGCACCGGTAGCAGCACCAGAAGCGTCAACGGCCGGGGTGAACATGAACGTCTTGCAGACCATGTCGGTAAAGGCGGCGATGACGATGATGCAGAACAGCCAGCAGAACAGCAGGAACAGGCGACGGCCGGTCTTGCCGATGTACTTCTCGATGAGCTGAGCGAGCGACTTGCCGTTGTTCTTCATCGAAGCGTACAGGGCACCAAAGTCGTGGACGGCACCAAAGAAGATGCCGCCAACGAGGACCCAGAGCACGACAGGCAGCCAGCCAAAGGCCATGGCGACGATCGTACCCGTGACAGGGCCAGCACCGCAGATCGAGCTGAACTGGTGCGAGAACGCGGTGAAGGCGGAGACGGGCGAGAAGCTCTTGCCGTCCTTCATGCGCTTGGCCGGCGTGAGGGCCTCTTTGTCAACGCCCCACTTGTTGGCCAGCCAGCGGCCATAGCCCAGATAGCCGCAGGCGAGCACCGCCGCGGCCACAACCATGAGCAAAACTCCGTTCATTACATTTCCTCCTCTAAAAAGAACTTCCTAGACATAAAAAATGAGGGCCGTCGGTTGCGCTCGACGGCCCTCATCTTCATCAGCCGCCCGTTATCGTACGGGCTAGCTGTATGTGCTAACCCGCATCAGATAATTACTACGCTGATAATGTTTAGCTGATGCGTGAACATGTCTAAGAAATCCTCTTCAATCATGATGCGAACGATCCGTGCGTGTTCACATCCCCCAGTGGTTGAAAAGGAGTATGAAACTTTAGTTACCTAAAGTCAACGCAAATTTGTAATGAATTTTCAACTTTTTTGGATTTCTCGGTATAAAACGCCACTGACCTCGGACTTTACCCCACGACAGTTTTTGCATGAGAGATGCCCCTGAGAGCCGCGGGAGCCGGGCGGCGCATATGAACTTTCCTGCTCTACAGTCCTGCGCAAGACGGAAAGCACATTAAGTGCTTTCCTTTGCGTGCGGAACTCGCGATAAAGTTCATATGCGCCGCCCGGCTCCCGCGGCTCTCAGGGGCTCCCATCCCAAATGTGCGGAGCAAAGCTCCGCACACCATCTTTTTCTTTCAGCTAAAGCACGCCGGAAATTCGACGCAGCTGGCTAACCTTGCCGGACATTGTCGACGCCGAACCAACTCAGAAGCTATATCGATACAGAAAGGTCCCCGGACGGAGGGGCCGGATATAAGGTTTATCGCGAGTTCCGCACGCAAAGAAGGCCACTTAATGTGGCCTTCGTCTTGCGCAGGACTGTAGAGCAGGAAACCTTATATCCGGCCCCTCCGTCCGGGGACCGCGCCGTACCAGCTACAGCGTCATGTTCGGATCGGCGTCGACGTCGAACGGCGAGATTTCACCTCGGTCGAATTTACGGCGGGCGACCTCCGCGATCATGGCTGCGTTATCGGTACAGGCAGACAAGGGCGGCACCGTTACGCGAATCCCCTGACGTCCAAGCTTCTTGATCATCATCTCGCGCAGATGCGGGTTGGCCGAGACGCCGCCGCCGATGCAGTATTCCTTACATCCGGTAGCGTGCAATGCGTTTTTGGCCTTCTTGTACTGCACGTCAAAGACAGCCGCCTCAAACGAAGCCGCCAGATCGGGCAGGTGAATCGTGCGCCCGGCCTTGGTCTCCTGCTCGATGTAGAGCGTCACGGCCGTTTTAAGACCCGAAAGCGAGAAACGATAGTCTCCCCTGCTGTTAAGCGCGCGGGGGAAATCGATCGCGCGGGGATTGCCCGTCTCGGCCAGCTTGGAAATGATGGGGCCACCGGGATAGCCCAGGCCCAGCGCCTTGGCCACCTTGTCGAAGGCCTCGCCCACGGCGTCATCGAGCGTCTCACCGAGCACCTCGTAGTCGCCCCATGCCTTTACGTGCACGAGCATAGTGTGCCCGCCCGAGACAAGCGTAAAGATAAACGGAGGCTTGAGGTCGGGCTGCGCCAACAGGTTGGCAAACAGGTGCCCCTCCAGATGGTTGACGCATACGAGCGGCTTACCGGCAGCGTAGGCAAAGCCTTTGGCAAAGGCAACGCCCACCACGAGGGCGCCCACCAGGCCCGGACCCTGTGTCACGCCCACGGCGGCAAGCTCGCTGGGGGCAATGGCTCCACCCTCAAGACCAAGCGATGCTGCGGCATCCTCGAGCGCCGCATCCACGACACTCACAATCACCTCAACGTGTTTGCGCGAGGCGATCTCGGGCACCACGCCGCCAAAGCGGGCGTGAAAATCAATCTGTGTCGACACCTGGTTGGCCAGCATATTGCCATCCGCATCGATAATCGCCACGGCCGTCTCGTCGCAGGAACTCTCAATAGCGAGCACTAGGCGGCGGCGCTCAATTTCGGCACGCTCCCCCTCGGAGCGCCCAGGCGCAGGCAGCGGCCATACGCGCTGCTCGGCTGCCGTCGGCTCGGGCGAAGCATTGTCGACCGGAAGCACCAGGGGCAGCGGAGCCGTCATGACGATGGCATCCTTGCCGGCACCATAGTAGCCGCGGCGCCGTCCTGCCTCGGTAAAGCCCAGAGCGTTATAAAGCGCGATCGCCCCCTCGTTGCCGTCCTCAACCTCGAGCGAAGCCGTGGTGCAGCCGAGCATCTGGGCATCATAGCTCACATGCGACAGCAGCTTGCGGGCAATGCCCTCACGGCGATGTGCCAGGTCGACGGCGACATCCAGAATCTGCACATCACCGTCCACGACCATACCGCCGGCAAGGCCCAGCAGCTTGCCGTCGTCGTGTGCCACCCACCAACTACGCGGCGCAGCGACGCCCTCGCCCCGTTCGGACAGGAACATGCCCGGCGTCCACGCCTCGTGTCCGGCACCTTCAAAGCAGGCGGCCTCTAGCGCGCTCGCGCCCTCGGCATCCGCCGCGCCCATGGGACGGAACTGCAGATGACGACCGGCGAGCTCATCGGCAACGCCCGTAATTTCGCTCTGCGCACTCTCGGCAAGACCAAGACGCTTGCGCTCGTTTTCCTCGGCATCCGAAAGGCGCGTGTAAATCGGCAGGACACGAGCCGGATCGCCGTCACCCGCAGCGTGCGCGAGCAGCAAGCCCTCGCCCGAAGGCCACCACAGGTCGCGCTCCACGCAGCGGGCGGTCTCGTCCTCACCCAGCAGCTTGCCATAGCGCACGAGACCGTCACCAGTCAGCTGAACCTGATCCCAGTCCGCGGTCTGGCGCCACTCATCAAGCGCCACGGCGGCCTTGACCACGCGCTCGCGCTCAAACAGACGCTCGGGGCCCTCATCCCCCAGCACATAGAGCGCCGGGTACACCTCGCCGCGCATGGCATCGGCCAAGATACCAAGCTTGCCGCGCACGCCAGCCTTCCACGCCGTCCAAGCGCAAGCGTCGAGCGTCGACACGCCCAGCAGCGGAACATTGGCACCACGCGCGAGGCCCTTGGCAGTGGAGATGCCGATACGCACACCCGTAAACGACCCCGGGCCGCGACCGACCACGTAGCAACCAACATCGCTGCGATCCAGACCGGCCTGAGCCAGCACGCCATCAACGGTATTCACGAGCTCAACGTTGGCGTGACGGCGACACATGTGGTCGCCACTCACGAGCTTCGTCTCGCCCGTCTGCTCATCAATCCAGCTTGCCGCGCAGGCAAGCATGTCGGTCGAAGTATCGAGCGCCACCACCAGCGCGTTGTCGTTATGCAAGCTCATCTTGTACAGCCTTATCAATCAAATGGGAAAGCTCCATTGCACGGTCACCGTGCGCCTCGAGCGTTATCGTTCGCACATCGCTGTCGCCCTCATCACGCTTGAGCGTCACCGAAAGATACTCATCCGTCAGCTCGTCCTGGAATTGTTCGCCCCATTCCAGCAGGCAAGCACCCTCGTAGCCCAGCACATCGAAAATGCCCGTATCCTCGAGCTCGTAGGCATGCTCCAGGCGGTATAGATCAAAGTGAAACAGCGGAATACGACCTTGATCGTGAACGGCCATGAGCGCAAACGTAGGACTCGTAACCATATGCCCATCGCCCAGCCCGCGCGAGACGCCCTTGGTAAAGTGAGTTTTGCCCACTCCCAGGCCACCGGTCAGGATGAGCACATCGCCGTCCTCAAGGCACGGTGCAATTAGCTCGCCAAAGTACTCCGTATCGGCAGCGCAAGTCGTTTTGTAAGTACCTACCCCCAGGCGCTCCAGGGACATATATGCTCCTTATTATTCCGAGGCGTCCTCTGGTGCGGGATGTCGCTCCAGATAATCGCCCAGCATCTTAAAGTCTTCCTCCAGCAGCTCCTGCCACGCCGGATTGCGTAGCGCTGCTGCCGGATGGAACGTGGGCATTACTACAAAATGCCCCATCTGGTGGAACCTGCCGCGCAGCTTAGTAATGCCAATCTCGGTCTTAAGCACAAAGTGCGTCGCGGGGTTGCCGAGCGTCACGATAATATCAGGCCAGATGCTTCGAATCTGCTCACGCAAAAACGGCGAGCAAGCCAGCACTTCCTCGGGACGCGGATTGCGGTTTCCCGGCGGGCGGCACTTAAGCACGTTGGCAATGTAGACGTCTTCGCGTTTGAGCCCCGCCAGCGACAAAATGCCGTTGAGGTCTTCACCCGCCGCCCCCACAAAGGGTTCGCCCTGCAAATCCTCGTTGCGACCCGGCGCCTCACCGATAAACATCACGCGAGCGCGGGGGTTTCCCACGCCAAACACGATATTGTGACGCGACTGGTAGAGCTGGCAGAGGTGACAATCGCCCAGAACGGCCTCAATTTCCTCGAGTGCGACCTCACGTGGCGCCTGATGGGTATGGCCGGGGATGTGCATGACGCCCATAGCGACTCCTACACGTAGACCTTGTCGAGGCGCATGCCAAAGCCACAGGCGACCTCGTAGTTAATCGTGCCGCGCAGTCGGGCCATCTCGTCCATAGTGATCTCGGCATCGCCATCGCGGCCGACAATAATCATCTCGTCACCATATTCGGCCTCGGGAATCTCGTGTGCCGGGTTGGACTGAATGGCGACCATAAACTGATCCATGCAGATATTGCCAACCTGATGCACGCGCTCGCCGCGATACAGCACATCCATACGATTGGAAAGCGTACGCGATAGGCCGTCGGCATAACCAATCGGCAGCGTGCAGATCTGAACGCGCGTACGCGGTACGCGGTAGGTAAAACCGTAGCCCACGCCCTCACCCATCGCAGGGTGTGCCACGCGCGTCACGCGCGCATGGACGCTCATAACGGGATCAAGCTGCATCACGCGGCCACTCAGCTCGCACGGCTGCATGCCATACAAGCCAACGCCAGCGCGAATCATATCAAAATGCATCGAGGGGTCGAGCATCGAGGACGGCGTGTTGGCGCAGTGCACGATACCGCACTCAAAGCCCGCATCCTTAATGGCCTGAACGGCCTCGGTAAAGCGCTGACACTGCAGCTTGTAGTCCCAGCCCGAAGGTTCATCGGCCGTGGCGAAGTGCGTAAATACGCCGTCGCACTGAATACCGCGATGGAAATTAATACCGCGGACAAAGTCGAGCACCTGCGTGTAATGTACGCCAATGCGGTTCATGCCCGTCTCGATGGCGAGATGATACTTGCCCACCTTGCCCGCCGCGACGGCACATTCGCCATACGCAAGAGCAAAGTCAGACGTATAGACCGAAGGCATGATATCAAACTCGAGCAACGTCGGAATGGCCTCGATAGGCGGCTCGCTTAGGATGAGGATGGGCTTCGTAATCCCGCCCTGTCGAAGCTCAACGCCCTCGTTAACCGTCGCCACGGCAAACATGTCGGCACCGGCCGAATACATGATCTTGGCGCACTCAACAGCTCCATGACCATAAGCATCGGCCTTAACCACGCAGCACAGGCGCTGACGCGGATTCAGCAAGTTCTTATAGGCCCTCGTGTTGCGACGGAGCGCCCCGCGGTCGATCTCGACCCAGGACCAGCGCGTCAAATCGGCTTTATTCATGATTAGTCATCCGACCCTTCGTCCATGATTCCCAGATCTTCGAGCGCATCCTTTGCCGCCAGCTCCATGGCAGGACCGATCAAGTCGATAAGATCGGTCGCGATAACGCTCTTCTCACCATACTCCGTCGCCGCGGCAAAACCGGCGTAGCTGTGAAGTGCGACGGCGTACGAATACAGCAACTCCCAACGATCCATCTCGTCGCGCATGGTGGCAAGCGTGCCGGCCAAAATACCCGCGAGAACATCACCTGAACCGGCAGTTGCCAGAGAAGCCGGACCCGAGAGCGGCAGCAGTACACGCTCAACGCCACAGATAGCCGTCGTCGGCCCCTTGGCAATGACCACCAGATTGTCGGAGCCTGCAGCCCAGACAACCTTCTGCGCGGCTGCAATCGCGGTACCAAGGTCGTTCACCTCGTCACCGGCAACCAGACGCGAAAGCTCACGATAGTGCGGCGTCATAACCAACGGCTGCTCGCGACGATACATCTCGGGGTTACTATCAATACCGTCAATGGCAATCTTAGCAAGGCAGTTGAGTGCATCGGCATCCAAAATAAGCGGTACATCAAGCTCGAGCAAGCCCGAAACCACCTGCATAGCGCCGGCAGACGTCGTCATACCGGGACCGCACAGTACGCAGCTGTACTTCTTTGCAATCTCGCACACCGTCATGCGCGCAGCGGCGCCAAAGGAGCCGCGGGAATCAGACGGAATAGCAAAGACGGGAATCGAAGGAAGTGCCATGCGAATAAGATTAGCGCAGGCGTCAGGAGCCGCGACTGCCACGTAACCAGCACCCGCGCGAGCTGCAGACTTGGCCGCCATAATGGCAGCACCAGGATATTGCGCAGACCCGGCGACAATAAGCACAGAGCCACGGGAATACTTATCGATATTCGTAGGTAGTGGGGCAAAGTAATCAACTAAGTCACCGGGCTCGACAATCTCAGCGGCGTGGTCGACATCATCGATGACCTCGTCAAGACGGTCGTAAAGATTGCCGCAGATCAAATCGCCAGCATACTCAGGGCCATCAGCGCTATACAAACCAATCTTGGGCGCAATCATCGTCACCGTATGCTCGGCACGAATGCAGTCGTCATCAACAACGCCCGTCTCGGCATTCAGGCCCGAGGGGACATCAATGGATACGACACAGTCGGCGCATTCATTGACCGTAGGAATCCAGATGGAGAACGGCGCACGCAGATTCCCGTTAAAACCGGTACCAAAAATGGCATCGACAACAACATCGGCCTTATCGATCAAAACCTCGAGTTCATCACGCGAGGGGCCGACGCAAACGTGCACATCGCGGCCGGCAGTACGACGAGCAACATGACGTGCCAGAGCAGCAGGAATCTCATCCGGCTCAACCGGAGAAACGATATCGACGTCCACACCCTTATGGCTCAGAATATCGGCGGCAACCCAACCGTCGCCGCCATTATTACCAAAACCGACCAGAACGAGAACCCGATCGGGATTGAGCTTCAAGATCTCGTTGGCGGCAAACTCACCCGCGAGCTCCATAAGCTCGGCCTTCGAAGTCCCTTCGCGTTCGATGATATCCTCGAGACGAACGACTTCTTCGGTACTCAAAACCGGTTTCATCTATGCTCCTAGCGTATCTTGCGAAGCATCGCCCAGGTGCTCCGTCAATGCTGAATTCTGCAGCTGCTCAAGCTCATCTAAAACAGAGCGAGCCTCTTTAAATGTCTGCGCTACGCGTTTCTTGGTGCTCACCTTTTCCTCTTTTGGCTTAGGCCGAGCATCTTCGGTAATCGCGATGGCATTCGCAACGGCTAAGTCTCCTGTAAGCGTAATGGAAAGAGCAACCTCAACAACACCCAGCTCATGAGCGATCTCGAGTGCACGGCCCGAAAGCAGCGCTTTCGGTTTGCCAAGTTTATCACGCGTAACCGAAACATCCTTGCGACCAACGCCTTGACTAAAACCCGTGCCGAGAGCTTTAAGTACCGCCTCGCGCGAAGCAAAGCGGCTGGCATAGTGAGCAGCGGGACGCGATGATGCATCACAATACGCACGCTCTTCTTCGGTAAACACACGCCGAGCAAACGACGGCGTCTCTTCAAGTATTGATTTCATACGGGAAATCTCGACGATATCAACGCCGATACCAGCTTCAGCCATGTTCACCTCCATATCGCACAGACTAAATTATTGTAGCCCGTTCACAGAAGATGCGACAAACGAGGGTTATAAAACACAGCTACTATGTGAGACAAAAGCCCGTAAACGCAAAAAGGGGGAGGCCGCGAGGCCTCCCCCTTCTCAGTTCAAGCGTACG
>CAJLUE010000053.1 GCA_905209765.1 uncultured Collinsella sp. | reverse complement strand
TGGGTTTTGCCGATCATGATGTTGAGGATCTCGACGTCGGTATCTTTCATGCCCACGCGGCCCACATAGCCCATGCTGGCGATTGTCTGCTCGACGGTATCCTGGATCAGGCCCTCACCGGCACGGAAGCCGCGGCCCTGCATGGCCATATCGTGGCCCAGAATCGCCGCATCAACGGCAGCGGAAATCTTGGCGGCACAGCTCGCCTTGGCGCCATCGCACACGATGCCGCCCACGTTACCGAGCGTGTTCGAAACCGTCGCGCCAATCTGCTCGCGCGTGCCACCACACAGCCAGGTAATCGCGGCACCGGCACCGCATGCGGCGCAAATAGCACCGCAAAACGCCGAGAGCGCACCAATATAGCTCTTGATATGCACGGCGATCAGATCGGACAGCATCACGGCGCGCACCAGGCGCTCGTGGTCGCAGCGCAAGTACTCGGCATACTCCATAACAGGCAGCGCGCAAGTAATGCCCTGATTGCCCGAGCCGCACACAATGGCGACTGGCAGCGCGCAGCCGTTCATGCGGGCATCGGACCCGGCGGCTGCACGGGCACGGGCACGGCAGGCGACGTCATCGGCACGTGCGCCCAGCAGCGTACGGCCCACCTCGGCGCCCCAAGCGTGCGCCAGGCCCTCGGCACTGATCGCGCCATTCAGCTCAATCTGACGCTCAACGGCAGCGCGGGCGTCCTCAATGTCACCGTCCTCGATAAAGTCGATGATGGACTCAATGCTCATAGGGGTATCGGCGCTATCTGCCGCACGCTCGGCCACGACGCGCTCGGCGCAGGCGGCACACTCCCCCGCCGACTTGCCGCATACCGGAATACCGTCGAGCGTATGGCACGTGACATTAGTGTGGTGATCGGTAATCTCGACGACCGCGGTATGGCCCCCGGCCGTCGCAGTCACCTTGATGTAGAGGTTGGGGACACCCTCGACAAGCGACACATCGCAGTAACCGGCATCGACGAGGAGCTCGGCCACGCGAGCACGGTCTTTATCGTCAACGCTCTCGAGCACCTCGAGCGCGCTCTTGGCGTCACCACCCACGGCACCCAGCACGGCCGCCGCTTCAATACCGTGCATGCCGCCCGAGTTGGGTACGGTCACGCTCTTAACGTTCTTGATGATGTTGCCCGAGCAGGCAACGTCCATATGATCGGGTTCGCAACCGAGCGTCTGGCTCGCCATTGCCGCTGCATAGGCAACGGCAATGGGCTCGGTGCAGCCGAGCGCACAGACAAGCTCGCGGTTCAAAACGTCGCAAAACGCGGTATCACGAAGGGAATCGGCAGGCATAGGTATCTCCTACTTGTATAAAGGGCTGGGCTCTCGATAATAGTTAACTCTTTTATTTGATAACAATGCATCAAAAACCGCAACCCAAGTTCCGGCGGACGGCGTTCAAGCGCAAACTGACAGCATTAATACATGAAAAACTAGTCTTGTTGCATGCTAAAGCGTTTGACCAAAAAACGCCCGAGCGTTTACACAAAAGTCGCGCTATCATGCAGTCGAACGCGGTAAAACCTTTAGCAATTCCGCCGCACGGACCAGAGAGGAACCACTCATGAAGATTGGTATCGGTAACGACCACGCCGCCGTCGAGCTCAAGAACATCATCTCCGAGCACCTGAAGGAGCGCGGCTGCGAGGTCGTGAACTTTGGCACCGACACCTCCGAGAGCTTCGATTACCCCATCGCCGGCTACAAGGTGGGTAAGGCCGTGGCCAACGGTGACGTCGACCTGGGTATCCTGATCTGCGGTACCGGCGTCGGCATCAGCCTGGCCGCCAACAAGGTCGAAGGTGTTCGCGCCGTCGTATGCTCCGAGCCCTTCAGCGCCAAGCTCTCCCGCATGCACAACAACACCAACGTGCTCGCCTTTGGCGCCCGCGTCGTGGGCTCCGAGCTCGCCAAGATGATTGTCGACGAGTGGCTCGACGCCGAGTTTGAGGGCGGTCGTCACGAGCGTCGCGTTAACCTCCTCAACGAGATCGACCACACGCGCGGCCTCAAGGTCGTCGACGAGGCCTAAACTACTCAGTGCCACAAGCTAACAGCAGGGGCCCGCTCGGAACTCATGTCCGAGCGGGCCCCTTCATAGATTTTGGAATAAAAAGGGCGCCGCGGATGGAATTCCGCAGCGCCCAAGCCACACGCTAACAGCTTTAAGGAGTCAAAGCTGGTTTAGCCAAAAAAGCGCTTGATCTCGATCTCGGCGTTCTCCAGGCAGTCGGAGCCGTGGATCACGTTGGCGTTGACATCGACAGCAAAGTCGCCGCGAATGGTGCCGGGGGCAGCATCAAGCGGGTTAGTAGCGCCCATAAGGGTGCGCATCTTGGAGACAGCGGAGAGACCGGAAACGACCATCTTGACGACCGGACCGCTCGTCATAAAGTCGCAGAGACTGCCAAAGAAGGGCTTGTCGGCCAGATGGGCGTAGTGCTCCTCGACGGTAGCGCGCTCGAGCGTGGTCATCTCCATGCGCTCGATGACAAGGCCGCTGCGCTCAATGCGAGCAACGATCTCGCCGATCTTGCGGTCGCGCACGGCGTCGGGCTTAATCATGATGAAGGTCTTCTCGATAGCCATAAAAGTAGCCTTTCAAGTAGGTTCGCGCGTGCCCAAGTCCCATTCCGGCACCCGCCTGGACTGCATCGTAACAGAGTTTTAGCTGCAGTTAAACAAAAAGCTGTTTATTGAAACGCTGCAATTTATTAAAGCGCTCCATATGTGTCACTTCTGTTTCGAAGCCCGATTAGAGTACCATCCGACCGCCTATCAACCGCACCGAACAGAGCAGACGGTCGGTTGCCACCCGCGAACGTACCCCCTTCACAACCTGCCCAAAGGTCCTACAGAAGTTCTCGACAAGCCCCTCCCCCATAGCAACAAAATACGGGCGCCCACATCAGCAGGCGCCCGTAAAGCGAAAACGATTTATCAATAAATGGACAATACGTCTTCAGCCAAACCTCTACTTTGCCCCGTGGCCCATCTCGACGACCTTGGTCAGCGATCCAAACACGCCCTCGTCGGCCACGAGCTGTGACTCGGCACGCTGCAGCTGCACGGCAACGGCGGCAGGAGCGGTGCCGCCCTCGGTCGTGCGCGCGGCGACAATCGACGGGATGTCGAGCGCCTCGGTAATGTCGCGCTCAAAGAGCGGGCTTGCCTCCTGGAACACCTCAAACGGCAGGTCCTCAAGATTGCAGCCGCGCTTCTCGCACATCAGGACCAGATGCCCCACCACAGCGTGTGCCTCGCGGAACGGCAGGCCACGCTTAGCCAGGTAATCGGCAACATCGGTGGCGGCAAGGTGTCCCACGCCACACTCGCGCGCCATGGCATCCTCGTTGACGGTCCAAGTCGAAATCATACCGGCCATAACGGACAGGCACTGCAGGAGCGTGTGAGCGGTATCGAGCGCGCCCTCCTTGTCCTCCTGCAAGTCCTTGTTATAAGCAAGCGGCAGGCCCTTCATGGTTACGAGCAGCTGCACCAGGTTGCCATAGACACGGCCGCTCTTGCCGCGAATAAGCTCGGCAAAGTCGGGATTCTTCTTCTGCGGCATGATGGACGAGCCGGTGGAGTACGAGTCGGAAAGCGCGATAAAGCCAAATTCAGAGCTCGACCACAGCACGATCTCCTCGGAAAGACGCGACAGGTGCATGGCCATGACGGAGCCGGCGTAATGCAGATCGAGCAGGAAATCACGGTCGGAAACCGCATCGAGCGAGTTGGGAATCACGCCCGCAAAGCCAAGTTCAGCAGCCGTCATCTGGCGATCGAGCGGATAGCTCGTACCGGCAAGCGCGGCAGCACCCAGCGGGCAGTTGTCGGCGGCATCAAAGGCGGCCTTCAGGCGTGTAAAGTCGCGCGCGAACATCCAGGAATACGCCAGCAGATGATGCGACAGCAACACGGGCTGAGCATGCTGCATGTGCGTGTAGCCCGGCAGAATCACCTTGTCGTACTTCTTGGCCGCATCCACCAGCACATGGCGCAGCTCAAGATTGGCCTCCATGAGCTCCTTGGCCAGCGCCTTGACGCCCAGGCGCGTATCGGTCGCCACCTGGTCGTTGCGCGAACGTCCGGTATGCAAGCGCTTGCCAGCCTCGCCGATGCGACGCGTCAGCTCGCTCTCGATGGACATATGAATGTCCTCGTCGTTGATGTCGAAGGTGAAGTTGCCGGCATCGATATCCTGTTCGATTCCGGTCAGACCCTCGGCAATCGCATACTCGTCCTCGGCACTGATGATGCCCTGAGCCGCCAGCATCTTGGCATGCGCCTTAGAGCCGGCGATATCCTGCTTATAGAGATGTTTGTCGACCGGCAGCGACGCGCCAAACTCCTGCGTGACCTCGGCCACGCCCGCCTCAAAACGACCGCCCCAAAGAGCCATGGAACCGTCTCCTTTCTCCAAATGCCAAAACAAGCGCCCAAAGCAATGCGCCCTGTCGCTAAAGCGATTTTTCAACCGCTAGTTTTGCATATTCCCCACCGTGCGCGAGGCCATATAGCTAATTTGCAAAGAAGTGACGCACCATGCACTTGGCACCCAACGTCTCCCTCCGGATGTTGCCCTGCGAACCATCGATCCAGGTCTTCAGGCTCATGGGGACGTCCTCGACCTTTGCGGCATCGATCTCGGGCGCGAGGGCAAGCAAAGCATGCGCAATAGCATTGAACATAATGGATACTCCTCATATATATAGGCGCAGAGCCGCCAAATTGATAGAAGGAGCCCCGCCGGACAACCCCGGCGGGGCTCGGACTCAGCCGCAGTCGCGGCATCATATATGCGGGCGGAACGTAGGGGCCACCGATGTTAAGAAGTGTCAGCAAGCATAACGAAAGGTAGGGACCCCATGCGCCCGTTATGTATCACGCGGATGGGCCGCGCGGATACCAAGGAAAGGAAGACTTAAGCCTGGGCTGCGGCAGAGCTGGGACCCTGGACCTTAGCCCACGTCTTGAGCGACAGCGTATCGATCTCGATAAAGCCGGCGCTGGCCTTCTCGTCAAACGTGGTGTCGCGGTCGTAGGTAGCCAGACCGTAGTCGTAGAGGCTGAAGGGGCTCTTGCGGCCGACGACATGGCAGTTGCCCTTAAAGAACTTCAGACGGACGGTGCCGGTCACGAACTTCTGGGTATCGGCCATAAAGGCGTCGAGCGCGTTCTTGAGCGGGCTGTACCACTGGCCGTTGTACACGGCGGTGGCCCAATCCTGCTCGAGCTTAATCTTAGTCTTGAGCAGGTCGCCCTCGACGCAAATGTCCTCGAGTGCCTTGTGGGCGGTGATAAGCGTCAGTGCGCCGGGAACCTCGTAGCACTCGCGGCTCTTGAGGCCCACCAGACGATCCTCGACCAGGTCGAGACGGCCAAAGCCGTTGTCGCCCGAAATCTTGTTGAGGGCGATGACGATCTCGGAGAGCTTCATCTTCTTGCCGTCGACGGCGACAGGCTTACCGGCCTCAAACTCGATCTCGGTGTAGGTCGGGGTGTCAGGCGTGTCCTCGGGATTCTTTGTCATAACCCAAGCGTCATCGAGCGGCTCGTTCCAGGGATCCTCCAGGTGACCGCACTCGATGGCGCGACCCCACAGGTTGTCGTCGATGGAGTAGGGGTTGTCGTTGGCACCCTCGGGAACCGGCACGTTGTGAGCGTGGGCATAGGCGACCTCGTCCGGGCGGCACTTCAGATCCCACTCGCGAACCGGGGCGATAACCTTAAGCTCGGGGTCGAGGGCCTTGACAGCAGCCTCAAAACGAACCTGGTCGTTACCCTTGCCGGTGCAGCCGTGGGCGACGTAGGTCGCGCCAAACTCGTGAGCGACCTCGACGAGCTTCTTGGCAAGCAGCGGACGGGACAGAGCAGAGAGCAGCGGGTACTTGTTCTCGTACATGGAGTTGGCAGCGATGGCCTTGGTCAGGAACTCATCGGAGAACTCGTCGCGCAGATCGAGCACCTGACAATCCAGAACGCCCAGGTCGAGGGCCTTCTGCTTCTTGGCGTCCAGGCCGGTCTCCTCCTGGCCCACATTGCCGCAGACGCAAACGACATCGAGATTCTTCTCGTCCTGGAGCCACTTGACACATACGGATGTATCAAGACCACCGGAATATGCGAGAACGACTTTTTCCTTGCTCATGGCTGTTTCCTTTCGCCCTTGGTAGCTAGTTAGAACATCGGTCAGTTGCAAGTCATTTCAAGGTCATATACCGTGCAATATCAGGTTAAATAGCAAAAATCAGCACATACATGCCCTAGAAACATGCAGCAATGTCGTGCTAAAACCCAACGACCTAAAAATGACTCTGTTGAGGCAATTCGCCCCAAGCGGACAGAGACGATTGTTATCGTCGTCGGGAAATTGCGCGCTGGCGTCGGATGGCATTGTCTGCAGTAGTGATGATCTTTACGAACTGCATCTGCCTCTCCTTTCACGTATCGCCGGGCGCAATTCTAATATCGTAAACGGTACCTTATCCTCGGTAAGCGGTTGTTTTTCCGTCTCCGTTTTCGATGTTCGCTATATTACGCTAAAGTGCCCGCAGCACAAGCGACAAATTCAAATTTCTGAAAAGTTTTTTCATTAGTTTGTGAATGGTGATGCAAACGCGCGCCAATCCTGCGAAAATACGCCTGACTACGAGTTGATGGTTATAACGTCTGAAACAATTTCGAAACGAAAGGCTCGCCTTTATGCAAACTTACGAATCGGACGCCAATATCGGAAACATTAAGCTCATCGCCGTCGACATGGACAAGACGCTGCTGACCGACGAGCGCGTGCTGCCGCAAGGCCTCGACGAACGCCTGGACAAGCTCGCCGAAGCCGGCATCGTATTCTGCCCCGCCAGCGGACGTCCCGCCCCCAAGCTCGAGGAGATGTTCGAGGGCATCAAGAACCGCCTCGCTTTTTGTCCCGACAACGGAGCCTGCGTGATCTATCGCGGCAGCTATATCTATAAGAGCAATATTGACGTGGAGCTGTATCAGCAGGTCTTGAGCCGCGCCTCGGAGGATCCTCGCGCTGTCCCCGTCCTGTGCTGCTTCGACGAGTTTTACGTGCTTGCCCGCGACCATCAATACCACGACGAGATCAGCGTCTACTACAACACAATCAACTACGTCGACAGCTTTGAGGGCATTGATATCGAGTCCAATAAGATCTCGGTCTTCTTCCCTGCCTATGATGCCGAGCCCGCGTTCCGCGACGACTACAGCCCGGCATTCTCGGACAAGCTCTACGTCACCAACGCCGGGCGCGAGTGGATCGACTTTATGAACCTGGGCGTCGACAAGGGCGCCGGCGTCGCGCACCTGTGCGAACACCTGGGCATCGATATCGCCGACGCCGCCGCCGTGGGCGACACCTACAACGACATCCCCATGCTGGAGCGCGTCGGTCACAGCTTTATCGTGGACAATGCCGAGGAGCACATGAACGCGCACGCCAAATGGCGCATTCCGAGCAACAACGACGGGGGCGTACTGACGCTCATCGACGCCATCCTGGCGGCTCGTTAAACTCGCCGCCATGCCCGGGGCCGGCCGTTTGATTTTTGTTCGGTCAGGTCCTGGGCTCGCTCGAAGAGCACATTAAGTGCTCTTCGGCTCGTGCGGAATCTACAAAAATCAAACGGCCGGCCCCGGGCATGGCTACGTTGACTTGCTTGCCGCCTGGATGGCGTCTTGGCGTCTAGATACTTGGATGATTTTTTTGGAATGAAGGGGGCTCCTTGTTGGCAAGGAGCCCCCTTCTGCTTTTGGTTACTTTGGGATTGTGGGCACTTCCCTATTTGGCATCGGCCCAGGTTATGCCGGTGCTGGCTTCGGCGATCAACGGTACGCGGAGGTCTACTACGTGCTCCATGACGTCGCGGACCATGGCGGTGAGGCGCTCGACTTCGTCGATGGGGCACTCAAAGTCCAGTTCGTCGTGTACCTGCAGAATCATGTGGGCGGCAAAGCCCTCTTCTTCCAGGCGGCGGCTTACGCGGGCCATCGCGATCTTGATGATGTCGGCCGCGGTGCCCTGCATGGGGTGGTTCATGGCCGTGCGCTCGCCAAAGCCGCGGAGTTGCGGATTTTTAGCCTTGAGCTCCGGAATATGACGCCGGCGACCGTACATGGTCTCGGCGTAGCCCGTCTGCTTGGCGCGCGCCACCACATTGTCGAGGAACGTGCGCGCGCCTGGGTAGGCCTCGTAGTAGCGATCGATCATATCGCGCGCCTCGGCCATCGAGATATGCAGCGACTGAGACAGGCCGTAGGCCTGCTGACCGTACACGATGCCAAAGTTCACGGCCTTGGCGCGACTGCGCAAGTCGGGCGTTACCTCGGACACGGGAACGCCAAACACGCGCGCGGCCGTCTCGGCATGGAAGTCCTCACCCTCGTTAAAGGCACGCACCAGGTGCTCATCACCCGAGAGATGCGCCAGCAGACGCAACTCGATCTGCGAGTAGTCCACCGCCAAAAAGACGCTTCCCTCGCCTGCCGAAAACGCCGTCTTGACGGTACGCCCCAGCTCCGAGCGCGTCGGGATGTTCTGCAGATTGGGGTCGCTCGAAGACAGACGCCCCGTCGCGGTGATGGTCTGGTTGTACGTAGTGTGTACGCGACCGTCACCGCGGCGCAGCGGACCTAGCGTGTCCAGATAGGTCGACTTAATCTTGGACTTCTCACGCCAGTCCAAAATCAGACGCACGATCTCGTGGTCGTGGGCAAGATCGCTCAACACCTTGGCATTGGTCGAATAATAGCCGCGCTTGGTCTTCTTGAGGCCCTTGGTCGGAAGCCCCATCACATCGAAGAGCACGTGTGACAGTTGCATGGGACTGCCAATGTTAAAGGTCTCGTCACCCGCCAGGTCGCGAATGCTTCGCTCGACCTCGGCAATCTGGGTCGCCAGACCCTCGGACAGACTGTGCAGGCGATCGGGGTCCACGAGCATGCCCGCGCGCTCCATCTTGGCAAGCACCGGCACAAGCGGCATCTCGATGCCATCGAACACGTTGACGGCGTTCTCGCGGGTCATGCGGTCGCGCAGCGGTGCGACCAGCACCAGCGTCAAGGCCGCCGTACGGGCGGCGGGTGCAGGAGCGTCCTCGCCGGCACCCTCTGCACCGCGCGCCGCAGGCAGCGCCATCTGCAGATAGGTATCGGCCAGATACGCCTCATCGAACTCGGAGCGGTCGGAATCCAGCAGGTAGGCGGCAACCACGGTATCGAAGATGCGCGTGGAATCGGCAGACAGCGGGTCCATGAGCTCGGGCTCAGAGGAATCGATAGGCGAAAGCTCGTGCAGCAGCGCCTTCATATCCGGGCTCGCCACGCGGCCCTCCATAAACAGGCGCGCGAGCACGCCGGCAATCACGCCGTGGGCGAAGTTAAAGCCCTCAACCTCAGCCGCCGCACCGTCGTCGCCCTCCTCGAGCGCGAACAGGCCCTTGGACGTCGCCAACCACAGCGTGCGCGTCAGTCCAAAGAGCGCGCCCTCTTCCTTGTCGTCGTCCACCACGGCGGCGGCCCACTCGCCGGCATCGATCGCGCGGGAGATCTCAGCCGCAACGGCACCAAGCGCGTCAGCATCGCCGGCGGCTGCGCGAACCATCGCAGGCATCTCAAACACACTGGAGGCAGCAGCAGCCCCGTCCTCGCCGCCGATCAGCGCCAAGAAACGGTTCTGCATGGCGGTGATACCAAGCGTACCCAGCGCTGCGGAAACCTCATCGGCAGAAAACGCCGGGAAGGACGTCGCCTCAAAATCGAGCTCAACAGGCGCATCGGTGCGGATGGTCGCGACCTTGCGGCTCAGCAGGGCATCGTCGATGTGTGCGCGCAGGTTCTCGCCCATCTTACCCTTGACCTCGTCAGCATGCGCAATGACCTCGTCCAGGCTACCGTACTGCGCGATGAGCGCGCTCGCCTTTTTGGGGCCGATGCCCGGCACGCCGGGGATGTTATCGGACGTGTCGCCCTTCAGACCATAAAAGTCGGGCACGAGCGCCGGCGTGATGCCGTGATACAGATCGTCCACGCTCTCGGGCGTCATAATCGCCACGTCGGACAGGCCCTTGCGGGTCGAGACCACGTTGACGTGCTCGGTCACGAGCTGATACATGTCGCGATCACCGGTCACCAGCAGCATGTCACAGCCGGCCTGCTCGCCCAGGCGCGCCATAGTGCCCAGGATGTCATCGCCTTCCCAGCCCTCGGACTGCAGAATCGGCACGTTGAGCGCGGTGAGCAGCTCCTTGATCATAGGGAACTGCGCATGCAGATCGGGGTCCATGGGCGGGCGCTGCGCCTTATATTGCGGCAGCATCTCCATACGCACGCGCGGCTTGCCCTTGTCAAACGCCACAACAACGCCGTCGGGATTAAAGGCGTCAATCATCTTGAGGAACATATTCAAAAAGCCAAAGATCGCGTTGGTGGGACGACCGTCCGGCGCGTTCATAGTGGGCGGCACGGCGTGGAAGGCGCGGTGCATGAGCGAGTTGCCGTCGATAACGGCAAAGGTGCGGCGCTTGTCAGACATATTGAATACCTCGCTTTGGGCTGGGCACGGTTTGCTCACTCCAGTTTACACGCTCCCCGCCCCACGGCCACTGCACATCAGTCTTCCCCGCCGCCGCGAGCCCGCGCGTGATACGATGGCTCACGGTACATCAACCAGCACGATCGATCCGAAAGGAGCCTGCGTCATGGAGCGTCCCTGCGCATGGAAAAAGTACACGCCACAGCAAGTCGAGGAGCTCGAGAAGCTTTGCCGCGGCTATAAGCAGTTTTTGAGCGAGAACAAGACCGAGCGCCTGTGCGTCAAGACCGGCATCAAGATGGCCGAGGAGGCGGGATACGTCGACCTGGAGACCGTGATCGCCGAGGGCCGCGCGCTCAAGGCCGGCGACAAGGTGTACGCCGCCAACCACGGCAAGGACCTCATGCTCGTCAACCTGGGCACCGCCCCGCTCGAGCAGGGCTTTAACATCCTGGGCGCCCACGTGGACTCGCCGCGCCTGGACCTTAAGCAGAATCCCGCCTTCGAGGCCGGCGACATGGCCTACCTCGACACGCACTACTACGGCGGCGTCAAGAGCTACCACTGGGTAGCCTCCCCGCTCGCACTCGTGGGCGTCATCTGCAAAAAGGACGGCACCACCGTCGACATCAACATCGGCGACAAGGCGGACGACCCGGTCTTTGCCATCTCCGACCTGCTGATTCACCTCTCGAGCGAGCAGATGTCCAAGCCTGCCAAGGACGCCGTCGATGCCGAGATCCTCGACGTGATCGTGGGCGGCCGCCCCGTCAAGTTTGACGAGGACGACAAGGACGCCCCCAAGGAGCCCGTCAAGCAGATGTTCCTGGACATCCTCAAGGAGCAGTACGACGTCGAGGAGGAGGACTTCCTCTCCGCCGAGATCGAGGTCGTGCCCGCCGGCCCGGCCCGCGACATGGGCCTCGACCGCTCCATGATTCTGGGCTATGGCCACGACGACCGTGTCTGCGCCTATCCCTCCATGCTCGCCCAGATCGACGTCGCCAACGTGGAGCGCACGAGCATCACACTCATCGTCGACAAGGAGGAGATCGGTTCCGTGGGTGCCACCGGCATGACGAGCCGCTTCTTCGAGAACACCGTCGCCGAGATCATGACGCTCGCCGGCGAGGATAGCCCGCTGGCCCTGCGCCGCGCACTCGCCCACAGCCGTATGCTCTCCTCTGACGTGTCCGCCGGCTTCGACCCGGGCTACGCCGGCAAGTTCGAAACCAAGAACGCAGCCTTTATGGGTCGCGGCCTGTGCTTTAACAAGTACACGGGCAGCCGCGGTAAGGGCGGTTCCAACGACGCCGATGCCGAGTATGTGGCCCTCGTCCGCGACATCATGGACGAGGCCGGCGTGGACTTCCAGACCTGCGAGCTCGGCCGCGTCAACGCGGGCGGCGGTGGCACCATCGCCTACATCATGGCCAAGTACGGCATGAACGTCATCGACTCCGG
>CAJLUE010000052.1 GCA_905209765.1 uncultured Collinsella sp. | reverse complement strand
GCTCATGAGGTAGGTCACCAGGAAGTAGCCGCCGTAGGCTGCCAGGAAGATTGCACAGGTGAGGCCCACGGTGCCACCGATGCTCATATTTCCGAATATGCTCACCAGCTCGATGATCACCTTAAGTGCCACAAAGGAGTGCGCCAAGCCCACCGCCAACGGGAACAGGAAGAACACCGCTTGTTGCGCCATCACCGAGTGGCGAATCTGGCGGTCGTCGCAGCCGATCTGTGCCAGCACACGATAGCTGCGGCTGCCGTCGGCCACGTTGGAGAGTTGCTGGATCGACAGAATCGCCGCGCATGCAACGACCAATACAAAGCCGATGTAGATGGCTAGGTAGCTAATAAGACCGTTCATTTGCGCTGCTTGCGTGTACATCTCGGAGCGTGTGATGAAGGTTCCCCACGACCCCGGCTCCTTGCCGTCAACGAGCAGATTGTCGAGCACAGTGTATTTAATACTCTCGTCTGCCTCGGTCGTATCCATCCCCTGTTTGTAGTTAACGAGCAGGCTACTGGAATACGGCTGCAGATTAAGTTGGGACAACAGCTCGTCGGCAACGACGACGGTACCCGGATTACTGCCCATCGCCGAGTTGGCGATGGCCGCCGTATCTTCGTCCGACTTATCGGCTGCGGGCTTGAGTGTATGCCCGCCCAAGGTGAGGGTATGGCCGCCGGCCATGTATTTGGTGTACAGGTCGACCAGCTCGCCGCCCATATCACACGTGAGCAGATACTGGTCGTGACCGATGTGCACCGGCTCCTCGCCCATCATCTGGCGCAGTTTGTTGTACTGGCTCGCCGGCGTCACAAACAGACCCATCGCATCGGCATTGCTACCCCCGAACGCCTTGGGAAGCTTTTCGCCCATGATCTTGCACATCTCACTTGGGGTCACCGAAGGATTCGAGCCGCCAACCGGGTAACTCAGATACGAATCGATCTGCACATGCTCACCGGCAACATCGGCGATATTGACCTTCTTGCCGGTCTCGTCGTTGTTTTCCGCCGACTTGCCTTTAATACCGTCTGCAACGTTATCGGGGTCGACACGATCGCCGTGCCATGCGGAGTACAAATCGACCGTACTATCGGCCAGCACCATGCGATCGGCCTCAGACGGATTGATGTACTCTTTGTAGTAGTCGAGCGTATCGGGCGTGTAATAGACATACGTCTGTGACACGTCAACAGGGTTATAGCGCTCCAGGTTTTCGTTCATCACATTGGCAATCGACATACCGCACGTCACCGAGGTGATGGCCAAAAACAGGAGCATCGCGATGACGCCCATCGAAAAGCACACCGTGTTGACCTTGGCCGCAAGCTGGCGCACGGTAAACATGTTGAGGCCGCGCCAATACACGCCGCGCAGGCTCTGCAGCAGCTTGATGAGCATGCCCGAGAGTCCCCAGAACAGGGCAAAGGTGCCCACGGTAACCATAGCGGTCGTAATACCAAACTGGTTCATGGCCTCTTGCAGCTTGCTGTCCGTCGCGGTTAGCGGGAACCCATCACGTAGCAGACGGTAATAGGCCACGCCCACCAGCAACACGCCCACGGCAAAGATGGCAATCGCGATCCAGGGGTTGCGTGTCTTGATGCTCTCGTTGCGACGCTCGGCACCCATAAGCTCGATGAGCTTGGTACGACGCACGGCGCGAAGGTTCAGCAGTAGCGTGAGCACAAACATTACGAGCATGCAAGCAAGGGTCAGGTTGAACGCATGCACCGAGAAAAAGAAGTGGAAATTGGCGATCTGTGTCTTAAAGAGCGAGGCCGTAAAGAACGTCATGAGCTGGGAGAGTCCCACACCCAGCACAATGCCGGCGACAAAGGCGCCGACCGAGACAATCACCGTCTCGAGCGCCATGATCGTGGCGACGCGCCCGCGCCCCATGCCGAGCACCTGGTACAGGCCAAACTCCTTCTTGCGGCGTTTCATGATGAAGTTATTGGCATACACCATTAAAAAGGCCATGACACCGGCCAAAAAGTACGTCAGGTTGCCGAGCATGCTGCCCATAACCTGCGCCAAGCCCTTTTCATCGATGCCGGCGATGTCGACCTGCATCGAGATGGTGTTAAAGGCATAGAAGACCGTGACGCCCAGGGTGAGCGTCAAAAGGTAGACGAGGTAGTCGCGGCCGGCGCGGCGGACGTTACCCCAAGCGAGTTTACAGAGCATCGGAGCCTTCACCGCCCATCATGGCAACGACCTCCATAATGCGGTCGAAGAACTCTCGGCGGTCGGTGTCGCCGCGGCGCAGCTCGGTGAAGATCTTGCCGTCGCGAATAAACAGCACACGGCTCGTGTAGCTGGCGGCAAAGCTGTCGTGCGTGACCATGAGCACCGTGGCGCGCAGGCGGCGGTTAAGGGCCTCCAGGCTCTCGAGCAGCAGGCGAGCGCTCTTGGAATCGAGGGCGCCGGTGGGCTCGTCGGCCATGATCATGGTTGGGTCGGTGACGAGCGCGCGAGCCGCGGCGACGCGCTGCTGCTGGCCGCCGGACATTTGGTAGGGATACTTGTCGAGCACCTGACTGATGGACAGGCGCGCTGCCACATCCTGCACGCGGGTCGAGATCTCTGCCGAGTTTGTGCGGGCGATGGTGAGCGGCAGGGCGATGTTCTCGCGTGCCGTGAGCGTATCGAGCAGGTTGGAGTCCTGGAAGATAAAGCCGAGTTCCTCGCGGCGGAACTGCGAAAGCTTAGCCTGCTTCATGCGTGTTACGTCCTGCCCGTTGATGCGGATCGTGCCGCTCGTGGCGCTATCGATGGTCGAAACGCAGTTGAGCAACGTCGACTTGCCCGAGCCCGAGGCGCCCATGATGCCAACAAATTCGCCGCGGTTGACGGTAAAGCTGACGTCGTTGAGCGCACGGGTCACGTTGCCCAGCGCTCCATATACCTTTTCGAGATGCGCGACCTCCAGTACCGGGGTCGCCATGTGCGTGGTTTGCATACCGAGTCCTTTCTTGCGATTAGTCTACGGCATCTATAGTCGCAAGAAGACGAGTCGGCTACCATCGATATGGCTTACGCTTGCCTTACCGTTGTGTAAGGTAGGGCAGCCAGCCTGCCACGTGTTGATATTGAGAGAGGACTCCTGTTGAAGACTGTTCATGTTGCCGCTGGGATCATTCGCAAGGATGGATCTGACGAGCTGCTTGCCGTGCAGCGCGGCTATGGCGACATGCAGGGACTTTGGGAGTTTCCCGGTGGCAAGCTCATGCGTGGCGAGACGCCCGAGGACGCCGTGCGCCGCGAGCTTATGGAAGAGCTGCAGGTAAAAGTCACCAACCTGCGTGACTTCTACACCGTTGAGTATGACTACCCCGATTTTCATCTCTCAATGGAGTGTTACTACTGCTCGCTGGCTAAAGAATCCGATGAGCCCCAGAGGCACGACCGCCAGCTCGATATCCGCTGGATTCCGCGCACCTCGCTTGCCACGGTTGAGTGGATGCCCGCCGACAAAGGACTTATCGATGCACTGATTGAGTTGAAGGAAGATCGGCTTGAGGCCAACGGCACTGCCAACAACGCCGAGGCCACCGCGACCGACGAGCCCGCCACCAAACCCAAGCGCGCACCTAAGCGCCGCAGCAAGAAGCGTCCCAAGCCCGGCCTGCTGGACGGCATCGACACCTCGGACCTTTCCGCTGACGAGCGCGAACTGGTCCGCCGTCGCGCCGCCATCAAAAAGTCCATGAAGGGCAACAAGCGCGCTAACACCAAGCCCGAGCTGCTCGTACGCCAGCGCCTACGGGCCGCGGGCCTTACGGGCTATCGTTTGGAATGGAAGGTACCCGGCAAGCCCGACATCGCCTTTCCCGGGCGCAAGATCGCCATCTTCGTCAACGGCTGCTTTTGGCACCGTTGCCCCAAATGCAACCCGAGCCAGCCCAAGCGCAATGTTGAATTTTGGGAGGCAAAGTTTCGCCGCAACGTCGAGCGCGACCGTGCCGCCGTGGCAGCGCTCACCGAAATGGGCTGGACGCCCATAACCATCTGGGAATGCGAACTCAAAAAAGACCGCATCGACGCCACCATGGAAAAGGTCATCGAGCAGGTGCGGGCTGCAGAGCCGCAGCGCTAACAGCGAGCATTCACACGCTCCGCACGTCTGCGCCACATCCACGTCACAAACCTTAGAAAGCCCTTAAGCTCCCAACCTTTCAAGAGTGTTACTCGATGCCTCTGACCTGCAGTTTCATCGTAACACCAAACCAGGTTAAGCCTTTCTTTAGCGCTTCCTTATCTGTGCTCGCGGCATAATACTGCCAACGCACGGGACCTAGCAGCACACCCCGTGCGCAACCTTTTGGTGGACATCGAGGAGGCCGCATAAGCATGCATTCTTCCAATGCTGTAGCACGACAGCCATCCCTAAAACATGCAAACCTTTTCTCCTTCCCCCCGACACAGAGAAACGGCCTCCTCGACTCCCCAACCCCAAAACCCAAACGCTCAACCGACCAGAGCCTCAACCTGCGAGCATCGTTCGAAAAGCTCCAAGCATCCCTAGACAAAACCTTCCCCAACCAAGCCCGGGCATACTAACCCCTCATCAACAAAGAAGCCCTAACGCGCCATTATTTCCGCCCAACGTCACAAGGGCGATCGAGCAGGACGGCTTGGGCGGGTCCCCGTACTCAGTTTCCAAAATCATTCCGCAGCGCGAAGGCCCCCGTTGCCAACGCTTCGTAGAAGCGAGGCAACGGGGGCCTTCATGCGCGAGGACGTTTTGGAAACTGAGTACGGGGACCCGCCCAAGCCGTCCGGTGGGATCAGAGTACCCTTGCTGTTACTCTGCCTTGCCCACAGAGTTGAGGTTGGTCATGCGGATCTTAACCAGCTCGGTGATCTCACGCATGCCCTCCTTGGCCGGCTTCTTGGGATCGAAGCAGGCGGGGTTCTCGGCCATGTAGGCCATGAAGCCCTTGGTGTAGGCCTGACGCAGCTCGGTGGCGTAGTTAACCTTGCAGATGCCGTTCTTCACAGCCTCGGCAACCTGCTCATCGGGCACACCAGAGGTGCCGTGCAGGACCAGCGGCACGTCGACGGCGTCGCGGATGGCCTTGACCACGGACTGCTCGATGTGCGGATCGCTCGTGTACACACCGTGGCTGGTGCCAACGCCAATAGCGAGGGAGGTGCAGCCGGTACGCTCGACGAACTCCTTGGCCTCAGCCGGATCGGTGTAGGGGCTCTCGCCCTCAACCGCGGGACCGTCGTCCTCCTTGCCGCCAACCTTACCGAGCTCGGCCTCGACGGGCACGCCCATGGCGCGGCCAGCGTCGGCGACGGACTTGGTCAGGGCGATGTTGTCCTCGAAGGACTCGTGCGAACCGTCGATCATGACAGAGGTATAGCCGGTGCGGAAAGCCTGCATGCAGCGGTCATAGCCATCGCCGTGATCGAGGTGCAGAGCGACGGGCACGGAAGCGCGCTCGGCGGCAGCCTTGACCATGCCGTAGAAGTAGTCCAGACCAGCGGTCTTGATGGTGCCCGGGGTGGTCTGCATGATGACGGGGGACTTGGTCTCCTCGGCAGCGGCCAGAACGGCCATAACAAACTCGAGGTTCTCGACGTTGAACGCGCCGACGGCGTAGTGGCCGGCCTGAGCGTCCTTGAGCATCTTTTCGGTGGTAACAAGTGCCATGAGCGTTTGCTCCTCTCCCTCGCCCGCATCTGGACATCGGGCGTAGTTGTTCACAAGGCGTTTTACCTTGCGTTTTACTGCGCTCATTGTATGAAATTCAGCGGCTTTGCACGTGCGAGATATTGAGCCCATGCAGGTCAATACCGTCGTTTTTGAAAAGTAAACGGAAGGAATTTGAGCCGAGTGGGCATGTTCGATATTGAATTTTGGGCGTTCAGCGTCTTTCTTTTATAGAAAAAATAAGTAATCGAAAGGCGTTTTCTTACTCAAAAAGAAAATGAACGAAAATAGACTCAACACAATTCCTGCAAATTTCGGTTGAGAATGGAGCAGCTATGGCCCATGCGACAACCCGAGCTTTCGCCGATGAGCGTCGTTCCGCCATCATGGAAATGCTCGAACATAACGCCTCGGTGCAAGTGGCAGAAATCGCCCAGACCTTTGGCGTGTCCTCCGTTACCGCCCGCGCCGACCTGGACGCGCTCGCCGAGTCCGGCAAGTTGCGCCGCACGCATGGTGGCGCCGTGTCTCTCCAGAAGCGACTGACCGTATCCACCCAGGATCGCCGCATCAACGTCAATGTCGCCGCCAAGCAGGCCATCGCGCAAAGCGCCATCGAGCTCGTCGGCAATGGCGACACGCTGCTTGTCGACTCGGGCACCACGGCGCTCGAGTTCGTCCGGCTCCTCGATCAGCGCGACGGCATCACCGTCATCACGGCCGACATTACCATCGCCGATTACATCGACGAGAGCATGCCCTCGGTCGATGTCGTCATGCTGGGTGGGGCACTGCGCAAAGGTCATCGCTATCTGTACGGTCCACTTACCATGCAGGCGCTCCAAATGGTCCACGCCGACCTTGCCGTCATGTGCCCCGGCGCTTTTGTCCCCCGCTGCGGCTTTACGACCGACTTTCCCCAAATGGCCGAGACCAAAACGGCTATGATCGCCGCAGCCCATCAAAGCGTCGCCCTCATGGACGCCAGCAAGGTTAACGGACGCGGCATGTACCGCTTTGCCGAGCTGGCAGATGTCGACACCATCGTGATGGACCGTGACCCCGATCATGCCGTTGCCACCTCAATCGCCGAGATCGTCGACGACGCCCGCCCAAATCTCCTCATCGCTGACGCTTAAACAAAAACCACCACAAAGGGCCTGTCCCCTTTGTGGTGGTTGAACGTCAAAAGCGAAATATCGCTACTTGGAAAGCTCGTCGGCGAGGGCCTCGATCTGGGCGCGCGATGCGTCGTTGAGCGAACCCAGGACGGTCACTTTGTTCTGCGTCAGGGCGATGTCCTTCATGCCCTCGAGCTCCTTGGTCATAACCTTGGCAGCGGCAGGCGCCCAGGAACCGGCCTCGACGAGCGCAACCGTGCGGTTCTGATAGGCGTGCTCGGCAAGCGTATGGATAAAGGTGCTCATGAACGGGAAGATCTCGCCCTGATAGGTGATGGAAGCGAGCACCAGGCGGTCGTAGCGGAACGCGTCCTCAACGGCCTCGGCCATATCATCGCGAGCCAAGTCAAAGACGGAGACCTTCTGGCCGCGGGCCTCGAGCGCAGATGCGAGCTCCTCAACGGCAGCTTTCAGATGGCCATACACGCTCGCATAGGCAATCGTGATGCCCTCGTCCTCGGGCTGGTAGCTCGACCAGGTGTTGTAGGTGTCGAGGTAATAGCCCAGGTTCTCGGTCAGCACGGGGCCGTGAAGCGGGCAAATGATCTGGATGTCCAGATTGGCGGCCTTCTTGAGCACGGCCTGCACAAACTTGCCGAACTTGCCCACGATGCCAAAGTAGTAACGGCGCGCTTCGCAAGCCCAGCCCTCGGGATCCTCGATGTCGTTGGCGCCAAACTTGCCAAAGCCGTCGGCACTAAAGAGCACCTTGTCGGTGGCCTCGTAGGAGAACAACACCTCGGGCCAGTGCACGTTGGGAGCACCGACAAAGGTTAGGCTGTGGCCGCCCAGGTCGAGCACGTCGCCATCTTTGACGACCATCTTGCGCTCGGAGAAGTCGGTGCCAAAGTAGTTGACCATCATGCGGAAAGCACCCATGCTAGCCACAATCTGCGCCTGGGGATAGCGCTCCATAAAGGCGGCGATACCGGCGGAATGATCGGGCTCCATGTGATGGACAACCAGGTAGTCGGGCGTACGGCCATCGAGCGCGGCCTCGAGGTTGCCGAGCCACTCGTCGACAAAGCCAGCGTCGACCGAATCGGCGACAGCAATTTTATCGCCCAAGATAACATAGCTGTTGTATGCCATGCCGTTCTCGGACACGTCGTACTGGCCCTCGAACAGGTCAATGTCGTGATCGTCGACGCCAATATAGCGGATATCCTTGGTGATCTCCATCAGGCAAAGCCTCCTAGATAGACAAAAGAACCCGTCTATCATAACACTCGCCTTTAGAGCCACAGCTATCTACCGGCATCCTTATCGATTGTTATTGAAATGCGATAAAGCTCCGTTTACCTGCAAAAACTATGCGCGAGGCTCTGCCGTGCTATGTCGAACGATGAGCTGACCGGGGATGCGAATGGCGACGGTTTTGTCCGTTGCCCCCGCCTTGGGAACCGCGTGCTCGAACACCTCGCGTCCACGCTGATGCAAATCAAATCGAACGGTCGTGAGCTCGTTGTGTGCGACAAAATCATCGAGCGAATCGTCGACGCCCACCACGCTCACGTCCTCGGGCACGCGCAAGCCGCTATCGCGCAGCGCTGCAATGGCGCCATTTGCCATCTGATCGTTTGCCGCATAGATCGCCGTCATGGTGCGATCGTGCTCGGCCAGGTACCTACCGGCCTCGTAACCGCTGTTGGCAGACCAGTCGCCCTCGAGCGGCTCTGCCGGCTCGATGTGTTTACGCTCGAGTGCATCCTGCCAACCGGCGCGACGAAATTGTTCGTCGACCGAGAACGACGGGCCGCCAATATAGCGAATCTGCTCGTGCCCCAGCTCAAACAGGTGATCCATAAGCAAGAGCGAGCAGCCGTAATGATCGGAGTCAACCGTAGTCACCCGCGGGTGCGCATACATGGTAACGATGACCGTGCCAATACCCGGCAACGGATCGAACGTCTCAAAATCGGGAGCCATACGGCTCATGCCGATAATGATGCCGTCCACGGGCAGCGCGGCCATACGGCGTGTTGCCTCGGCAAGAGAGAATTCCTCGGTCTTGGACATCTCGACCAGTGTGATGGCGCAATTATGCTCGCGAGCAGCGCTGGCGATGCCGTCGATCATTGAAAGGTTGCCAAACTTGGTGACATCGTTGACGCACAGGCCGACCGAATGGTAACGGCCGTCACGCAACGAACGGCCGGCATAGCTCGGACGGAAGCCGAGCTCTTGCATAGCGGCTTGCACGCGCTGGCGCGTCTGTTCGTTAACGTTGGGCAATCCGTTGGCAACGCGCGAAACCGTCTGTTGCGAAACACCGGCAGCGCGGGCAACGTCGGCCATGGATACCGGACGCGTACCCGTATCGTTGAAAGGGCGCCTTGCCACAAAATCACCTTCGCTCTCGCAAGATCTGAATAGTGCGAATGTCGGCCCGGGCAGAAACACACCCCGCGCCGAAGCCCGCTATCGTCGGACGCATGTTAACGTACTCTACTTTTTCTATCAGCGGTTCTTTTGCTCCATATGTCCATACGGCCACACCGTTCACGGCCGAAAATCTACCGATTACCAGATTCTCAAAAAAGGAGATACATTGTGTTATGAGTACGTTAACATACCCTTTAACGTGCGGCGCCGCGAACGTCTGGTTTGTGGTGCTCAATATTGTTAACGTACTCATAATGACACGGACCAGTCTCTCCGGCGTCAAGGAAAGGACCCGTATGACCGCCCCCGACGAAAAGATACTCGCCACCCTCACCAAGCTGTTTGAGGAGGAGTTTGGCCCCATCGACGAGCGCCAGGTGCTCTACGTGCACGCGCCCGGCCGTTCCGAGATCAGCGGCAACCACACCGACCACGAGGGTGGCCACGTTATCGCTGGCTCGCTCGATGTCGCTGTCGACGGCATCGCCGTGGCAACCGACTCCAACAAGGTCCGCATTGCCGATGAGGGCTACCCTACCTTTGAGATCACGCTCGACACGCTGGATGTTCAGGAGTCCGAGAAGGGCACGTCCGCAAGCCTCGTGCGCGGTATGGCCCACGAGATTGCAGCGCTTGGTGTTGAGCCCAAGGGTTTCGACTTCGCCTTTACCTGCTCCGTCCCCTCGGGCGGCGGTCTTTCGAGCTCCGCTGCTGTCGAGGCGGCATACGGCCGCGCTATGGAGACGCTTTGGGGCGCGCCCGCGATTGAGCCCGTCGCACTCGCCCAGATGAGCCAGCGCACCGAGAACAACTACTACGGCAAGCCTTGCGGTCTTATGGACCAGGCCGCTGTGTGCCTGGGCGGCCTTGCCTACATGGACTTTGAGGATCAAGCCCAGCCTAAGACCCAGAAGCTCGAGCTCAACTTTGAGGATCACGGTTATGCGCTCGTGCTCGTTAAGGTCGGTGCCGACCACGTGGCCGCCACCGACGACTACGCCGCCGTTCCGCGCGAGATGCAAGACATCGCCGCCGAGTTTGGCAAGACACGCCTGTGCGAGGTCGACGTTGCCGACTTTGACGCCAAGCTCCCCGAACTGCGCGCCAAGCTGGGCGACCGCGCCTGCCTGCGCGCCGTTCACTACTGGTATGAAAACGGCCTGGTCGATAAGCGCTGGGCAGCCCTTAACGCCGGCGATATCGATCAGTTCCTGGTCCTGACGCGCGAGTCGGGCGCCAGCTCTGCCATGTACCTGCAAAACGTCGTTGCCAAGCTGGGCTCCGAACAGCCCTCGATGTATGCCCTGGCACTGGCCGAGCATGTACTCGACGGCCGCGGCGCCGTCCGCATCCACGGCGGCGGCTTTGGCGGTACCATTCAGGCCTTCGTGCCGCTCGACCTGGTCGACGCCTTTATCACCAAGATGAACAGCTGGCTGGGCGAGGGCTCTGCCCGCCACTACGCGATTTCTGACAAGGGGGCTTACGCGGCATGGCTGTAATGACTGATGTGCGCGAGGCTGCGCAGGGCCTGATTGAGTATGCTATCCACCGATCGATGGTCGGACAGGACGACCGCATCTGGGCATACAACACCATTCTGGAGTGCATCGGCGCCACGGGGCCGGCACTCGACATGGCCTGGGCGCTCCAGGTCGAGAAACTCTCGCTCTTGCACCCCGATACCCTGCCCAACTTTGACCTTGAAGGCACGCTTGCCGCACTTGCCGAGGTCGCCGTTGCCAACGGTGCCGCCGAGGATACGACATCGGGACGCGACCGCATCGCCATGCGCATCATGGGCACGCTCATGCCGAGGCCTTCGGTTGTAAACGAGGAGTTCAACGGACGTATGGGCGTCAACGAGCCCCGCGCCGCGACCGACTGGTTCTACGGCCTGTGCTGTGACGCCGGTTACGTGCGCCGCGCCGCCATCGCGCGCAATATCAAATGGAGCACCCCCACCAACTGGGGCGACCTCGAGATCACCATCAACCTGTCCAAGCCTGAGAAGGACCCGCGCGATATCGCCGCGGCCGGTGCGGCCAAGAACACGGGCGAGAAGTATCCCGCCTGCCAGCTGTGCATCGAAAACGAAGGCTACCCTGGACGCTCCGCCGCAACCGACGGCGGCGCCCACCCCGCCCGTCAGAACCTGCGCGTTATCCCCATCCAGCTCGACGGCGAGCGCTGGGGCTTCCAGTACAGCCCGTATGCGTACTTTAACGAGCACTGCATTGCCATGAGCTCCAAGCATCGCCCGATGCACGTGGATCGCAAGAGCCTGACCTGCCTGCTCGACTTTGTCGACCTGTTCCCGCACTACTTTATCGGCTCCAACGCCGACCTGCCCATCGTGGGCGGCTCGATTCTGTCGCACGACCACTTCCAGGGCGGCGCACACGAGTTCCCCATGATGCATGCCACCGAAGTCTCGCAGTTTAACGTGCCCGGCTTTGACCAGGTCAGCGGTACCGTGTTGCAGTGGCCGCTTTCGGTGCTGCGACTGCGCTCGCACGACCGCGCCCAGTTGCTCGACGCTGCCGAGAAGATTATCCTCGCCTGGCGCGAGTGGACCGACGAGTCTGTGGGCGTTATCGCGCACACGGCCGACGGCGTAGCGCACAACACCGTGACGCCCGTCATCCGCCGCGTCGACTCCCGCGGCAA
This sequence comes from uncultured Collinsella sp., assembly GCA_905209765.1. Lineage (GTDB taxonomy): Bacteria > Actinomycetota > Coriobacteriia > Coriobacteriales > Coriobacteriaceae > Collinsella. The sequence continues at coordinate 282 of CAJLUE010000052.1, read as the reverse complement.
CGCCGGCGGCGAGATCTACGAGGCCTACCTAACGCTTCGCTGCAACATCACGACCGGCGATCATCCGCTGGGCGTATTCCACCCGCATGCCGAGTATCACCATATTAAAAAGGAGAACATCGGTCTGATCGAGGTCATGGGCCTGGCGATTTTGCCGCCGCGCTTGGTTCCCGAGCTCGGCGTTGTCCGCGAGCACCTGCTGGCGGCTAAAGCCGATACCAGCTACGACCTTGCCGGCGCGCTCGAGGGCGACGACCTTTGCCGCAGCCACGCCGCATGGGC
>CAJLUE010000051.1 GCA_905209765.1 uncultured Collinsella sp. | reverse complement strand
CAAAGGCAAGACATCCGGATCGCGCGTTCGCTTCTACAGGCCATCAGATGGCAGGATGTTCGTAATGCACGCGCCGCATCCATCTGACGAATTGACAGCGGGGACCATTCGAAACATCGTTCGATTTCTGCAAGATGTCGGAGGTAGTCATGAGTAACGTTTTGGCATACAAGGGTTATTTCGCCCCAGTCGAGTTCGATGCCGAACAGCATGTGCTAACAGGTATGGTCACCGGCATTAGGGACGCAATCGTATTTGAAGGCTCCACGGTTAAAGAAGTGGAGCAATGCTTCCACGACGCCGTCGACGATTACCTTGAGTTTTGCGCCGAGAAGGGCAAGGAACCCGAGCGGGCTTTTAAGGGGTCGTTCAACGTAAGAACGGGCTCTGAGCTCCACAAGCAAGCAGCGCTGGCAGCGGCAAAGAAGGGTGAGTCACTCAATAAGTTTGTGACTGAAGCAATCGCTGCGGCGTTATAGCATTACCGCATAAGCCCAAACAACCACAAAGGGCGCAGTTCACAGGCATATTTGCGGTGGCTTTACTGCCCATATCGCGTTTGCCCAGATAAAACCTGCCAAAATAAACCTGTCCCTTTTTGGTAGGTTTGCTAGAGGAGGTTGGGATGGACAAGGCTGAGATGCGGCGGGCGGTGATTGCCCGGCGCGACGCTCTTGATTTGGATGTGCGGGCGGCAAAGTCCTCCGCTATCTGCGCGCGGCTCGTTGAACTGTTGGATCGCTTGGGTGCCACGGCGCCACACACCGTTGCCGTCTATGCCGCCATGGGTTCCGAAGTCGACCCAGCCGCGTTTGCCGCCGCGGCCGTCGCGCGTGGCTGGCGTGCAGCCTATCCGTGCATGCTCTCGGCAACAGACGCCATGGCTTGTGGCCAGCGCATGTGCATGCGGGCAGTCTCTGCCGGCGATGCGTCCGAGGCCCCGTTTATCGCCCACCCTACGCGAGCCTTCGCAGCCACGGACGTCGACAGCATCCGCTTCCCCATCGTGCCTGCCAAGGCTCTCGACATGGTTGTCGTGCCGCTCGTGGCTTTCGACCGCACCGGCGCGCGCCTGGGCTACGGCGGCGGCTGCTATGACCGCTACCTGCCCACGCTCTCGCCCGCATGCCAAATCATCGGCATCGCCTTTGACGAGCAGCGTGTCGACCACGTTCCCACCGATGCCCACGACCTGCCGCTGTCCAACATCATCAGCGCCTAGCCGCCGCTGTATCGCACCCGCAAGATGAGCGTGGAAAATCTCCCACTTTGAGCCCCCTTACGAGCTAAAAACGGGAGATTATCCACGCTCATTCAACAAGCGTCCGAAAATCCACGCTCGTCCGTCCGATTTTCCACGCTTGTGCAGCCAAACGCCCTGCAACTGCCTCAGCACGCACGCGGCACGCCGGCGACCTTGAGCTTGCGATCGAGCTTTGTCGGATCCCTTAGATCATCCCAGCACAAGCGCATGATCTTGCAGTTATCAAGCAGCGAAAGCCTCGACTCGCGCTGGCGCTCATCAAACTGCGCCTTCGCGAGCTTGCCCTCCTCCGCCGCCTTCTCGCTTTTAACGAATCCGTCGAACTCCCCGATAATCAGCCGGTCGCCCACGCGCCACAAGTAGTCGACGCGATACGGTCGTCCCGGCTCAACCGGGTCGAACAGCTCAACTTGCAACTCCGGCGTCTGCCAGCCGCGCTCGATCATCAGTGCACGCGCCTTGGACTCGCCGCCGCTTTCCGACAGCCCATCAGCACATCGTGCAACCCTGCGCGCCGTCACAACGCCGCGACGATTCAGGCCAAGCTTGTCGACAGTCTCAACGAGATGCTCCTTCGACAAAAGTTGCTCATGGAGCGCCGAATCCGCGATGATCAGTCCCTCGACAAACGATGCATCGACCAAGCAATCCGTAATCGTTTGATCGATATCGGTTACGGCGATATCCATCTGGGTGGCCCGTGTTTGACGAGCATAGCGATGACGAATGACCTGAGAGCCCGGCGTCGTCGATTGGGCCGGCATCGCGGCGATATGGATGTGCGTCAAATTGGCATGCGAAACCGAAAGGCCATAGATAACAGCCGCCGTATAGGAGCAAAATGTCCAGTCGGGGTGCTTTTGCGCAAGCGCCCGCACCCGATGCAGATAACGCTGCCGAAACTTGAGCTCGGACCAGTATTCCGGACGCGCATACAGCCCCGGCATGACCGCTTCGAGACTTCCCGCCTCCGCCCGCCGCTCAATCTGCTTTGCCTCCGCCGCCGTGCGCGCGTACACGCAGCTCATCTGCTGTTCGCATGCTTTAATGTGACTTGCAAGCCTTTGATTCGCCGTCATGTTTCCCATGTCGCCTCCCAAATCTTGGAACGGCGCAAACGTACCAGACGGTTTCATGCGAAGTCTGACCAAATACCGTCCAGGCGCTGACCAAATGCTTGACGGTTTTTGACGTTTTAGGCTGATGGCTTATATCTGCAGGTAGGGCGGTTGTCGAGAGGTCCCTGTCTCCACATTTTGAGGCCTTGGTCCATCGGATTATCAGAAAGAAAAACCCGCCGAGATTCAAGACTACGCCAAATGCGACTTTGCCTCTGCACGCACCGTCGCTTAGCCGAGCCATCGGCATCTACATGCCTAAAAAATGAGCGTGGATAATCTCCCGTTTTGAGCCTAGTTTCAAGCCAATAGTGGGAGATTATCCACGCTCGATTTGTAAATGTCCGAAAATCCACGCTCGTCCGTCCGGATATCCACGCTCGTCACGCCACCGGCACAGCAGCAGCCGTAGCCTAATGCTCCTCGCCGGCGCGGGCCAGGTCGTAGGGCGTGGTCTGGTAGACGTAGTAGTTGAGCCAGTTGGTATAGAGCAACTGAGCCTGGCTGCGCCAGACGTTGCGCGGCTCGGCGGTGGGGTCGTCACCTGGGAAGTAATGCGCCGGCACCTGGGGGTTGAGCCCGCGCTTCACGTCGCGCTCGTACTCCAGGCGCAACGTGTCGGTGTCGTACTCGGGATGGCCAAAGACAAAGAAGCGGCGGCTGTCGGTCGACTTGACGATGTACAAGCCCACCTCGTCGGACACGGCCACGACCTCAAGCTGCGGCTCGGCCTCCACGTCCTCGCGGCGCACATCGGTGTTGCGCGAATGCACGGCATAGAAACGGTCGTCAAAGCCGCGAACCAGCGGGCTTTGCGGCTTCACCAGATGATGCTCGAACACGCCACTCGCCTTTGCCGGCAGGTCGTGCTTCTGAATACCGTAGTGGTGATACAGGCCCGCCTGCGCGCCCCAACAAATGTGCAGCGTGGAGTGCACGTGCGTGGTGGACCAATCCATGATCTGGCAGAGCTCGGGCCAGTAGTCGACCTCCTCGAACGGCATCTGCTCCACCGGCGCGCCCGTGATGATCAGGCCGTCGTAGTGGATGTCGCGGATGTCGTCGAACGTGCGGTAGAACGTCTCCAGGTGGCCGGCGCTTACGTGCGTGGCCTCGTGCGTCTTGGTGCGCAGCAGGTCCACCTCCACCTGCAGCGGCGTGTTGGAGAGCTTGCGCATGATTTGCGTCTCGGTGGCGATCTTGGTGGGCATGAGGTTGAGGATGAGCACGCGCAGCGGACGGATGTCCTGGTGCAGCGCGCGGTACTCAGTCATGACAAAGATGTTCTCGCTCTCGAGCTGCGCGGCGGCAGGGAGGGCGTCGGGAATGCGAATGGGCATGGATGCTCCTTACGAGTCAGTTGCAGCTATGGTACAACGAGCGGCCCCGTCCGCGCGAGCACATCGCCCAGCGATGCCGTCAGCGGCCCAAATCGCTCCAAAAGTAGAGATTAAGGCATGTCCCAAAAAACTGCTTCGCTTTAGCCTAGCAAAGTGACGGCAGGACGCTACAATGGTTCGACGCGAAAAACTCGGCCGAAAGGATACATATATGTACCAGACGCGTAAGATCGGTGTGGTCGGCCAGGGCCACGTAGGAGCACATGTCGCCAACAGCCTGCTTATGCAGGGCATTGCCGACGAGCTGTACCTGTGTGATATCAACGAGGCCAAGGTGACGTCCGAGGTCCAGGACCTGCGCGACTCCCTTTCGTTTGTCCCGTATAACACCAAGATCGTCAACTGCTACGACCACTACGAGGAGCTGGCCTGCTGCGACGTCATCGTCAACGCCGCCGGCAAGGTCGCGCTGGCCGCCGGCAACCGCGACGGCGAGCTGTTCTTTACCATCGACGCCGCCCGCACCTTTGCCAAGCGTATCGTCGACGCCGGCTTTGACGGCATCTTCGTGAGCATCTCCAACCCCTGCGACGTCGTGTGCACCGAGCTGTGGCACCTGACCGGCTACGATCCAAAAAAGATCATCGGCTCGGGCTGCGGCCTGGATTCCGCCCGCCTGCGCACCGAGATCTCCAAGAAGGTCGGCGTGAGCCCCAAGTCCATTGACGCCTACATGATCGGCGAGCACGGCTTTAGCCAGCTGGCTGCCTTTAAGGCCACGACCATCGCCGGCAAGAGCCTCAACGAGCTCCAAGCCGAGAACCCCGACAAGTACGCCTTTGACCACATGGAGGTCGAGGAGCTCGCGCGCAAGGGCGGCTATGTGACCTACCAGGGCAAGCAGTGCACCGAGTACGCCGTCGCCAACTCCGCCGCACGCGTCTGCGCTGCCGTGCTGCACAACGAGCACGCCGTACTTTCCGCCTCTACGCTTATGACCGGCCAGTATGGCGAGGAGGGCATCTTTACCTCCCTGCCGTGCGTAATCGGCGCCGAGGGCGTCGAGGAGGTCTACACGCTCGACCTGTCCGAGTACGAGCTCGAGGGCTTCCACAAGAGCTGCCAGCACATCCGCGACAACATCGCCCAGCTCGACTGGTGGGACGCCGAGGCCTACGACGCAAAGTAGGCCGCTGGCTGCCGCAACCTTGCGAATCTAAGCGCGATACTAAGCGGGCCGTGCCGGAAATCCCCGGCGCGGCCCGCTTTTTTGACTCACGCAGTGCCCTTGCGAATCGAAGGTGAATACTTTTCCGCGAAGTGAACGAGTAAAAATGAGCCCCCGAAGCATCGACACTTTTCAGATGCCGTTTCCTGCGGTTTTGCCGAGTTTTTCCTGCGGTTTTGCCGTCAAAAAGTGTGGATGCTTCGGGGGTCCAAAATAGGTCGTTCACTTCGCGGAAAAGTATTCACCTTCGTTTTCGCGCAGGCGCGAATCCGGCCGCCACAACGCAAAACGGGGCCCGCGCGTGGCGCAGGCCCCGTCAAAAAAGATAATTCCCAGTGCCTAGTACCGCTCGATGCCCATGTAGCGACGAACCTCGGGGCTGTGGTCAAACACCTTGCCGCGGGCGGCGCGCAGCTCGCAGCTCATGTTGTAGAAGAAGATCGGCTCCAGGTACGAACGCACGCTGGCAGGCACCTCACCCACGCCGTACTCAAGCGCGTCGAGCACCATGATCGTGTCGGTGTGCGTGTTGAGGAACGCAAGAGCGCGCTCCTCCATGGGGCGGCACTCGCCGGCGCCAAGCTGCACAAAGTAGCACACGCCGGGCTCGGTGGCCTCGAACGGACCGTGGAAGTACTCGCCGGAGTGGATATAGCAGCAGTGCTGCCACTGCATCTCCATGAGCGAGCAGATGGCCATGGCGTAGGTCTGGCTAAAGTTGGGGCCGGAACCCAGGATATAGAAGAACTTGTGCTGCTGGCAGAGCTCGGCAAAGCGATCGCCCAGCTCGGTGTTGACCTTCTCGCGGGCGGCGGGCAGCAGCGCATCCATCTGCTTGAGGCCCTCGTACATGTCGGCGAGCGCCTCGTAGCCTTCCTGCTGGTCGAGCAGCTCGGCGGCGATTAGAGCGCCGATGCCCTGAGGCACTTCGGCCTGCGGCACGCCCTCGCCCCAGGGGTAGACCCAGGTGGTCCACTTGCCGTTGTCGATCTTGGAGCCCTCGCAGTCGGTGAGGGCAATGACCTCGGCACCGGCGGCCAGCGCCATCTCGCAGCCGTCGACGACCTCCTGCGTGTTGCCGCTGTGGCTGCAGGCAATAACGAGCGACTTCGGCCCTAGGCTCTTGGGGGCCATCAGACAGAACTCGCGTGCCGTGTAGACCGTCGAGGTAAACGTGGTGGCCTCGCGCTTGAGCAGCTCGTTGGCCGGCATCAGGTCGATCATCGAACCGCCACAAGCGATCCAAAAGACATTCTCGATCTTGCCCTTGCGCTCGATGATTTCCTGAACCAGATCATGTGCGTTCATCCTGATGTTCCTCCTTGTGGGGCGGCTTTGAGCAACGGCAGCTCGTACCTGCTGTCGTTCTATGTTGTCCTATTTATAACACGTGCAACAACGCCCGTGAAGTCATCTCGGCAAATTTGTTCTATATTGTTCTATCTGTGGACGTTAGATGTCGAAGACGTAGCGCGAGCCCACGATCTTTTGGCGTCCGAGCAGCAAGGGCCGCTCGTCCTCATCGGTAAAGTAAGCCTCCATATAGAAGAGCGGCTCGCCGACCGGCACCTCCAGCAGCGGGGCCGCTTGAGCATCGGCAAGCGCAATCTCCACGGTGCAGGGGTCGGACTTGAGCGGCGCGCGACCCGAATGCTCGGCAACGAGCGCAAAGATCGAGTTATCGGTGAGGTCCTCATCGGCCAGCGTCTGCAGGTAGGGATGGTCGGCGAGCACAAAGGCGTTGTTCTCGAGCATAACGGGCACGCCATCTGCCGTGCGCACGCGCTCGACCACGATGAGCTCGCAGCCGGGCTCCACGCCAAAGAACGCCGCATCCTCGCGCGTCGCCGCGACCACCGTGCGCGACACCAGACGCGCACCCGGCACCATGTCGTTGGCAGCACAGCCCTCAGTAAAACTCTGGACGTCACCCTTCTGGCGAATCTTGCGCTTGAGCTTGGGAGCGCACACAAAGGTACCCCTCCCCTGCTGGCGGCTGAGATACCCCGCGCGCGACAGCTCCTCGATGGCACGGCGCACGGTGATGCGCCCCACGCCGTAGGACTTCGCGAGCTCCATCTCGGAAGGAATGCGCGAGCCGGCCACGTACACGCCGCGCGCGATCTCGCCCTTTAGGTCGTCCATGACCTGCTGGTACAGCGGCACGGCTGACACCTCGGCGCGCTCGGAACGTTCGGTCTTGCTATCGGTTGCCATCGTTATGCCCCATCCCGCGCATGCTCGGACTCAAACTCTTCAATCGCCGCCATAAACTGCTCGCCAAAGGCGTCGGCTTTTTTCTCGCCAATGCCGTTGACCTGGATCAGCTCGTCGCGCGTCTGCGGGCGCAGGCGGCACAGGCCGCGCAGGGCCTTGTCGGAAAAGACCATATACGGCGCCATCTCCAGCTCGGTCGAGATCTCCTTGCGCAGGGCACGCAAACGTTCAAACAGCTCGGCATCGTCGCCAACGCGCGGGCGCTGATCCAGCTCGGCCTCCTCGCGCAGCAGATCGACGGCGCGGCGGGCGCGGGCCGAGGCCTTGCGCTTGGACGCGCGACGCTTGACGGTAAAGGCGAACGCCTCGTCCTCGACCTCGCCGGCACGCGGACCCAGTCCCACGACCGGGTACTGCCCCTGCGAGGTGGCCAGGTAGCCGCGACCGCACAGCTGGCCGATGATGTCCTTGATGCGCCCGACCGATTCGCTCGACAGCTCACCGTAGCCGCGGTCCTCGTCCAAATGCATCTGGCGAATGCGCTCGGTGTTGCCGCCGTGGAGCACATCGGCGATCAGCGACTTGCCAAAGCGCATGGGACGCGTGGCCACATAGCGCACGGCGGCGCGAGCCATATCGGTGACGTCCTCAACCTCGAACTGCGTGAGACAGTTGCTGCAGTTGCCGCAGCCCTCGGCGTCGTCCGTGGCGGTGGCACCCGCACCAGCCGCGGCATGCTCGGCCGCGGTCTCGTCGCCAAAGTAGCGCAGCATGTATTCGCGCAGGCAGCCGGTGGTATTGCAGTAGCCCTCCATCTGGCTGAGCAGACGATATCGATTCTGGAGCGCCCACGCGCGCTGCTCGTCGTCGAGTGCCTCGTCGGCCGCATCGCCGCGGTCAATCAAAAAGCGACGCATGCGAAAATCGCTGCCGTTCCAGAGCAGATGGCAGCTGGCCGGATCGCCATCGCGGCCGGCGCGGCCCGCCTCCTGGTAGTAGGCCTCGATGCTCTCGGGCACGTTGTTGTGAATCACGTAGCGCACGTTGGGCTTGTCGATGCCCATGCCAAAGGCGTTGGTGGCAACCATCACCTGAATGTCGTCATCGATAAAGGCACGCTGGCTCTGGCGGCGGGCGTCGTTGCCCATGCCGGCATGGTAGCGGCCCACGCGAATGCCGCTGGGGTCCAGCGCCTCGGCAAGCTCCGCGGCCAGCGCATCGACCGTCTTGCGGGTCGAGCAATACACGATGCCGCTCTCGCTCGAATGCGCGATCACGTAGTCACGCACCCACGCGGCCTTGGCCTTGTCGCCCATCTCCTCGCAACCAAAGTAGAGGTTCTTGCGATCAAAACCCGTCACCACGGTCGCCGGGTTTTGGAGGCCGAGCATTTGCTGGATATCGGCGCGCACGCGCTCGGTCGCCGTAGCGGTAAAGGCCGCCACGATGGGGCGCTGCGGCAGGGAATCGATGAACTCGCGAATCTGCAGGTAGGCGGGGCGGAAATCCTGACCCCATTGGCTCACGCAGTGGGCCTCGTCAATGGCCACGAGTGGCACGCCAATGCCGCCGCCTGCCGCAGCCTCCTGCGCAAAGGCCAAAAAGCGCGGCTCGAGCAGGCGCTCGGGCGCCACGTACATAAGCTGGTAGCGGCCCTCGCGCGCCCGCTTGAGCACGGTGTTTTGCTGGGCCGGGGTAAGGCTGGAGTTGAGATAGCTGGGTCGCGCACCAGCCGCGAGCAGCGCGCGGGTCTGGTCCTCCATAAGCGACAGCAACGGGCTCACCACAAAGGTGATGCCGGACAGCATGAGCGCGGGGACCTGGTAGCAGATAGACTTGCCGGCGCCCGTGGGCATAACGCCCAGCGCATCGCGACCGGCAAGGATCGCATCGACCATGCGGTCCTGTCCCGGGCGAAACGAGGTGTAGCCAAAATAGGCGCCGAGCGTGTCGAGCGCCATCTGCTGCATGCTATCGGTCATGATTTCCTAACGTCCAAGTCATCTGCCGCCGATTATACGCCGCCACGCGGCCCGGCGTCGCCCGGCTGTCAGCCACGCTCATTCTGCGGGTAGTCATTGGGGACGTTCTTGAATGACCAGTCGTTTAAGAACGTCCCCAACGACTAAGGAGTGTCCCCAGGTGCCGGCACAAAAGGAACGTCCCCAAGTGCCGGCCCGGCAACGTCAATGTTTTATCTCTTGACAAGCACGGAAACGTCGCTGGTTGAGCATAAGTCAGCGAAAACGCCCCTAAGCGAGCAAGGTGACGTGAAAGAGGAGGGAAGCGTACTTTGGTACGCGACCGACGATTGAACGTCAGATTGCCGCTTAGGGGCGTTTGCAGCGTCGAGCCGTTACGCGGTTTGGTAAAACCGCGTAACTTACATGACCATAACGTAGCGCGATCCCACGTAGTACTGCTTACCCATCAGGACCGGCTCGCCATTGGGACCGGTAAAGCTGGCACGCAGGTTGAGCAGCGGATCGTGCGGAGCAATGCCCAACTCGGCCGCCTGCTCGGCATTGGCACGAACGGCCTCGGCCGTGCGGTAGCCAACTGAGACAATCGGCGTTCCGCCAACACGCTCGACCTCGGCAAAAATCGACTTGTCCTCAAGATCGGCCGTCAACAGCTCACGGTAGGCGTCAAACGGCACAAAGATGTTCTCCTCAAAGATGGGCTCGCCGTCGGCCGTACGCACGCGCTTGATGTGCAACAGCAGCGCGTCCTTCTGCAGGCCAAAGAACTCCATCTCGTTTTGGCGTGCCGGCACAATCTGGCGATCGACCACATGTGCGCCGGCCTTCATGCCATTGTCGGCACACAGCGCGGTAAACGTCTGCAGCGTCGAGGCGTGGAACTGACGATTGATGTGCGGCGTGGAGACAAAGGTGCCGCGGCCCTGCTGCTTAACCAGGTAGCCATCGGAGCATAGCTCCTCGACGGCGCGGCGCACCGTAATGCGGCTCACGTCGTACTGTTCGGCAAGCTCGAGCTCGGACGGAATACGCTCCTTGGGTGCATAAACACCTTTCTCGATCGCATCCTTGATTTCGTCGTAAATCTGCTGGTAAAGCGGTGCATTTTTGGGCGCGGGCATATCTAATCACTCTTATCGAAATATTGAAATAACTAATACGTATATAACGTCTAGTTTCATGTTACCTCATATTGATAAAACGATACGCCCTCCCTACCAAAAAGCGACAGCTTCATTTTGGTAGGTTTTATCTGAGCAAACGAGAGCCTCCCGAAAGCAGCGAGGCTTTCGGGAGGCTCAAGCGGACAGGATTGCACCAGGCCGGCAAAATGCCAAAACCCTACTTGCCGTCGTCCTGCTGCAGGCTGTCCTGCTCGCTGAGGCGCGCCTGCCTGCTGGCCATGCGTGCGGGCTTGTCGGGATCGGGAACGGCCGTGGGCATGGGCTCGTCGACATGACCGCCCCACCAGCCGCCCACAAAGTTGAGCGTGTGGAACACATTGATCACGGCGCCGGGATCAATGTCGCACACCAGCTTGATAATGTCCTGGCTCTCGTAGGTCGATACAACGGCGTGCAGCAGATACATCTTTTCGCGGCTGTATCCGCCAATGACCTCGGCGCAGCTAATGCCATGCTGAAAATGGTCAACATAGGCGGTCATGACCTCGTCCGCCTTACGCGTCGTGATCTGCAGCGTCACGCGGTCGTAGCGACGATAGAAGCTGTCGATGGTCTTGGTCGAAATAAACTGGAACACGATGGAGTACGCCGCCTTGTCCCAGCCAAACATAAAACCAAAGATCGCCAGGATAAAGCAGTTGAAACCAAAGATGACGCCCCAGATGGTCTTGCCCGTGTGGTTGGAAACCCACAGCGCGATAAAGTCGGTACCGCCGGTGGATGCGCCGGATTTAAGCGCGATGGCAGCGCCCAGACCCGAGACCACGCCGCCAAAAATGATGAGCATGATCTTGTCGCCCAAAAACGGCGCGAAGTGAAAGACGTTGAGAAACAGCGATGAGAGCACGACCTGCATCATCGAGAAGATGACGAAGCGCTTGCTAATGCCGCTCCAGCATAGGAGCGCCACGGGGATGTTGAGCGCGAGCATACCGAGCGAGATGTCGATGTGAACGCCGCCGAGCGAGGTAACGCGATCAAGCAGGACCGCGACACCGGTGAGACCGCTCGGAAGCAGGTCGGCGGGCTGAATGAACGCCTGGATCAGAAATGTCTGGAGAACGGCGGAAATTGTGACCGCCACGGCGGTAATGGCGCGGCGGACGATGGTGAGACGGCCGAGCATGAGCACGCGGTCCGTGAGCTGATCGATGGCGTTCGCCACGGAGGCTCCTTTCTAAGGCAGATCTAGTTGTGGGGCATGCCCGCGATTGTAGCATGGAGCGTGCGGGGGCGCTTCAATTCACCCTCCATCGACAACCAAAACGGGACCAGCAACCCCACGACCAAAGGCCCAAATTACAAGTGAGTAGACTTTACGCGACCTGCAGAGCACACCCAAAACCGCCACCCCTGTGACCTGCGGTTTTACAAAGGAAGATATGCATTGTGCTCGGCCAGCGCCAAAAAGTCTACTCACTTAGTCCGAATCGAAGCCAAACGGATCCAAATAGATGACAAATTGAGCCAGTCCACCGCAAATAAAGTTTGAACCCGTGCTTCTTGCGGCGGATTGACACTACAAAGCGGCCAAAATGTCGGTCAAATTATCGATAACGGCATCGGCTCGCGATTGATCGAGGTTGACGCCCTCGTGCGGACGCAGCGCCAGGACTCGGGCGCCGGAGCGTTTGCCGGCCTCGATGCCTAAAGGCGAATCCTCGATAACCAGGCACTCGGCAGGCTCCACCCCCAGCGCCTCCATGGCGCGCAGGTAGATCTCGGGATCGGGCTTAAACGCACTGCACTCGTGGCCGCTGATGGTGTAGTCCAGCACGTCGGCGATGCCGGCAATCTCCACCAGCTCGTCGATCAGCTCGCGATAGGATGAGCTCGCGATAGCACACTTCACGCCGCGCTCGTGCAGCTCGCGCATCACCGGCTCCGTCTGCTCGTTGAGCAGCTCGGCATACGGAACGGGATGGTCCGGGCTGTAGACCTGCTTGTACTCCACGCGCAGACGCTCGCGCAGCTCAACATCGTCGGGCACCAGCGCCTCCCAAATGGCGGGCTCGTTAGACCCCGAAAGATCGGGAATCTCGTCAAAGTGGAACCCCTTCTCTTCCATAAACGCCACGCG
>CAJLUE010000050.1 GCA_905209765.1 uncultured Collinsella sp. | reverse complement strand
ATGCCGAAATGGCGCGAAGCACGCGGTTGACAAAACTATAGAGACACGTCCCAAATTAGCTACTTTGTGGGTTGTGGGGGATAAAGATTGCCGGTCGATTTGTCCTACTGGGGTATGTCGATGGCGCGAATGGTTCGATTTGACGACCGAGTGGCAACCCGAGGCGAAATTTCGGGTCACCCAAATTGCTACAATTTTAAGCATGCAGCGATGTCCTGCCTTGCGTTTCTGCGCGGGGGGGGCGTATATTTGCATCGATGGGGACGACACACATATATAGCGAGCTGCTTCTTGCCGTCCTCATGGATTGGGGAGGGCCTTCATGAATCGCGCGTGTGCGAGAGCTCGAGAAATGCTAAAGCCTTTTGGCAAGAAAACCAATACCGTAAAGCGTGTCCTGAGGGTTTTGGCCGTCCCGCTGGCGGCGTGTGCGCTCTTGTTTGGCGCGACGAGTGCGTCGGCCGATCAAACGGTTCCCTTTAGCAACCACACCGTGCAGACGGTGAATCCCACCGGCACTACGGTCAATTTGTTCGACTACTGGGTCGTGAACGGCGACAACGATAAGTCCGTCAACATAAACAACGATAATGGCAATAACAACACCGGCATCAACAAAGATCGCCAGCTCAAGTTCAATGGCGGCGCCGGATCAGGCATTAATAAATGGACGGGAAGAAGCGGCGTTGGCGGCTTTGGACGTCTTTCATTTGTGAAGAACACGCTGGTAAATGGCTATCCGTCAATCAAAGCTGGCACCTACACCTCCTATAACACGAGTGGTACGTACACCGACGAGTCGCTGGCCTATCTCTTTAATAACGAAAGCCAAGCAAACGGCAGGCAAAAGGGTAAGGCTGTCTACAACGACGTGAAAGGCCTCTTTCAGCTCCAGAAGGGCTATTACGTTTACGACTCGTATGGTTCTCGCGGCAACTATGCTGTGTATAACTACACGACTAACTCCTTTGACGTCTACAATAAGGCTGGTGTATATAAGGGCGGCGTATCAGATGCAAATCTGGGCCAGTTCTTCCCCTTCGACTCGGCTGACAAGGTTTTTGATGAGAAGGGCAACAGCCTCTCCCCTAAGCAGATCATTGATGGAAGCACGAGCCTCAACCATCACTTTGGCATGTCCATGACTACGGAGTTCGTCCAGCCGACGAACGGCAAGACCACCGATGGCAACGACATGATCTTTGAGTTCTCGGGTGACGACGACGTCTGGGTCTATATCGACGGCGTGCTCGTGGGCGATCTTGGTGGCATCCACGAGAAGGCGACGCTCGAGATCAATTTCGCCACCGGTGCCGTACATGTCGGTCATGTTGACAATGCAAATGATCCCGAAAAGACAATTCAAGACACCACCATTAAGGCGATGTTCCAAGCTGCCGGCGCAGATACTTCAAACAGAAGATTCTCCGGCAACACCTTCCTCAACAGCTCCAAGCACACGCTGAGCTTCTTCTATCTGGAGCGCGGCGCGGGCGCATCGAATATGTCGCTCAAGTTCAATCTCACCACGCTGCCGTCGTCCGAGGTCGAGAAGGTCGATCAGAACGGCGAGGCAGTCCAGGACGCCAAGTTTGCGCTGTATCAGTCGGATGCCAGCTGGAAGACGCAGGGCGATCCCATCGCTCAAGGTACGACGGACGATAAGGGTCGGCTGGTGCTTCTGAAGTCGGACGACGGCTCCGTCCTTTCATTTGATAACCAGCATGCTGATGGACATAACTACTTTGTACTCAAAGAGACAGACCTGCCCGCGGGATATCGCTCGAGTCTGACCTCATCGACTACCGCAACGTCAGGTGAGCTGCATCTGCAGTACAAAGAGGCTGCGGCGAGCGGCTCGGGCGGCGTGGTGGTCGCGCCGCAAACGACGGTCACCATGGCCGATGGCGTAACGCAATGGACGGGTAGCCGCATGTGGCTCAACGGTGGTTATCTGGCTGCCAAGGAGACCATTTCCCTTAGCAAAGAAACAAAAGACAATAAGGACAAACCCATTAGCTCGGGTACGACCTTTGCCGTCGTGCTCAAGCGCACCGATAAAAGCAAGGCGGACACGGACGAAAATGCATGGACGGCAGTCACGGGCAATCCGCTCGATGGCTACATGCTGTGCTCCGCACATGGCATCCCTGGCGCCGTCGAGGCTGCCAAATCGGCGGACACGAGCGTCTTTGGCGTCAACACCAAGGGCGACTACGAGGTAACGGTTAGGTCGCTGCCTGGCGATATCGAGACGTACGCCGCCATGCTGCAAGATGAAGACAAGTCGAAGGCGGAATATACCGTGGCGGTGTATCACACCACGGCATCGTCTCTGGCGGGGGCAACCATCGGCAACACCTCTATGGTCAAATATCAAACGATAAACAGGCAGTTCTCTACGGTGATCCACCTCACCAACGTTCAGAACCGTCTGTTTGTGCAGAAGGTTGACGACCTGGGCAAGCCCGTGAACGGCGCAACGTTTGAGCTGTACGAGGCCAAGGATGTTACCGGCGATAGCCCCAGCACGTATGCCATTAAATCGGGCGCCGAGCCGTATGACACCGTGCAGGCAAACGGCATGACCTATCCGTATGACATTAAGGGTGCTGCATGCTTCCCGCTCGATTCGGCGAAGCATGCGCCCCTTATCAAGGGTACGTACTACCTGCGTGAGTCTGTAAGTCCAGATGGCCATGAGATCAACAACACCATCACCAAGGTAATCGTGGACGACTCGGGCGTATATGTGGACGCCGGCGAAGAGAACGATGGCGTGCTCAGCATGAGCGGCCCGGGTTCGCTGATCGCCTCCCTGGCGCAGTTTGGCTCCCCCGACTCGATTGACAATACGCTTACGCACATCAAGGGCAAGCTGCAGAGTGCGGCCGTTGACGCCAACGGAAACCTGACATGGGGCCAGACGTGCACAGCCCAAGGCGTGACGCCTTCTCTTGCGGGCAACTTGATGCATATGCGCTATGACAAAACGGCGCAGGGCACCAAGACCATTCTGCGCTATGTCGAGGATGGTGGCGATCGCGACGGTCGGCTGGCGACGATCTTTGCCGATACGGGCGTAAACCGCATGGCTCTTTATCAAGAAGACGATTCAGCATATATAGACGATGCCTCCAAGACCCGTACTAAGCTGGGCACACTCCAGCTCAATCATCTCTTTACCACGGCAACGGCCGTGCAGTATACCGATCGTCGCGTGGCACGCCTGCAAGTGACTAAGACCGTGACGGCGGATGCTGGTCTTACTGCGCCCACCAAGGATGCGAAAGGCAACGACCTGACCTTTACGTTTAAGTTCACCCTGCCGGAGTCCCAGGAGGGCTACGAGGCGCATGTGTTCGATGCGAGCGGCAACGCTGTGGGCAATTCCTTTAGGCTCAAGAACGGCGGCACCCATTCCATCAAGGCCGGCGAGACCATTCGCGTATACGACCTTAAGAAGGGCGACAGCTATAGCGTGAGCGAGCTCACCACTAAGGGCGAGGAGTCCAGTGGCAATGTGCTGGCGAGCATCGTTAACACTGTGACCGGCTCTGCCGACGAGTCGGTGCTTCCGGCTGGCTTTAGCCTCGTGAGACGCATGGTCGGCGGCGAGAAGCAATCAGGAACCGGCAACACTATCACGGGCAAGATCGCCGCGCTCGTGGACGGAAAGATTCCCGCGAGCAACACGCTTGAGTTCATCAACAACTACAGCGCCAACCGCGTAACGCTTGACGCCCAGAATGGCCTAAGCGCCAAGAAGGTGCTCGAGGGCCGCAATTGGGCCGATGGCGATACCTTTACCGTGCAGCTTACAGCCGACGACGGCGTTCCCATGCCCGGCGTTGCCAAGAGCAAGGTGGCTACGGTTGAGCTCACCGAGAAAACCCGGACGGCGACGTTTGACGATATTACCTATAGGAAGCCGGGTACCTACACCTATACCATCTCGGAGGTTATCCCCGGATCCGACGCCAGGGCAGACGGCATAAGCTACTCCGCTGCTGTCTATACCGCGACGGTCGTGGTGGAGGATAACCATGCCGGTGCTCTGGTCGTTAAGAGCGTGAAGATGGTGCAGGAGTGCGACGACGCGGGTGTCGACACCAAGACGGATGTTGCCGGTAAGGGCGCAACCTTCACCAACCGCTACGATACGCACGAACATAGCATCATCATCCATGCCCAAAAGAACCTGACCGACAACGCCGGGACGTTCCCGCTTGCCCAGAATACCTTTGACTTTAAGCTCGAGGGCGTGGGTGGCTATGCAGATGCCAGCGCGGTATTCAGCCTCGATACGGTCGATAAGAACATGGCGGCCCCCATGCCTCAGGGTACCGAGGGCAACACCGCGACCGTGGGCAATAACGCCGACGGTACGGTGACGTGGCCGGCGATCTCCTATACCGCCAAGGCGGATGCGGGACGTGCCTACGTTTACAAGTTCGCCGAGAATCCCGGCAGCGTTACGAGCATGACCTACGATGGATCGGTCTATTACGCCGTGGTGCGCAACGCCGAGAAGGGTGCTGGCATCCAGACTTCGATCGAGTACTACAAGATTACAGAAGACGGTTCGGTAAAGCAGCTGGACACGAACGTTACGCCTTCCTTTACCAATATATATAGTGTGGATCCCACGAGCGCGACCCTGCAGGGCCAAAAGACCGTGAGCGGTCGTGACTGGAACCAGGACGAGAGCTATACCTTTAACCTTGCCGCCGCTACGGACGATGCCAGTGCAACTGGTCTGGGTAAGACCACCGCAAAGGCAGTGACGGATGGGGCCGTTGCTATCGGCACTAACCAAGCTGTCGCCAGCGCGCCCGCGTCGGGACGCGTGGCATCGTTCGCCTTTGGCGCCGAAGCCGCCCCGACCGTGACGTTCAACCGCGCGGGTACCTTTAGCTTCAACATCACCGAGGATGCTGCGCGGGATGGCCAGGCGGGCATGTCCATGGACAAGCACACTGCACGCGCGACCGTCGTGGTGACCGATCTGGATGAGTCGGGCAACCACACGGGCAAGCTGCGCGTGTCGAGCGTGACCTACGCCAACACCAGTGCCTCCGATGCGGACAAGGCCGTAACTGACAAGGCTGCCTTTACCAACGCGTACCATGCATCGGGCACCTTTGGTGGCGTGACGGTCAGCAAGACCCTCGAGGGTCGCGCCTCTGCCGCGGGACAGTTTACCTTTACCGCGACAGGCCTTTGGCACAACGGCGTTCAGACATCGGTCGATGGCTCCGAGGCCAGCCTGTCTAATACGGCTGCGGGGGCCGGCGTGCCCGGCACCGTGGTGAGCGCGAGTGGGGCGGAGAAGCTCTTTGCCCGTGAGCTCACGGAACAGGATCTGGGGCGTACGTTTGCCTATCGCATCCACGAGAACCAGCCTGCGGCTGCCGGCTACACCTATGACACCGGCTACACGGGCGACGCCATCGTGCTCGTCAAGGTTCTTGCGCGCAAAAACGACCCTGCCAAGCTCTACACCGTGACGACCGTGCTCAAGGGCGCGGGTGTGACGGAGCTGCTGGGCGACGGCGCCGACGCGAGCGCGCTGACGGACGAAAAGATCGTCCAGCTCAAGCAAGATTCGACTACCTACGTGCAGCAGTACGATGTAAGTGAGGTTGGCGTCACGACGCCTACTGTCTCGTTTGTGAACCGTTACACGGCAAGCCTCGACTATGGCGCTGCTGGCGGTCTGCAGATCGAGAAGACGTTGACGTATCCCAAGGACGCGACCATTTTTGGCTCGCCTAAGAGCACGTTCCGTTATATCGTCAAGCCTGTCGACGAGATATCTGCCAGCAAGGTTGGCATTTCCACGGACGGCAAGGTCTTTGAGACCGCAAATGTCGAGGCCGACGCCCCCAAGACCGTTAGTTTGATACCTGCGGGCGGGTTGACCTTCACTCAGGATGATGCCGGCAAGACGTTCACCTATACGGTGAGTGAGATTGACGACAAGGCGACGGACTATACGTACGACAAGACGGTCCATACGGTTAAGGCTGTCGTGGCGGATAACGGCGACGGTACGCTTAGAGTCACGACAGCGGTAAGCAAGCAGGTCGATGGCAAGGACGAGCTCGAGGGCCAGTGGATCTATCCGTCTGGTGCAACGTCCACCGGTGTCGCGACGGTCAAATTCAAGAACACCTATACGGTCACCGAGGCGGCAACCTACACCCCGTCCGTGACGAAGGTGGTTGCCGGTGCCGATGCTCCGGGCAAGTTCACCTTTGCTATGACTGCGGCTGACGATGCTACCAAGACTGCCATCGATGGCAAGCTCATCACCGGCTCTTCGATGAGCGTGGACAACGGCTACGCTGAGGAGAAGCAAACGACGGCGGCCCTCAAGGACGGGGAGCACGAAAAGATTGACTTTTCGAAGCTCACCTTTAACAAGCCGGGCACGTATAAGTTCGCTATTAACGAACAGGTTCCGAATGATCTCGGCGAGTGGAAGTATGACACGCACACTTATGTCCTGATCATTACCGTAACCGATGAGGGCGGCAAGCTTGTGGCCCGTGGCGATGGCACGACCGGCTCGGAAGGCCTCATCTTCACCAATAGTTACCAAACTTCAACGAGCTACGAGCTCCAGGGCGGTCTAGAGCTCGTCAAGACGCTCAGCGGCCACGATCTGCATGCCGGCATGTTTGGCTTTACGGTGACGGGCGAAGACCCCGCCTCAACCGATAAACTCAACAAGCTGCTGCGCGCAGATGAGGGCAAGCTCACCGTGAGAAACGATGAGCCGCAAACCGACGGCATGTCCCATATCGGTATTTTGGGCGGTCTGACCTTTGCGACGAAAGATGCGGGTAAGACGTTTACCTACAAGGTTGTCGAGAATGGCGGCGGCAAGCCCGGCTATCAATACGACTCCACCTATTGGACGGTAGAGATTGCGGTTAAGAATCGCGGCAACGGCTCGCTCTATACCGAGACTACCGTCAAGCATTTTGACGCCAACAATGTCGAAGATACCGATGATGCAAAGACTTATAGCTCCAAGGACGGTACCGCCAAGGCCCAGGTGTTCTTCACCAACAGCTATGTCGCGACCGGAACATTCGACGGTCTTGCTGCCGAGAAGGTAATGGACTCCGGCGACAAGATCGAGTCTGGCCAGTATACGTTTGACCTGTATGCGGAGAGGGCCGACAGCTCGCTCGAAAAGATGGATGAGGGTAAGACCAAGACGGGTGAGAACGGCACCGCTACGGTCGACTTTGGTAAGGTTCACTTTAAGCTTGGCAATGCTACCAGTGGAACTCAAGAGCAGACGATTGACCTTGCCGGTGCCGTCAACGATGGCATTGCCACCAAGCGCCACAATGCCGACCACACCACTACCTACAGCTTTAACCTGGTGGCAAAGGAGCGCTTGGCCAACCTGCCCGAGGGTGTGCGTCCCGTGGACTCGTCCGCGACGTGCCGCGTGCTGCTCGAGGTGACCGATAACAACAACGGCAAGCTTACGTCCAAGGTGACCTATCGCGACGGTACCGAGAAGGGCAAGATCGTCTTCCACAACACACGCGATAAGGTCAAGACGATCGGCACGGTCGCGAAGCCCGATGTGGACATCGACGGGCAGTTGCTCTCCGTGGGCGACTCCTACGTCTACACCATCAACTGGGCCAATACCGAAGCCGATGCCTTCGTGACCGTGAACGACGAGCTTCCCACGGGCGTCGTGTTCGAGGCCTTTGAGGGCGAGTATGCCGATAAGGGCGCCGCGAGCGGCCAGTCGCTTACTTGGAACCTGGGTAAGCAACCCGCGGGCAGCCACGGTTCGGTGCGCGTGCGCGTCAAGATTACCGAGGACGCTGTGAAGGACGCCCAAAGCGCTGTCGACACCATCAATAACACTGCCACCGTTACGATCGGCAACAAGAGCTATACCGGCACCACGACCAACTACGTGCCCAAGAAGTCCGAGAGCGATGCCCAGGATTCGACGGGGTCGGGTGTGGCGCTGGGCGACGAACTCACCTACACCATCGGCTACAAGAACACCGAGGGCGCGTCTGCCACGGTGACGATCACCGATGCCGTTCCCGCGGGAACCGAGTTCGTGGAGTTCGCCGGCGAGCATAAGGATGCCGGCTCCAAGGACAATGACGGCAACCTCACCTGGACGCTGGCGGACGTTCCCACCGGCAAGGAGGGAACGGTTCAGTTTAAGGTTCGCGTGACCGAGGACGCGTTTAAGAGCGGTGGCGCTTCGGGCGACATCTCCAACCAGGCGTCGGTGACGGTCGGCAACAACCCTGCCGTCAAGACCGGCACCACTACCGATCAAGTTTCAGACGGGCGCCTGACGTTGAGCAAGACGGTCACGGCCGCCGAAGGCATCACCGCGCCCAACAAGGAATTTACCTTTAAGGTGCTGCTCTACCAGGCCGATGGCACAACGCCTCTGGCCGGCACCTTTGCGTACGCCGGTCGCCCCGGCGGCACCAATGGCACTTATGTAAGCGGGCAGATCAAGAGCGGCGGCGCCATCGCGCTTAAGGCTGGCGGCTCCGTGACGGTTACCTTGCCTGCGGGTGCTCACTACGAGGTGCAGGAGCTCAACTCCAAGGGCGAACTCATGACGAGCGAAGACGGCTTTGCGGTTGTCGATAAGGCGAATCCCCAGAAGGGTACCATCGGACAGGCGACGCAGGTGGGCTTCACCAACGTCTACAGCGTGGAGTCCACGAAGGTGGAAAACGCCTTTAAGGTGCAAAAGAAGATCTCCGGACGCAACTGGACTAAGACGGATGCCTTTACCATGACGCTGACTGCCCAGGGTGAGGCACCCATGCCCAAGGGCGCCAAGGAGGGCGTGTCGACGATTGAGTTGCACAAGGATGCCCAGGTCGGCAACTTCGGTGCTATCGAGTACACCAAGCCCGGTACCTATACCTATATGATTACCGAGCAGTCGGGTGACGAGGCGGCACTCACGTTCTCGAAGGCCACCTATCGTGCCACCGTCACGGTGACCGACAACGGAGCCGGCAAGCTGTCTGCCAAGACCAAGATTGCACAGCTGACTGACGATGCGGGCGACGCTGCTGAGCGCACGGTCGAGGCGGCGGTCTTTACCAACACCGCCAAGACCGGCAGCCTCACCGTCAAGAAGACGGTCGTCGGCGGCGACAGCCAGCGCGAGTTCGGCTTTGCGGTCGCGCTGGCCGACGGGGACGGCGAGCCCGTCTCCGGCACCTTCGGCAAGGGCGAGCACGCCGTGACGTTCACGGACGGCAAGGCGACCTTCACGCTTAAGGACGGCGGGGAGAAGACCATCGCCGGCCTGCCCGTGGGCGCGCACTACACCGTGACCGAGGACGCCGCCGAGGGCTACACGACCACGGTCAACGGGGCTGACGGCTCCAAGGCCGAAGGCGCCGTGACCGAGGACGGCGCGACCGTCGCGTTCACCAACACGTACGGAACGGTCACCGAGGGCAGAGACGTCTCCACCGCGGGGCTCTTCACCAAGACGCTCGAGGGCCGCGACTGGGCGGAGGGCGATAGCTTCCAGTTCGCGCTCACGGGCGAGGACGGCGCTCCCATGCCCGAGGGCTCCGCCGACGGCTCCAAGACCGTCAGCGTGACGGCCGCCGGCACCAAGGCGGGCGATAGGGTCGCCTTCGACTTCGGCTCCATCCGCTACATGCTCGATGACATCAAGGATGCGGAGTTCGCCGAGGTTGGTGGCAAGCGCGTGCGCGCCAAGACCTTCACTTACACGGTGCGCGAGGTCAGGCCCGATGACGGCTCTGCCATCGCCGGTGTGGCCTACGACGGCCACGTCGCTATGATGACGGTGACCGTGATCGACGACGGCTCCGGCAACCTCACGGCCACGACGCCCGCGATCGCGGAGGTGAGCGGCGGCGACTTCGTCAACACCTACACGACCGAGCTCGACTACTCGGCCCGCGCGGGCGTGCGCCTGTCCAAGACGCTCTCCGGCCGCGCCATGGAGGCGGGGCAGTTCGCCTTCACCGTGACCGCCGACGCCGAGACGGCCGCCAAGCTCGGCCTCAAGACCGGCAAGGACGCCTACGCCGTGGCCGCGGCTGACGATGGGAAGGCCGACCTGGTCGACCTCATCGGCGGTGCTGCGGGCAGCGACGTGAAGTTCACCGACGCCGACGCGGGCAAGACCTACAGCTTCACCGTCACCGAGACCAAGCTCGGCGGCGAGGCCTACACCAACGACACCGCGCCGCGCACGGTGACCATCGCGCCCGGCTACGACGCCGCGACGGGCAAGCTCACGGTTACGACCACAGTTGCCAAGGACGGTGTCGAGGTCGCCCGCGGCGAGGTCTCCACAGCAGATGACGCCACGGCGGCGCCCGCGCCCGTGACGGTCGCGTTCGAGAACTCCTACGAGGCCACCGGAACGCTCGGCGGCGAGGGCAACGTGGCAATTAACGCCACCAAGACGCTGACGGGCCGCGCCGCGGCGGCGGGCGAGTTCTCGTTCTCCGTCCGCAATGCCCAGGGCGACGTGGTCGCGACCGCGTCCAACCAGGCTTCCGGCGACGGCGAGGCCGCGGGACTTGCGTTCTCGCCCATTGCCTACACCACCGACGCTCTCGAGCGGATGGTGGCGGGCGGCACCGCCACCAGGGCCGCCGACGGCTCATGGGTCATTCCCTATACCGTATCCGAGGACGGCACGGACCGACTGCCCGCGGGCGTGACGGCGACCGCCTCGAGCTTCGACATCACGGTCAAGGTGACCGATAACGGCAAGGGCGGGCTGGACACTGCCGTGGTCTATCCCGAGGGCTCCGACGGCACGCTGTCGTTCGTGAACGGCTATAGCGCCGACGAGGCGACGGTCGACCTCGCGGGCACCAAGACGCTGGCGCTTAGCCAGGCCGGACTCGGCCTGGCGCAGGCCGACATCGCGGGCAAGTACACCTTTAAGATTGAGCCGCTGGACGGCGCGCCCGCACCGGTTGACGCTTCGGGCAAGACAGTGACCGAGGCGACCAACGACGCCGCCGGCAACGTCGAGCTGGGCCACATCACGTTTAAGCAGCCGAGCGACCTCGACGACGCCGAGATCGACGGCGACGGCCTGCGCACCAAGACGTTCGCCTATCGGGTGAGCGAGTCCGGCTCGGTCGACGGCGTGGTCAATGACGCGACGGCGATCAGGACCTTCACGGTCAAGGTGGTCGAGAACACCAACGCGGGCACGCTCGCCGCGGAGGTCCTGCCCGCAGAAGGCACGCCCGAGGGCAAGGGCGCGTTCGAGTTCACCAACACCTACGTCGTGAACCCGACGCCGAGCTCCGTCACCGACCAGATCAAGGTGAGCAAGAAGCTTAAGGGCCGTGACCTGGCCGAGGGCGAGTTCGAGTTCCAACTGGTCGAGATTGCCGCCGACGGCAGCGAGAGCGTTGCGGCGACGGGCAAGAACGCCGCCGACGGCACGGTCGCGCTCAGCCCCGTCACCTACACCGCGCCTGGCACGCACAGCTACGAGCTGCGCGAGGTCGCCGGCACGGCGGGCGGCGTGACGTACGACAAGACGACGTACCGCGTGCGCACGACGGTCACCGATGCCGGTAACGGCACGCTCGCCGTCAAGCACGAGCTCATGGATGCCGAGGGCAATGCCGCGAACGACACCTCGGTGACCTTCACCAACGGCTACAAGGCCGCACCCGTCACCCTCAAGCTGGGCGCCGCCAAGGTGCTCAAGGGCGCCGAGCTCAAGGCGGGCCAGTTCAGCTTTGAGCTCAAGAGCCGGGACGGCAAGGTCATGTCGACCGCCAAGAACGCCGCGGACGGCAGCGTCACGTTCGATGCGCTGACGTTCAAGCAGGCCGGCACCTACACCTTCACGGTGAGCGAGGTCGACGACGGCCAGGCGCACGTGACCTACGACAAGGCGGTGCACAAGATCGTCGTCACGGTGAGCGACGAGGCGGCCGACGGCACCAAGACGGGCTACCTGTCGGCGAAGGTCTCCTACGAGGGCGACGCCAACGTGCCGCCAGTCTTTACCAACAGCTACGCCGAGGAGCCCGGGACCCCCGGCACCCCCGAGAACCCCGGTACGCCGGGCGGTGGCTCGGGCGGCGGCTCAGATAACGGCTCCGGCAGCGGCTCTAGCGGCGACGGCTCCAAGGGCGGCATGCCCGACACCGGCGACCGCAGCCTGCCGGTCGAGGCGCTCGCGGCCATGGCCGGCATCGGCGCGCTGGCCGCAGCGGGCGGCGCGGTCCTGTACCGTAGGCGCCGCTAGCGATGTGCACGAGTGGGGCGAATCCATCCGATGGGTTCGCCCCACTTGCCGTGGCGGGCGGGAGCAGGTAAGATATACCGAGCGCCTAGCGCGTTCGATGGGTTCGGATGACGACATGTTCCGAATCTGGTCA
>CAJLUE010000049.1 GCA_905209765.1 uncultured Collinsella sp. | reverse complement strand
AAAGATCGGGAATCTCGTCAAAGTGGAACCCCTTCTCTTCCATAAACGCCACGCGACGACGGTTGTAGAACCACTCGGTATCGACCAGCACGCCGTCCATATCAAACAGCACTGCCTTGATCATACGCATCTCCTCTCAAGAACAAAAAAGGGGACGGGGCGCAAACCCCATCCCCTCTCAATCAACCCGTAAGGTCTACTTACTTGTGATTAGTAGGAAAGCTTCCACATGTAGCGACGCATGGTCAGCGGGTGCTGACGGGCCTCGGCGATCTGGTTGCCGTACTCGCGCATAACGGCGAGGTGCAGCAGCGGGTTGAAGTAGGTGACGACGCTCGCGGGCACAGCGTCAGCCAGGCCGTAGTCCTTGGAGTCGATCAGAGCGACCTTGGCGCCCATGCGCTTAAGGAAGGTGAGGGCGCGGGCGTCCATCGGACGGGTAGCGCCATCGGACATGAAGAAGACATAGGGCTTACCCTCGGTGGAAACCTCGAACGGGCCGTGGAAGTACTCGCCGGTGTTGTAGGCGGCGGCGTCGATCCACTGCATCTCGGTGAACAGGAAGGCGGCGTGAGAATAAGCCATCTTCTCGGAGGCACCGGAAGCCATGAAGTAGATCATCTTGTCGTCCTTGAAGTCCTGAGCGAACTGCTTGGCAAGACCCTTGCAGGACTGAGCAGCGTTCTCGCAGAGCTCAAAGACGTTGGTGAGGCCGGTGATCATGTCCTCGTAGTGGTCATAACCCTCGGTCTGCTGAAGGATCTCGACAGCAAGAGCGATGGCATAGCCGGGCTTCTCGCACTTGGCAGCGAAGTTGGCGTGGAAGCCGTGAACGATGACGTAGTCAGCGTCGACGGTCAGAGCGGAGCCAGCCTTGTTGGTGAGGGAGACGACCGGGCAGTTGTGCTTCTTGGCGGTCTTGTTGGCCTCGACGGTCTCGGGCGTGGAGCCACCGAGGGAGCAGGTGATCACGAAGGTGTGCTCGTTGACCCAGGAAGGCGTGTCGTAGTTGAACTCGTTAGCGGTGAAGATCTGAACGTTCAGCTTGTCCGTGTTGTTGGCCAGGAAGTACTTGGCGGGGTAAAGGTCGGACATGGAGGCACCGCAGCCGACGAAGGCGACGCTGTGGATCTCGTGGTTGGACAGGACGTCAGCGACGATCTGCTTAGGGAGGTTAAGGTCGATCTCGTACATCTGACACATTCCTTTCAATTTTTGCGGCGCCACATTGCCGGGCGCTCGCAGGGTTACCGTGGTTTGGACCGAGTCGCCGGCCCGTTGAGGATGCGACAAAGGGACTGTCCCATTGTTGCATTTTGGGGATGGAAGCCTGCCTGGGGTATGGGATGCCAGGCAGGCCCCCGGGGGAAAGCGGTTAGGTGCTTAGTCGCGACTAAGCCAGGATGCCGACCGCGGAGAGGGCGATGCCGCCCACAATGGCGATCACGAGAAGCCAACCGGTGTTGACGTTCTTCTTGATGAGCCAGTACATAAGGCCGGTGAGGCCAAGGGAGATCATCTGGGGCATCATGCTGTCCAGGATGTCCTGGATAACGACGGTGCCGTCAGCGAACTGCAGCGGGGTGGTGGCGCCGATCAGCGTGGCGATCATGCCGCCCACGGACATAAGACCCACGATGCCGCAGACATACATGAGCTTCTCCATGAGGTCGCCGCCCTGAAGCTTGCTCAGGTACTCGTGGCCGCCCTGATAGCCCATCTTGGCTGCGAACCAAGTAATCAGCACGGAGGGGACGATGGAGATGAAAAGGGCCAGGATCGGGCCCATGATGGAGCCCTGCTGAGCCAGCTGAACGCCCAAGCCAAAGGCGATAACGCGGATGGTGCCCTGGAAGAAGGAGTCACCGATGCCGGAAAGCGGGCCCATAAGGGAGGTCTTGACCGCGTTAATCGAATCGGGGTTGAAGTTCTCGGGATCCTTGGCGTACTCCTCCTCCATGGAGGCGGCGAGGCCCAGGATGAAAGCGCTCGTCTGCGGGGTGCAGTTGTAGAACGCCATGTGACGGTGGTAAGCCTCTTTCTTAGCAGCAAGCTGCTTGGGGTCGGACTCGTCCGGATAGAGGCGATCGAGCGTGGGAACCATACCGTAGAGGAAGCCCATGTTCATCTGACGCTCGTAGTTCCAAGAGGCCTGGATGGCCCAGGAGCGCCAGAAGAACTGGCTGACCTTCTTGTTCAGGGACACGTCCTTGGTTGCGGTTGCCATAGTGTGTTCCTCCTTAGTCTTCGTCGTCTTCGAGCGGATCGTAGTCGGAATCGACACCGGCGGCTGCATGGGAACCGTTGAACTTGAAGCCCATGAAGACGACAGCCAGGCACACACCGATCAGAGCGACCGCGATGACGGACAGGTTGAGGTAAGCGGCGAGCAGGAAACCGATGAACAGGAACGGAGTCATACCCTTCTTGATCATCATGGTGAGCAGCAGGGCCAAGCCGTAGGCGGTCATGATCTTGGTCGAAACGTTAAGACCAGTGGACAGCCACTCGGGAACCATGTTGACGATGGCCTGAACCAGGTCGGTGCCAACAAAGACGGCGAGGAAGATCGGCAGGAAGTACATGATGGCGTACAAACCGGAGCCGGCGCAGATGTGCATACGGTAGGCGGTCTTGAACTTTCCGTTATCGATCGCGTTATCTGCCACATGGGTGAGGACGGCGATGATGGAACGGAACACGATGCCGAGGAGCTGACCCAGGACGGCGACCGGGATGGCGATCGTCATGGCGGTCTCGGCGGAAGCGTCGGTCAGGCACGCAAAGGCAGCGGCCACGATGCCGCCCAGGACCATATCGGGCGGAACGGCGGCGCCGACCTGCACCAGGCCCATGGACACGAGCTCGACGGCGGCACCGACGGCAAGGCCGGTGGGCACATCGCCCAGCAGCAGACCGACGAGCGTGGCGCCAACGAGGGGCTGCTCGAAGTTAAGACGACCGAGCAGGCGGGAGTCCCACATGCAGAACACGCCGACGAGGCCGACGAGCACCGCACTGATGAACGTATTCATACCCTTCTCCTTTCAGTCAGGCAAAAGCCTGGTTGATTACAGCTTGGCGTCGATGTCGACGCTCTGATACGTAGGGGTCTGCTGGACGTAGAGCTTGATGCCCATGTCGAGCAGCTGGTTGACGTCGGCCTTCTGGTTGGCGTCGAGGAAGACGGAGCTGTCCTTGCCGCCAATCTGATCGGCACCGTCGTGGTTGGCGGTGGCGCCCAGGTTGATGGCGTCGAGCTTGTAGCCCTGGCAGAACTGCAGCATCTCGGCCGTGTTGCCAAAGACGAACATGACGCGCTCGCCGAGGGTGTTGAGCTTGTCCATCTTGGCGAGGGCACGCTCGACGGTGAAGACGTTCAGGCGCACGCCCTGGGGCTTGGCCAGCTTAAGAGCACCCTTCTTGATGTCATCGTTGGCGGCAGCGTTGTCGACGACGATGATGCGCTCGGCCTGAACCTTAGTGGTCCAGGTAAAGACGACCTGGCCGTGCAGCAGACGGTAGTCAAGACGTGCGAGGACGATCTTGGCGGGACCGGAGCTGTGACGGGACGCCTTGGCCTTCTTGGCGGGAGCCGCGGCAGCCTCGACCGGAGCATTGGGGTTGGTCAGACCGGTGCGGGCCTCGTTGATGAGGGCTGCGAGCTCGGCGCCCTTGACAGGGACGGGGCTCATAGCGAGCGTCAGTGCCAGCGGAATGTTGAAACCGCTGACAACCGTGAACTTCGTGCCGTTCTTGGAAAGCTCGACCATGTTGTTGTTGACCGAGCTGCCGAGCATATCGGTCAGCACATAGACGGTGTCGTCCGCGTTGAACGTGGCGATCATAGCCTCAACCTTATTGGTGATGGGCTCCTTGTCGTCACGAGCAAGCGACACGACGTGGACGTTCGACACGTCGCCGAGAACCATCTCGAGCGTGTCTTTGGCGCCTGCGGCCAGGCCGCCATGAGATGCGAGAATGATCTGATTCATCTTGCCTCCTCCTTTTCGTTATGGTCATTATAACGTCTTATATGTTGCTTATATTGCTAATTAGTATAAAGACCGTTCGCGGGTGAAAATCGACCATTGACGGGTTTAACGTACTTGAAACGTTGGGGCTGGATAGGCCGGCGCTGGCTGGATAACCCCAGGCCAGACGCCGCGCACAATCCTCTATCGCACGAAGTACCAGGGGCTTTCCTGCACGGTGGGTTCCAGCGCGATGCCGGTGCGTTCCTTAAACAGATCCATGTCCTGAGATTTTTCGGTCCACCACGCGTTGGGCTTAAAGGTCATGCTCTCGACAATACGTTTGACAATGACGCTGTTGCGCAGCCTGGAGAAGTCGGTGTTCATGATCAGGATGGACGCGAGCACCAGCACGATGCCCAGGACCTTGATCGCGCCGGCGGGCTCGGCGTAGACACCAATGCCCAGTAGTACGGTGACGACCGTCTCGAATGACATTACGACGGGAACTTTCGACGTCTCGAGCCCCATGGACAGACCCTGCATATATAAGACATAGGCCACGGCCGTGGGGATGAGTCCAAAACCAAAGAACAGCAGCAGCAGCTGTGGCGACATTGCCGCGGCGACATCTGGCCACGGAGCCGCGATAGCCGCCATAACCGCACCGCCAAAAACAAGGCCCCAAAACGTGACAGCCAGCGGGTGGACCGTCTTGGTTGCTATCCGGCTAAACACCGCGAGCGACGCGCCACAAAAGCCCGCGATCACGCCCGACGTGACGCCCCAAACCGAAAAATGAAAACCGGAAAGGTCGCCATTGGTCACTGCAAGTACACAGCCACCGATATTAAAAGCGATGGCAACGAGCTTGTTGGGAGTCACATCCTCGCGATAAAGCACGCGGCCGAGCATGACGCCAAACACCGGCGAGGTGTAGAGCAGCACCGAGGCCGTGGACATGCCCACCTCGCCCATGCACTCGTAATAAAGCGTGTTAGCGGTGGCAAGGCCGATAATGCCAAGAAGCGCACAGGGAACAAGCTCTTTAGGACTTGCCTTGAACAGTGCCAGGGGACCCGATGCTTTTCCCTCACGATCGCCTCCCTGGCAACCCATGAACGCCAAGACCGGAGCCATTAAGACGGCACCCGACAACAGGCGAAAGGCCGCCATGCTCTGAGACGAAACACCCAGGGCCGATATTCCGTTTACAAAGATTCCGATGCTGCCCCACATAAGCGCGGCGATCAGCACCAGCACATAGCCCAGATTGCTTTTCTTCAACGCAGCCTCCTCGGTATTGTTTCCAATATGTTTCACACTACGTTATAGTCGTTATATACATTTTTCAAGACACAAATCGGCGAGCGGGAAAATCCGCTCGCCCACACACTCATTGGGTACTCATTGGGGACGCACTTAAATGACTAGTCGTTGGGGACGTTCTTGGATGACTAGTCATTTAAGTGCGTCCCCAACGACTAGGACTGTCCCCAAGTGCCACATCTGGACCAAGGCGACGCCGATGCTTTGGCAACGTCAGCGAAAACCCACCTGAGCGAGCAAGGTGCCTTGAAGCGAAGCGGCATTGACCTCCTGGTCATGCCGCTGAAGCTGAAAGGCAGATTGCCGCTCAGGTGGGTTTGCAGCGTCGGCCCGTTACGTGGTTTGGTAAAACCGCGTAACTCTTAGTAGTCCAGCTTCCACATGTAGCGGCGCGTCATATAGTCCTTGTGGGTGACGGCAGAAAGCGCGCGCATGTAGACGTTGTTGAGGATCGGGGCAAAAATCAGGTGGTTGAAGTACTCGCTCACGCTGTCCTTGATGTCGTTGAGGCCGAGCTCTTTGGCGTCGAGCTGATAGACGCGCTCGCCACCGTACTGGTTGACGAAGCGGATGCCGCGCTCGTCGTTGCAGCGGCTGCGGCCGACGCTGATGAGCTGGAACAGCGAGGTGCGCTTGTCCAGGATCTCGAAGGGGCCGTGGAAGAAGTCGCAGGTGTTGATGGTGCAAGAGTCGATCTGCAGCATCTCCTGCACGTTGCAGATGCTAAAGACGTAGGCGGCACCAAAGAGCGGACCCTGAGCCATGACGTTGATGCAGGGCTTGTCGGCGTTCTGCTCGGCCCACTTGGCAGCGAGCGGACGGGTGTACTCGACGGCCTTGCGATAGATGGGGTCGACCAAGTCAAACGCGGCCATAGCGGTCTCGTACTCGGCATAGCCCTCGGTCTGCTGCGTGAGCTCCATGGCGATCATGGTCACGACGGCGGAGTTGGTGCGACCCATGCAGGACTCGTCGACGGCCAGGCTGTCGTACTGGATCTTGTAGTCGCAGACCTCGGTGAGGCCGGACTCGTCAACATAGATGGCGATGGTGCTGGCGCCGTGGTCCTTGGCGACCTGGGCGGCAACGATGGTCTCCTTGGTGCCGCGCATGGACACGACGACGGCCAGGGTGTTCTCGTTGACGTAGGCCGGGGTGGCGTGCACGAACTCGTTGCTGGTGTAGCTGGAGCTCACGACCTGCGTGGCCTCGTGCTCCATAAAGTACTGGGCAGGATAGTTGCCGCCGTTGGATCCGCCAGCGCCAATCCACACGACGCGCTTGATGCCGCCCTTGTCTGCCTTGTCAGCCAAAACCTGGGAGACGACATCCTTAACCTGTTCCTGAGTAGTCATCGTGCATCAGCCTTTCTTCTCGTTTGATGCTCTCGATGGCATACAAGTTACATACATGTTTTGGTTATGTCGACTAGTTGTATGCTATATTTGTCTTAGATATTTTGCTGATGCGGTTTTCGACAACTGGCTACCAGCGGTTTTGTTGTTGTATTGAATACATGCTTGCTTAGATAGGCATACAAGTTAGATACAGGTTGATCACATGAACGCTTCGTCTAAAAAGAAACTGAACCAATACGAGCGCTTGGCGGGCATGTTGCGTGACCGCATCGCCGCCGGCATCTACGCACGCGGAGACAAGCTGCCGTCCGAGATGGAACTCATGGACGAATCGGGGCTGTCGCGCAGCACCGTGCGCCACGCCCTTAAGGTTCTCGTTGATGAGGGCCTGGTGCGCACCGAGCGCGGGCGTGGCGCCTTTGTGGCCGACACGCCCGCGCTCCACGAGAACAACCTAGTGTTTTCGAGCTATACCAAGCAGGTCGAAGGTCAGGGCATGAAGCCCACCACGCGCACCGTGGACTCGGGCTTTGCCAAGGCGGCCGGCAGCATAGCTAAGTTCTTTGACGCCGCCGTGGGCAGCAAGCTCGTCAAACTTGTCCGTCTGCGCTACCTGGACGACGTGCCGCTGTGCCTGGAGACCACCTACCTGCCGCCAAGCTTCGAGACGCTCATCGATCGCGATATCAACGGTTCGCTCTACGCGACGCTGCGCCAAGAATTCCATCGCGCGCCGGCACAGGGGCATAAGACCTTTGAGGTGTGCTACGCCTCGCAAAACGAGGCGTTTTTGCTCAACGTCGAGCGCGGGCAGGCACTAATCCTGATCACCGACTACGTCTACGACACCGACGGCCGCCCGCTCCATGTCTCCAAGCGCATCCAACGCACCGACCGTGCCAAATACACCGAACCCATCGGCTAACCAACACCAAAACCACCACAATGGGGACGGGCACCTTTGTGGTGGTTTTTAAGGTTAACGCGCCAAAAACGACCGAGTTTTGAGAGAAACCACCACGAAGGTGCCTGTCCCCATTGTGGTGGTTTTAGGCGAGGAGGGCGGGGAACCAGGTTGGTTTGGGTTGGTTGGGTGTGCGCTCGGCTAGGACCAGCTCCATCCAGCACATGTCGTACCAGCGGCCGAACTTTTGGGCGCAGCGGTCGAAGGTGCCCACCAGGCGATATCCCATATGGGCATGGAAATCCTGGCTGTTGTGCGTCAGGTACTCGTCGTCCTTATCGTGCGGCACGGCAATGAGCGCGCACATGTTGGTGATGCCCATCGCGATCAGGCACTGCTTGAGCGCGTCATGCAGCTTGCGGCCCAGCCCGCCGTGGCGTACATCGCGCGCCAGGTAGATCGACGTCTCGACCGACCAGTCGTATGCCTCGCGGCTGTTAAGCGGACTCACGTAGGCATAGCCTACCGGACGCCCGTCCAACTCCATCACCAAATACGGATAGCGCTTGAGCGTACGCTCGATGCGCCCGGCGAACTCCTCAACGCTCGGCACCTCGTATTCGCAGGTAATCGCCGTCTGGAGCACATACGGCTCATAGATGGCAAGCAACGCCGGCGCATCATCGGGCGTCGCCAGGCGAATCGTCGGCTCGGACATCTCGGTCATACAACCCTTCTCCCCCAAAAGCAAAGGCCGCCCTGCGCCAAGCCCAGGCGCAGGGCGGCCCCTTGTCATTACATCAGGCTACAGGACAGCCGCCAACGCGTCGATATCCTCCTGCGTCGTGGCCCAGCTGGTGCAAAAACGCACCACCGTGTGGGTATCGTCGTACTTTTCCCAGTACTCGATCGCCGCATGCTCGCGAATGCGGGCCATGTCCTCGTTGGGCAGAATCACGAACTGCTGGTTGGTCGGCGTCTCCAAGAAGAACTGGTAGCCGCGCTCGTGCAGCACGCGACGCAGCGCCTGAGCGGCCTCAATCGCCTGGCGACCAATCTCAAAATACAGGCCATCGGTAAAAAGAGCCTCGAACTGCACGCCCGTCAGGCGGCCCTTGGCAAGCAGTGCGCCATGCTGCTTAATACGCGGAATGGGATGCGCCGGAGCATGCATGCCGCAAAACACCACGGCCTCACCGCACAGAGCGCCGCACTTGGTGCCGCCGATGTAGAACACGTCGCACAGCTGCGCCAGCTCGGGCAGAGTAATGTCGCACTCATCGGCCGCCAGCGCATAGGCCAGGCGGGCGCCATCCACAAACAGCGGAATCTGGCGCTTCTGGCACACCGCGTGAATCGCCGCGAGCTCGGCCTTGGAGTACAGCGTGCCGTACTCGGTCGATAGGCTCACGTACACGGCGCCTGGGAACACCGTGTGCTCGTAGCTCTCGTTTTCGTAGAACACCTGGATATAGTTCTCGAGGTCCTCGGCGTGCATCTTGCCCTCGTAGCCGGGGATGGTGAGCACCTTGTGGCCGCCAAACTCGATGGCGCCCGCCTCGTGGCAGGCGACGTGGCCAGTCTCAGCAGCAACGACGCCCTCGTACGGCGCGAGCAGCATGTCGATCACCGTCGCGTTGGCCTGCGTGCCGCCCACCAGAAAAAACACGTCGGCATCGGGGGCCTGGCAGGCCTCGCGGACAAGTTGCTTGGCACGCTCGGTATGCGCATCGGTACCGTAGCCAGGCTGCGGCTCCATGTTGGTATCGACGAGCGCCTGCAGCACTGCCGGATGTGCGCCGTGGGAATAGTCGTTGTTAAACGCGAGCATGGCAATCCTCTCTTACCGGGTATCGGCCAGATGATTCAAACGGAGCTATTGTACGCCGTTGGGATAGGCAATGCGCGCGGCAAGGCACTCAAGTGCCAGTACCAGGGCAAAACCGCAGCTCACGTCACTCAAAAAGTGTGCGCCGATCACGATGCGCCCAAAGGCGACGAGTGCCGCGACCACAGCCGCCGTCCAAAAGACCACCCGGCGGCGCGACGGCTTTTCCTTAAAGGCCGCCGCAGGAAGCCCGGCGAGCATAAGACCGATCGCCGCGTGCGCGGTGTGTCCGCTCGCAAACGACTTGAACCCGTCCTTGATCACGCCGGCGGCGATATAGGTCCACTTGTCGGGATTGCCGATCACCCACCACGGCTGAAAATTGAGCCCCGGCGTCACCTCGATCACGCGCATGCGCGGGCGCGACCACAACGGCTTAACAATGACGTTGAGAATAATGGCCTGAGCGACCCACACGGCAAGCACCATCAACGCCCAGCGCGTGAGCTCGTCGGGCTCGGTCGTGCGCGTAAAGCGATAGACAATGAGGTTGGCAGCGATGACCAGCACAAACGTCAGAACCAGCTGAAACGCAATAAGCTTGCCGCCGACGCGCAGCGATCCGATAATCTCGTAGCCGACCAGGCACACGTTGATCAGAACGCCCAGCGCGGCGAGCCACTTGCTCGCCTTGGAATCGGGGCGTACCGAGCGCACGAGCATGACGCCCGCGACGCTCGCCGTCAGCTCGAACGGCAGCTCGCCGGCCGCCTCGACAAAGCGGCCGTACATGCTGCCGATGTTGAACAGCGCACTCGAGATCTGATAATCAAAGAAGCTGCCCACGCCCAGACAAAGGCACAGGACAACCGCGATAATGGCGACATCTTTCTTGTAGATGTATCCGAACATGCTTTCCTTTCGATGGGGCTGGAATCAACCTGCGAGGTGGCAGGGCAAAGAACAACTGGTAGCTCTGCCCCGCCACACCCCCTACTTGTTAGTCATCGTCGCTCGCGCCTAATTGCTGCAACAGTATGAGTGCCACGGCCACCGGACCGGTGCCGTCGTTGGCGTCGAGGCCGCGGCCCAGGCCGCTGCCCGCACCGGCGCCCGCCTTGTAGGGCACGGAGAGCTTGCGACTCTTGGGAAAGTTCACCGCGCCATAGCGGGTCTTAAGCTCAAAGGCCACCTTCTTGGGCACGTCGACGCCCAAAAACGTGATGCGTCCACCGCTGAGCGTGACGCTCTCGAGCCCCAGGCGCTCGCCGCGAATACGAATACGAGCGCGGTTGAACAAGTTGAGCCCCGCCAACGGCAGCTCGCCATGCGCAGCCTCGGTCTCCTCCTGCACCTCATCGATAGTCTCCAGGTCCTCAGCCGCCGCGAGCTTGCGGTACACGAGCACGCGCTGGTCCACCGCCGGCAGGTACTCCTCGGACAAGAAGTAGTCGGCCGGCAGGTTGATGCCCACGCTCGCCGCCTCCACGCCTGCATCGTCGTCGCCGCGCGCCTCGGCCACGGCCTGTCCCAGCATCTGCGTAAACAGGTCAAAGCCCACACTCGACAGGTTGCCGTGCTGCTCGGCACCCACGAGCGAGCCGGCGCCGCGGATCTCCAGGTCGCGCATGGCGATGCGCATGCCGCTGCCCAGGTCCTGGAACTCGGAAAGCGCGGTCAGGCGTGCCGTGGCCTCCTCGGTGAGCGGCAGCTCGCCGGGGAACATAAAGTACGCGTATGCCTGCGTGGCCGAGCGGCCCACGCGGCCCTTAAGCTGGTAGAGCTGTGCCAGACCCAGACGCTGCGAGTCCTCGATGATGAGCGTGTTGGCCGTTGCGTTGTCGATACCGCTCTCAACGATGGTCGTGGCAATGAGCACGTCGATCTTCTTGGTCGCGAACTCGATCATCACGTCCTCGACCTCGCGCGGGCTCATCTTGCCGTGCGCCACGCCCACGCGCGCCTCGGGCGCGGCCTCGTGCACGCGCGCCACGGCATCGTCGATGGTCTTGACGCGGTTGGACACGTAATACACCTGGCCGCCGCGACCCACCTCCAGGCGAATCGCCGCACTCACCACGTCGGGGTCGTACTCCCCCACGTGCACGATCACGGGACGACGCCCAGTCGGCGGTGTGGTGATCAAGCTCATGTCGCGCACGCCGCTCGTGGCCATCTGCATGGTTCGCGGAATAGGCGTTGCCGAGAGCGTGAGCACGTCGATTTGCTCGCGCAGGTTTTTGAGCTGCTCCTTGTGCTGCACACCAAAGCGCTGCTCTTCGTCGATGATCACCATGCCCAGGTTCTTGGGGTTCACGTCGGCAGAAAGCAAGCGGTGCGTGCCGATGAGCACATCAATCGTGCCCTCGGCAAACGCCTTAAGCGCGCGCTTCTGCTGCGCCGGGGTGCGGAAGCGGCTGAGCACCTCGACCTCCAGGCCAAACGGGGCAAAGCGCTCAAAGAATGTCTCGTAGTGTTGTTGGGCAAGAATGGTCGTGGGGCAGAGCACCATGACCTGGCGGCCGGAGTCCACGCACTTAAACGCCGCGCGCAGGGCGACCTCGGTCTTGCCAAAACCCACGTCGCCGCACAGCAGGCGGTCCATGGGCTTGGGCGCCTCCATGTCGGCCTTAATATCGGCGATGGCCTCCAGCTGGTCACGCGTCTCGTCGTAGGGGAAACTCTCCTCCATCTCGATCTGCTCGGGCGTATCGGGCGGACAGGCGATACCGGTAATCGACGAGCGGCGCGTATACAGGTCGACCAGGTCAAACGCCAGCTTTTTGGCATTCTTGCGCGCCTTGTTGGTAGCCCGCGTCCAGTCGGCGGTGTTGAGCCTGGTCAAGCGCGGCTTGTCGCCGTCGGGGCCAACATAGCGCGTGATGCGGTCGACCTGCTCGAGCGGCACGTAGAGCTTGTCGCCATCGGCATATTCCAGCAAAAAATAGTCGCGCTCCTTGCCGCCCACTTCTTGGCGCGCGATCTCGCTAAAGAGCGCGATGCCGTGGGTAGCGTGCACCACGTAGTCGCCCGGCTTAAACGGGAAGGTGATCTGCGTAATGTCAACCTTGCGGCGGCTGCGCGCGCGGTTGGCATCCATGCGAGCGTTGAGGTCGGCGATCGAGAACACGGCCAAATTGGCGTCGGGCACCACCACGCCCTGCGGCAGGGCAGCGTCCACAAAGGTCACGCGCCCGCGCGAGATGGTGGGCACGGCGGCGCCGGCGGCAGCCTGCGCGGCGCCCGCCTCGA
>CAJLUE010000048.1 GCA_905209765.1 uncultured Collinsella sp. | reverse complement strand
GACGGCGAGATAGCCGGCAGGCCGGCATGTCAATCCTGGTCTAACAGAGCCTAATTTTTTCGCGAATTGAAAACCGCATAGCGGAACGCGGACCGCGCCCCGCCAAATGATTTCTAGCGGCTAAATAACGAATCATTGACGAAGAGAGCGCTGGCCGTGTCTGCAAACTTCGTATCAGTCGACGAGGAGTCGCTGCGCAAGAACATAATGAATCTGGTGAGGAAGACCGTCGAGAAGACGCTCAGCGCGCTGCTCGACGAGGTTGAGCGCGAGCGGCTTTTCATTAGATCCTTCCCAATATATTGAGGCCGACAAGTGGCAGCGTACGTGCGCTGTTCTTTATTGTGCGGGATTCAGGGAAGTGGGCGGCGTGATGGTCGAGATGTTACTGGCGAATGGGGCGGAGCTGGTTGCGGCCGTTATCGAAGGCCATTTTTTTGCACGCTTCCGCTGTCACGCTGTTTTGCTTCCTCTGAAAACCCGTAGACATCATGTTTCTCAAATTATAAACAGAAAAACTGTTTATAATTGAATTGTCTAAGAGGAGGTCACTGTGAAGCTTCTTAAATTAAGAATTGATGGGGTCACGCTGTTTAAGGACAAGCGTTTGGAGCTTGATTTTATTGCCGCTGATCGCGTTTTGAGCGATGAAGAAGGTAATTTCGCCGATGTGTTCCCGCTGCCGGTGGGATCCTCGCTCTATTCTCAGAATGTAATGGGCGTTGTTGGCGTAAACGCGTCCGGTAAGACAACGACTCTCAACCTTGTGCGCTTTGTGCTTGGCTATATGTCTGGCAGCTTTGTTATGCGACGCTTTGCAACTGGTTCCGATGTTCTCGGAAACTTGGAGCGCCAGGTCAATGTTGCCTGTGTATTTTTCGAAAAAGGTTCGGTATATCTTATTGAGTCCCAGCTTCGCAAAGTAGATGACGAAGCTGCAGATGATACTTCTTTTGCGGGATCGCTTACATTTGAGAACGAATGGCTTTGGAGATGTCCCACATCACGTGTCTCTAGAAAGGTCGTTTTGAATATCGAGCGCCTGAAGGATGTCTCTGAGCCTATCCTGGTTCGTGAGGGGCCTGCTGATGGCGACCTTGTTCTTAACGATGCCCAACGAACTTTCTTGGATGACAACATGTCGATCGTGTCTGTCATCACGGGCAAAAAAATAGTCTCGGTGGAGTCTCCCGAGCGCACGCTGCCTTTGACGAGTTTGCCAACCCCTGTTGTTCAAGCTTTTGATCCAAGCGTCGAATATCTTGTCTGGAACAAGGAAAACCAAGTGTTCCATCTTAAGTTTAAGGGAGAACGAGCGGAGCGGGTGATGAATGTCGCGATCGCGACTTCTGTCCTGTCAAATGGAACGGTTTTGGGTGCGGAACTGGTCAATCAAGCGATAACTGCTCTCAGAAATGGGGGCTATCTGATTGTGGACGAGATTGAAACGGGTCTTAACAGATCGCTTGTAGGTACAGTGATTGAGCTTTTTGCTTCTCCCGTTACGAACCCCCATGGGGCAACCTTGCTCTTTTCGACTCATTACTCGGAGCTTCTTGATGTGCTAAGACGTAAAGACAATGTATTTGTTCTTGTGCGCGACGATTCGTTTAAGACGGAGCTCATTAAGTATTCCGAGCGTATCAATCGGATTGAGAATAAAAAGAGCGATGTGATTATCAACAATGTGATCAAGGGATCTATGCCTAAGTACCCCGACGTTCAAGCGATGCGCGAGTATGTTTGCGAGCATATCAATGGGTAATCAGGCAAAAGACATTCTATCAAGTCGTTTTGTCTTGTTTAGCTGTGAAGGAACTGCAGAGGGCGCTGTTATCCAGGTGTTGTATGACAACGATTTGTTGATCGTTCCAAGAGAACGAGTGGTCAAAGACGCCCTTATTGTCGATCGTCCTTACACGCGAAAACGCAAGGCGTCCGAAATTGCAAACGACTATTTCTCGATGAACTACGAGACTGCTGGGGCTGAAGGGCTTGTGGTCGCACGGATTGTGGACAGCAGCGCTCCCAAGTTTGAGTTTCCAAAGCGTAGACAGAACGGCACTAAAGTGCTGAGTTTTGTTACTCGACCGGAGATCGAGATGCTTGTGATTCACGCCGAGGGTGCCTATCGGGATTGGGAGAATGCGACCAGAAGGGATAGGCAACTTAGGCCTAACGAATTCTGCAAACAGCGTCTTGGACTAGGCAAAATTAAAGAGAAGGACTTTCTTGAGGAATATTGGGGCAACGGCGAAAAACTTTTAAAAGCAATTAAAGCTCATGCGGAGACGAGTAAGCGAAAGAACGGAGAGCTTCTGCTGGTCGACTTGTTGAAATAGCAGATGAGTAATTGCCAGATCGAGTGCAAAGATTGGAGCATAACCCAGTCGTCGTGGACTCTACGTCAGGCAATGGCAAAGAAGGGTCGTTGTCCGGGTTTCCGGCAACGGCCCTTTGACGTTTCCGCGACAACTGGATGTTGTCGCGGATGCCTTCATTGCTGCGTGGCTTTCGATCTGGGTCTGTAATTCCCAAAGTATGCGGCAAAATCCGGAATCCCCAAGCACGCCGCCCTTTTCACGCAGAGAAACCGCAGGTAGAGGCGTTGCGGCATCCCGGTGTGCTCGGTAAGTTTTGAATTTGCCGCATACTTTCGGTTTTTGCCTCTGTGGCAGGGCGTGTCCACTCATATCATCGACCAGATAATGGACAAAACAGTCAATTCCGTCTCCAAACTAAAACGCCGGCAGGGGCGAAATTGCTCCTGCCGGCGTTGGCGTGCCTGCTTGTGCTGTTTTCGGTTCGCGCAGAGGCCTGT
This sequence comes from uncultured Collinsella sp., assembly GCA_905209765.1. GTDB lineage: Bacteria > Actinomycetota > Coriobacteriia > Coriobacteriales > Coriobacteriaceae > Collinsella. The sequence goes on along the minus strand of CAJLUE010000048.1, from coordinate 9,984 downwards.
TTTGGACTCTTACGCCTCCGTGGGCTCCACGCCCAGCTCTTTGCGGACGAGTTCGAAGGCCGCGGCGATGGCCTTGTCCATGTCGTAGTACTTGTAGCCGCCCAGGCGACCTGCGAAGATCACGTCGCCCTCCTGCGCCGCCAGCTCCTCGTACTGCTTGTAGAGGGCCTCGTTCTTGGCGTCGTTGATGGGGTAGTAGGGCTCGTCGCCGGGCTTCCAGTCGGCCGGGTACTCGCGCGTGATGACGGTCTTGTCCTGCGTGCCAAACTCGAAGTGCTTGTGCTCGATGATGCGGGTGTAGGGGATCTCGCGCTCGGTGTAGTTGACCACGGCCACGCCCTGGTGGTCCTGCTCGTCGAGCGTCTCGGTCTCAAAGCGCAGGCTGCGGTACTCCAGCGTGCCCAGTTTAAAGTCGTAGAACGCGTCGATGGGGCCGCAGTAGATCGTCTTGGCGGCGATATCGGGCTCGGAGGCGGCCAGCTCCTTGTACTCCACGCCGCAGCGGACCTCGACGCCCTCGAGCATGTTGGCGACCATCTTGGTGTAGCCGCCCATGGGGATGCCCTGATAGCGGTCGTTGAAGTAGTTGTTGTCGTAGGTGAAGCGGCAGGGGAGGCGCTTGATGATGCTCGCGGGCAGGTCGCGGCAGTCGCGGCCCCACTGCTTCTCGGTGTAGCCCTTTACGAGCGTCTCGAAGATGTCGCGGCCCACGAGCGACAGCGCCTGCTCCTCGAGGTTGGCCGGCTCACCGATGTTCTCGGCGGCCACCTGCTCGGCGATCTTGGCGCGGGCATCGGCCGGCGTGACGACGCCCGGCCACATCTTGGCGAAGGTGTTCATGTTGAAGGGCATGTTGTACATGTTGCCGTGGAAGTTGGCGACCGGCGAGTTGACGTAGTTGTTGAACTCGGCGAAGCGGTTGACGTAGTCCCAGACGTCCTTCATGGAGGTGTGGAAGATGTGTGCGCCGTAGCGGTGGACCTGGATGCCCTCGACGTCCTCGGTGTAGATGTTGCCGGCGATGTGGTCGCGGCGGTCGATGACCAGGACCGACTTGCCGGCACGCTTGGCCGAATTGGCAAAGACGGCGCCCGAAAGGCCGGCGCCGACGACGAGGTAATCGTACTGGGACATGGATATGCTCCTTTGTATGTCAATCGAACAGTTACTTAAGTTTTGGAACAAACAAACCTGATTATTTTGTCCCAGGGATTAGTGTAGCAGATGCTCTTTCAGCAGCTCCAACGCGTGGGCGTAGCCCTGGAGGCCTTCGCCGGTGATGGTGGCAAAGCAGGCCAGGCGGGCGTAGCTTACCTGGCGGAAGTCCTCGCGCGTCTCGACGGCACTGATGTGGACCTCGACAGCGGGGATGGCGACGGCCTTGAGGGCGTCCAGGATCGCCACACTCGTGTGCGTGTATGCCGCCGGGTTGATGACAATGCCGTCAACCTTGCCGTATGCCTCCTGGATCTTGTCGACGATGCTGCCCTCGTGGTTGGACTGGAAGACCTCGACCTCGTCGAAGCCCTGTGCGGCGCCGGCCTCCTTGCAGATCTGGACCAAGCGGTCGTAGCTGTCGCTGCCGTAGATGCCCGGCTCGCGAATGCCGAGCATGTTGAGGTTGGGTCCGTTGATGACGAGAACTTTCATGGTTGCTTCCTTTGCGGTTGGGCGGGTGGTGCGACGGTGCGGCGGAGTGTGAAACCACCACAAAGGTGCCTGTCCCCTTTGTGGTGGTTTAGAGGGTGTCGAGGAGGGCTCGGGCGGTGTTGGCTGCGCAGTCGCGCGAGTCGATGATGTAGTCGGCCCAGGCGCGGTAGCGCGACATGCGCTGCTCGGCCAGCTTGTCGATACCGTCGCGGGCGGTGATGGGGCGACCCTTGTGGGCGAGCTCATCGAGTTTACGGTTGAGCATCACAATCTGACTGTTCTGGTGCAGCAGCGGGTAGTTCTCGTCGCGCGTGACGACGCCGCCGCCGGTGGAAAGCACCAGGCCACTTCGTTTGGAGATGTCGGCCAGGGCCGCCGTCTCCTGCTCGCGGAAGGCCGGCTCGCCGCGCTCGACGATAAAGTCGGCGCAAGGCATGCCCAGGCGCTCCTCGAGGGCGCGGTCCAGGTCGATGTGCTCGCGACCGGTGAGTAGGGCTATCTGCTCACCCACGCGGGTTTTGCCCGAGCCCGGCATGCCGATCAGTGCGATGTTCTGCTCGCGGTGTGACAGGCGCTCCGTCACGTCCAGGATGCGCTTGCGCGGGGTGACCTGGCCGGTATAGCGCTCGACGGCTTGCGCCGCCTGGGCCACAAGCATGAGCAAGCCGCCGATGCAGGGTATGCCGCGACGCTCGGCCTCGAGCATGAGCCCCGTGCGGGCGGGGTTGTAGACGATGTCGATGACGCCCTCGAGCGCGTCGAGGCCCTCGAGCGTGCAAGGCGCGTCGGGGCAGTGGGGAAACATACCGGCAGGCGTGCAGTTGACGAGCAGCGCAGCGTCGGACTGCTGTGCGATGTTGTCGTAGTTGACCTCGCTCGTGCGTCCCACGGGCACCACGATCGCGCCCAGGTCGCCCAGCACCATGCTTGCCGTGGTGCCGGCGCCGCCGGTGGCTCCGAGCACGAGGACCTTCTTGCCGGCAATCTCCACACCCAGCTCCTCGACCAGGCACTGGAAACCGAAGTAGTCGGTGTTGTCGCCGCGCAGGCGGCCATCGGGCTGACGCGTGATCGTGTTGACGTTGCCCATGCGTTCGGCGAGCGGGCTCAGCTCGTCCAGGTAGTCCATGACGGCGCGCTTGTAGGGGATGGTCACGTTGGTGCCTTCCCACTCGTCGCCCGTCATAAAGGCCGCGAGGTCTTCGGGCTCGCGCTCAAAACGCACGTACTCAAGCCCCGCGAGCTCCTTGTAGATGGTCGGGGTGTAGCTGTGGCCCAGCACGCGGCCCAGCACGCCGTAGGGGCGGGTTGTGGCGACGTCAGTCATCTAGAGCACCTCCGTGTAGCTGCCAAAGTAGGTGAAGCTCTCGCACACGTCGTCAATCGAGTCGAGCAGGTCGTCGAGCGCCTTGCTGCCAAAGGGACAGTCCAGATCGAAGTAGAACATAAACTCAAAGTCGCGTCCGGGGATGGGGCGGCTCTCGAGCTTGATAAGGTTGATGTTGAGCGCATAGAAGCGCTCGAGCACGCGATAGAGGGCGCCCGGTTCGTTGGCCGTGGTGATCATGAGCGAGGTACGGTTGGCGCCGGGGTAGACGCGTGGCTCGCGGCTGATGACGACGAAGCGCGTGTAGTTGTTGTCCGAGTCCTGAATGTTGGGCTCCAGCACCTCGAGGCCATACAGCGCGGCACAGCTGCGCGAGGCGATGGCGGCGAGGTCGGTGCGCTCGGAGTTGGCGACCATCTCGGCCGACATAGCCGTGTTGGGATACTTGGTCGCGTGCAGATCGTGCGCCTCGATAAAGCCGGCGCATTGCGCGATGGCCTGACCGTGGCTATAGACCTCGCGAACATCCTGCAGCTTGGTGCCGGGCTTGACGAGTAGGTTGTGGTCGATCTTGAGGCGCAGCGAGCGCACAATGTAGAAGTCGAACTGCGCGAGCAGGTCGTAGACCGCGTTGACCGAGCCCGCGGTGGAGTTTTCGATGGGTAGTACGCCAAACTCGCAGAAGCCGTCTCGCACGGCGCGCATGACACCTTCGAAGGTGTCGAAGAACGCGATATCGGGCACGTCGAAGAGCTTGCACGCGGCGATTTGGCTGTAGGCGCCCTCAACGCCCTGGCAGGCGACGCTGGCAGTTTGGGGGAAGGGCGTGTCGAAGGCCTCGGCAGTGGCGCGGACCTTTTGAGAGACCGTGATGCCCTTGAGCTCGTTGATATAGCGCTGCTGCTCGGCCTTGCTCATGCTCATGAGGAGGCGGAACAGCGTGATGGTCTGCGCCTCGTAGCGCTCGGGCGCGCGGCCGGCAAGGTTGTTGAGCTTGGAGCGCTCGCGGGCGGGGTCGAAGACGGCCTTGCCCATCTCGATTTTTGATTTGGCGACCTCGGTGGCAATGTCCATGCGTTCGACAAAACTGTTGAGGAGCGTGCTGTCGATGCCATCAATGGCCTGGCGAATGTCGGCAAGGTCCATAGGGACCCCTTTCGTGAATGGTTGCCTGGGGTAGTTAATTTGGGACGGGGCTTTTTTAGCTACCCTTTGACTGTCGACGAGTCGATGGGTGCCAGGGCAAATAACGACTGGCATATGGGGGTAGTTAAAATAGCCCCGTCCCAAATTAACTACCCTCGGGGTGGGTGGACTAGCGCTGGGCGGCGTCTTCTAGGAGGGCGTCCCAGATGGCCAGCGCTGCGGCTGCTTCGGCTACGGGGACGGCGCGCGGGACGATGCAGGGATCGTGGCGGCCGTGGACCGAGAGCTCGGCATTTTCCATAGCGTCCATATCCACCGTCTGCTGCTCGCGGCCAATGGAGGGCGTGGGCTTTACGGCCATGCGCCACATGACGGGTGCGCCGGTCGAAATGCCGCCCAGGATGCCGCCGGCGTTGTTAGACTCGACTGCAATCTCTCCGGTTTCGGAGTCGATACGATACGGATCGTTGTTCTCGCTGCCACGCATGGCGGCGACGGCAAAGCCCATGCCAAACTCCACGCCTTTTACGGCGGGAATCCCAAACGCAATTTGCGCGATGCGGTTCTCGATGCCGTCGAACATGGGGTCGCCGATGCCCGCGGGTAGGCCGTAGATGCCGCACTCCACGATGCCGCCGATGCTGTCGAGCTCGTCGCGCGCGGCCAGGATCTCCTCGCGCATACGACCGGCAGCTGCGGCGTCAATGCACGGCAGGTCGTTCGAAAGGATCGCCTTGCGATCGGCCTCGCGATAGACCATGTCGTCCATGGGCAGATCGGAGATGCCACCGATCTGCGCCACGTGCGCCATCACCTTGATGCCGCGGGCCTCGAGCGCCTGCAGCGCGATGCCGCCCGCGATGCACAGGGGTGCCGTCAGGCGGCCGGAGAAGTGTCCGCCGCCGGCGACGTCGTGCATGTTGTGGTACTTCACGCGTGCCGGGAAATCCGCATGGCCCGGGCGGGGCTTGCGGCGCAGCTCGGAGTAGTCCTTGGAGCGCGTGTTGGTGTTCTCGATGATCGCGGCGATAGGCGCGCCCGTGGTGTGTCCATCAACTATGCCGGCGATAATGTGGGCGGCGTCGGCCTCGCGGCGCTTGGTCGCGGTTTCGTCACGGCCGGGGGCGCGACGGTCCAAAAAGGCCTGCAGCTGCTCCAGGTCAACGGCGATACCTGCCGGAATGCCGTCGAGCGAGCAGCCGATGGCGGGGGAGTGCGACTGGCCGAAGATGCTTAAGTGCAAGACGTTGCCAAAGGTCGAGGACATGCTATTCCTCCTCGAGCGTGACCTTGCCGCCCAACAAGCGGTAGTGGTCGAAGAAATCAGGATAGGACTTGTTGACGGCCTCGGCGCCGTGGATCACGACCTCGCCGGTGGCGCGACTCGCGGCGATGGCGGCCATCATGGCGATGCGGTGGTCGTTGTGCGAATCGACCTCGCCGCCGGTAAGGGCATCGACGCCCTTGATGATGAGGTCGTCACCGGCGATGCGCACCTGCGCGCCCAGCGCGGTGAGCTCGCGGGTGGTGGTGACCAGACGGTCGGATTCCTTGATGCGCAGGCGCGCGCAGTCACGGATGAACGTGCGGCCCTGAGCCAGCGATGCCACGGCCGAGATGACGGGCACCAGGTCCGGAATGTCGTGGGCGCTCATCTCAAAGCCGGCGAGCTTGTCGGACTGGACGGTGGCGGCATTGGTGGAGCGCACGATGCGGGCGCCAAAGCGCGAAAGCGCGGCGAGCACGTTGCGGTCGCCCTGCGCGGAGCTCAGCGACACGCCCTCGACGGTGATGGGGTCGGTGCCGATGGCGCCGGCGCATAGCCAAAAGGCGGCGTTGGACCAGTCGCCCTCGACGGCTACGCTGCCGGGCGTGCGGTACGAGCCGCTGCTCACGCGGAAGTTCGTGACCTCGGGCTGGCCGTCCTTGGCCGGAATACGCTCGACGTTGACCTCGACACCAAAGGCCTTCATGGCCTGGATGGTCAGGTTGATATAGGGGCGGCTCTCGATGAGGCCGGTCACCTGCACGCAGGAGGGCTGAGCCAGCAACGGGGCCGCCAGCAGCAGGCCGGAGATATACTGCGAGCTCACGTTGCCCGGAAGCACAAAGGTGCCCGGGCGCATACGGCCGCTTGTCTTGAGCGGAAAACCGCCCAGGCCCTGCAGGTCGCAACCGGCGGCAATGATCTCGTCCGAGAGCGGGGAGAGCGGGCGGGCACCCAGGCGGCCCTGGCCCACGAAGGTGGCCTCCGCGCCCAGCGCGCAGGCGACAGGCAGCATAAAGCGCAGCGTGGAGCCGCTCTCACCGCAGTCGAGCGTGCCGCCGGCAAGGGCCTTGAGCAGGCCAAATTCAATGCTCTTCATGGTGGGGTGAACCTGGAAGCCGTCCTCGACGGTCTCGATGCGGGCGCCGAGCGCCGTGAGGCAGCGCACCGTGGCCTCGATATCGGCGCAGGTGGTGTTGCAGGTAACGTGCGTCTCGCCGTTGGCAAGTGCGGCGCAGATGATGAGGCGATGCGCCATCGATTTGGACGCGATGGCGGGAACGGTGCCCTTGAGCGGGGACGGGGTGATGCGGGCTAACATGCGGAAGCGTCTCCCTTCTGGCCGAGGCCCTCGGCAATCAAATCGTGGAAGGTGGAAAGCGGCGTGCGGTCGATGCTGCAACGGCCAATGTCGTGCGGAATTACCAGGTCGATGGTGTCGCCCGCGCGCTTTTTGTCGTGGAGCGCCTCGGCAAAGACGGCATCGGCATCTAGGTCACAGCGGGTCTTGAGGCCGTGGCGGGCGCAGAGCTCCTCAATACGATCGGGCAGCTCGGCATCGCAAACGCCATGCAGGGCTGCGGCACGCGTGATGATGCCCATGCCGATGGACACGCAGTTGCCGTGGCCGAGCTCAAAGTGCTCGCAGGCTTCGACGGCGTGCCCGGCGCTGTGGCCAAAGTTGAGAAGCTTGCGCTGATTGGTTTCGCGCTCGTCGGCAACGACCACGGCGCGCTTAATGTCGATATTGCGGGCGATGATGAGCGCCACGCGGGCCACGTCGCGGTTCAGCAGCTCCAGCGTGAGCGGGGTTTTCTCCAGCTCGGCGAAGAGCTCGGGGTCGGCAATCACGGCGTGCTTGACGACCTCGCCGCAGCCGTCGGCGAACTGCTCGGACGTGAGGGTTGCCAGGCACCCTACGTCGGCGATGACCACGCTCGGCTGCCAAAAGGCGCCGGCCAGGTTCTTGCCGGCTGCCAGGTCGATGGCCGTCTTGCCGCCGACCGACGAATCCACCATGGCGAGCAGGCTTGTGGGAATCTGCACAAACTTGCAGCCGCGCATGTAGGTGGCGGCCACAAAGCCCGCCACGTCGCCCACGACGCCGCCGCCGAGCGCCACGATCACGTCGGAGCGCGAAAGCTCGTGCTCGGCCACAAACTCCAAGATGGCAACGTAGGTCTCGGCACGCTTATGGGCCTCGCCGGCCTCGAAGGTGCAGATGCTCACCTCGTAGCCTGCGGATTCGAGGCTCTGCTTAACGGGCATCTGGTAGAGGGGGCCCACGTTGGTGTCCGTCACGATGACGGCGCGGGTGCCGCCGGCGGTGGCGCGGACGAGCGGGCCCGCCTGCTCCAGCAAAAACGTGCCCACATGCACCTGGTAGGGGCGTGCGGTGTCGATATCGATGGTAATCGCCATAAGCTTCGGTCCTTTCGACCTGGCGTGATGGGTGGTCTAGTGGGCGCTCTCGTCGTCGAGTGCGCGCTTGATACGGTCGCCCTCGGCAAGGAGATTCTCCAGATAGCGCTGGTCGCGGTCCTTAAGGGCACGGCTGTAGGCGCCGAGCGAGTCGATCAGATGGTCGATCTCGAAGGCGAGCGCATCGGCGTCGTCGATCATGAGCTCGGACCACATCTGCGGGTTGAGGTGCGCCACGCGGGTGAGGTCGCGGTAGCTACCGGCCGAAAAGCCGTGGTGGACCTGAGCGGTCGGGCTCTTAACATAGGCGTTGGAGACGACGTGCGCGAGCTGGCTCGTAAAGGCGATGACGCGGTCGTGCTCGGCAGCGCTCGTTACGCTGAACTTGCCAAAGCCCAAGGGACGTACCATCTCGCGCACCTGGCCCAAAAGCTCCAGCTTAAGTGCGTCGTCCACTGCGGGCGGTACGAGCACGAGCGGTGCGCCCTGGAACAGGTCGGCGCGGGAATGCGCGTAGCCCGAGAACTGCGTGCCCGCCATGGGGTGCGCGCCCACAAAGTAAAAACCGTGCTCGCGGGCAAGCTCGAAGGCGCGCTCGCACACGATACCCTTGACGCCCACGGTGTCGATCACCACGGGGCCCATGATGGCCTCGGTGTCGGTGGCGTCGGCGAGTGCCTGGGCGTGCGCCTCGAGCCACTCGATGCAGGCCTCGGGGTAGCATGCCAGGACGATGATGTCGCATTCGCCGAGCGTCTCGTCGTTGAGCTCGCCGGCAACGGTGCCCATGCTGGCGGCCGTCATCACGTCATCGTTGGGGTCCCAGGCAAGCACGCGAACGCCCGCCTGCGCATAGCCGCGGGCAAAGCTGCCGCCGATGAGGCCCAGGCCCACGATGCCGGCGCACTTGGGGCCACCCTGGTTAACGCGTGCGTTTCTCACCGTACCCATGGGCTACTCCTGAACGGTCTCTTGGCAGACGACCTCGCGGATGGCGCGGATGCGGCGCATGGTGTCGTCGAACTGGTCGGGGGTGAGGGCCTGGGCACCGTCGGACCAAGCGTGGCTCGGGTCGTCGTGGACCTCGATCTCCAGACCGTTGGCGCCGCAGGCGGTCGCGGCGAGCGCCATGGGCTCAACATAGCGGGTGTAACCGGTGGCGTGGCTGGGGTCGGCGACGACGGGCAGGTGCGACAGGTGGTGCAGCACCGGCACGGCGTTGAGATCGAAGGTGTTGCGGGTGCGGGTCTCGAAGGTGCGGATGCCGCGCTCGCACAGGATGACGTTGTCGTTGCCCTCGCTCATGATGTACTCGGCTGCCATAAGCAGCTCGTCGACGGTGCCGGACATGCCGCGCTTGAGCAGGATCGGGGTCTGCGTCTTGCCGACCTCTTTGAGCAGGGGGAAGTTCTGGGCGTTGCGAGCGCCAATCTGCATGACGTCGATCTTCTTGTCGAGGAAGACCTGCACGTCGCGCGGGTCCATGATCTCGGTGACGATCGGCATGTCGAGCTCGGCGGATGCCTCGCACAGCAGGTCCAGGCCGGCGGGACCCATGCCCTGGTAGGCGTACGGGGAGGTGCGGGGCTTGTAGGCGCCGCCGCGCAGCATCGTGGCGCCGGCGGCCTTCACGCGGCGGGCGATGCGGATGAGGTTCTCGCCCTCGACGGAGCACGGGCCGGCGATGACCTGGAACTGGTCGCCGCCGATCTTGACGCCGTGGCCGCAGTCGATGACGGAGTCCTCAGGGTGGAACTTGCGGTTGGCGCGCTTGAACGGCTCGGAGACGCGCTGCACGCGCTCGACGACGTCCATGGACTCGAGCAGGAACGGGTCGATCTTGGTCGTATCGCCCACCAGGCCGATGATGGTCTCGTTCTCGCCGCGCGAGACGTCGGTCTTGAGTCCTTTTTTCTCGATCCAGCTGACGATGTGGCTGATGGCCTCATCGCTGGCGCTCTGCTTTAAAATCGCAATCATGGTGTGCCTCTCACCTCGATGGATAGCCCTTGCAAAAACGGCCCGCATCGCGAGCCGTTATATATGTGCATGTGAGTTTATACTATCTGACTCGCTTTTGCCGCCTAAAGCGCGCCGTCACGGCGCGTCTCCCACGTAATGGTTGATTTTCAATCTCAACGCAACAGCCTGAACGGACCCCGCGTTTCCGCAG
>CAJLUE010000047.1 GCA_905209765.1 uncultured Collinsella sp. | reverse complement strand
TGGCCCGACGCCGTTATGAACGAGAGCCGCGGCTGGGAGATCTACCCGCAGGGCCTCTACGACTTTGGCATGGACTGCGCTAAGAACTACCCCGATCTTGAGTGGTTCGTTTCCGAGAACGGCATCGGCATCATGGACGAATACAAGAACCGAGACGCCGAAGGAACCATCCAGGATGACTACCGCGTCGACTTTGTACGCCAGCACCTGGAGTGGGTTGCCAAGGCAATTGCCGAGGGCGCCAAGTGCCGTGGATACCATTATTGGGCCGTCATCGATAACTGGTCTTGGGCGAATGCCTTTAAGAACCGTTACGGTTTTGTCGAGGTCGACCTTATGGACGGCTACAAGCGCCGCCTTAAGAAGTCGGCAGCTTGGCTCAAGCAGGTCGCCACGACCCACGTGGTTGATTAGCGAACGGGCGAACGCCCAGACCGCGCGCCGCTGCGCGCAACACATGGCACATCTGGTGGCAGAGGGCGACAGACCACCGTGCGCATAGGAAAAGGCCGGATTTGAAAGTTAGGAGCAATCATGGCCAGTGACAACGGAAAGAGCTTCCTCGACAAGTTTGCCGAGGTCTCTGCGAAGGTGGGAAACCAGGTTCACCTGCGTTCCCTGCGTGACGCCTTCGCGACCATCACGCCGCTCTATATCCTTGCGGGTATCGCGGTTCTTATTAACAACGTCGTGTTCCCTCTGTTCCCGCTCGATGCGGCGGGCCTTGCCAACCTTCAGACGTGGGGTTCGGCAATTACGCTGGGCACCCTCAACGTCTCTGCCATTATCTTGGCCGGATTGATTGGCTACAGCCTCGCTAAGAACAAGCGTTTCGATAACCCGCTCGCTTGCGTGGTCGTCGCCATCTCTGCTTTCGTCATCATGATGCCGCAGCAGATCACCGCCTCGCTTGCCGCCACGAGCCCGCTGCTCACCGACAAGATCACCTCCGCCGAGGTCACGGGCGCCCTTTCGACTGCCAACACCGGCACCAACGGTCTGTTCTCGGCTATTATCATCGCCCTGCTTTCCGTCTCGCTCTTCATCAAGATTTCTGGCGTCGAGAAGCTCAAGGTTAAGCTGGGCGAGGGCGTGCCTCCCGCGGTCTCCAACTCCTTCAACGTCATGATCCCGATGCTGCTCAACCTCGCGATCTTCGCTCTTGCCGCAGCCCTGCTCGCCGTGTGCGCCGGCACCGATCTGTGCACCATCATCTCCACGTGCATCTCCAACCCGCTCAAGAGCATCATGAACGCCGGTCCGTGGGCTGTTATCCTCATCTACACCCTTGCTAACCTGCTGTTCTGCGTCGGTATTCACCAGTCCACCATCTCTGGCGCTACCGTCGAGCCGATCCTGACCATGCTCATCGTCGACAACATGGCTACCTTTGCCGCCGGTGGCACCATCCAGCCCGATCACTACATGAACATGCAGATCGTTAACAGCTTCGCCCTCATCGGCGGCTCGGGCTGCACCCTCATGCTTCTGCTCGACACGCTCCTGTTCTCCAAGAACAAGGCTTCCGAGACCGTTTCCAAGATGGCTATCCTGCCTGGTCTGTTCAACATCAACGAGCCGGTTATCTACGGTTACCCCATCGTGTACAACCTGCCGCTCATGATCCCGTTCGTCCTCCTTCCCGATCTGTTCATCGGCATCACCTATGGCCTTACCTGCGCAGGCATCATCAGCCCCTGCATCGCCCAGGTGCCCTGGACCATGCCTCCCGTCATCAATGCCCTGCTCGCTACGGGCTTTGACTGGCGCGCCGGCGTGTGGCAGGCTCTCGAGATTGTCATTGGCATGGCCGTCTACCTGCCCTTTATGAAGATTTCCGAGAAGGCAATCGCCAAGCAGGAGGCTCTCGCCGAGTAGAACGCCTAACGTTCGTCCCTTTCACCTTTGCGGGCGCCGGTACGCGGTGCCGGTGCCCGCGGCTCTCTCCCTTGCGTAAAGATACAGGGGAGCGGGCACAATAGCCGCAAGGAATACAACCAGTTGTCGTCTGCGCGCCGCGCAGTTATAAGGAGGAAACCATGAAGAAGATCATGCTCTGCTGCAATGCCGGCATGTCCACGAGCCTGCTGGTCCAGAAGATGCAGGCCGAGGTTGCAAACCGTGGTCTGGATATTGAGGTCGAGGCTCGTCCCATGAACGAGGCCCACGATCACCTGGACGAGTGCGACATGTTGCTGCTTGGTCCGCAGATCGGCTACACCAAGGGCGATTTTGAGAAGGAGGCCGCCGGTCGTTTTCCGGTCGAGGTCATCAACATGGTCGACTACGGCCGCATGAACGCTGCCGGCATCATCGACCACTGCGTCAGCGTGATGGGCTAGGTGCTCCGCATGGAGGATATGAACGAACTGCAGATGACCTGCTTCGAGATCATCAGCTACGTCGGTACCGCCAAGAGCATGTACATCAATGCCGTGCAAAAGGCCAAGGAGGGCGATTTTGACGCCGCCGAGGAGCTTATCAAGCAGGGCGACGAGGCCTATAACGGTGGCCACGATGTTCACATGGGGCTTCTGAAGAAGGAGGCCAACGGCGAGCGTAACGGCGAGGCCCCGTTGATTCTGCTGCATGCCGAGGACCAGATGGCCGGTACCGAGACCATGCGCGTCATGGCGACGGAGCTCATCGAGATTCACAAGCAGCTGCAGGCACTTCAGGCCTAGTCGGCGTTATCGCCGCGACGGACCGTGCGGTCCAACAGACAACACAGTCCCTTTGACGGGCGCCGGGAGTCTCCGCCTCCCGGCGCCTTTATATTTGGGGAAGGTCTTGCGCGACCTATTAAGCGACCATTCGCGTTTCCCCAGATAAAGCCTGCCAAAACAAACCTGTCCCTTTTTGGTAGGTTTTTGCCTTGGGAGCGGTACCATACAGGCAATGTTTAAACGAGAAAGGTGGGCTCCCATGGAACCTAAGCAGTACTACATCGGCATCGACGTCGGCGGCACCTCGGTTAAGGAGGGCCTGTTCGACGAGGACGGCAACCTGCTTGCCAAGGCCAGCGTGCCCACGCCTCCCATCGTTGACGCTGCGGGCTTTGCCGCGGTGACCGAGGCTATCGACCAGGTGGTCGCCAAGGCGCAGATTCCGCGTGCCTTTGTGGCGGGCATTGGCCTGGCCGTTCCGTGCCCCATCCCGGCATCGGGCGATGCCAAGGTCAAGGCCAACATTGCCATTAACCTGCCCGAGCTGAGGATCGCCATTCAAAAGCACTGCCCCGACGCGGTCGTTAAGTACGAGAACGATGCCAACGCCGCTGCCATGGGCGAGGCCTGGCTCGGTTCTGCCAAGGGCGTGCAGAACGTCGTGATGGTCACCATCGGTACCGGCGTGGGCGGCGGCGTAATCGTCAACGGCGACGTGGTATCGGGCGTTGTGGGTGCTGGCGGTGAGATTGGCCACATGTGCCTGAACCCGGCTGAGGAGCGCACCTGCGGCTGTGGCGGCCATGGCCATCTGGAGCAGTATTCCAGCGCCACTGGCGTGGTGAGCAACTACCTTGCTGAGTGCAAGAAGGCGGGCGTCGAGCCCATCGAGCTCACCGGGCCTTCTGATTCCAAGGACGTGTTCCAGGCCTGCCGCGAGGGTGACAAGCTCGCGCTGGCAGCTGCCGATACCATGGCCGACTATCTCGGCCGTGCCCTGGCGCTTATCGCCAACGTGGTCGACCCCGAGATGTTCCTGATCGGTGGCGGCGCGTCCGCTTCGGCCGATGTCTACCTCGACAAGGTCCGCGAGCACTTCCAGCGCTACGCGCTTTCCGCCTCGCGCGAGACGCCCATCAAGGTCGCTTCGCTCGGCAACGACGCCGGCATCATCGGTGCCGCCTACGTAGCCCTGCGCGCCGCCGGTAAATAGCTGGTGCAAGGGGGTCAGGTTACTTTGCACCAACACGGTGCAAAAGGGACAGTCTTGGCCCCCATGCCTGCCCCAAAATATGCCGTGACCCTTCCGTCTGCGAAGGCTCGGCATCGGCGTGCTACCATAGCTACGTCCAAGTACACATATCAAGTGGAGGATATCCATGGCAAACGTTCTTGTCTTTGGTCACCAGAACCCCGATAACGACGCCATCATGAGCGCCGTCGTCCTGTCCCAGCTGCTCAACCAGGTTGAGTATGCCGGCAACACCTACGAGGCCTGCGCCCTTGGTCAGCTTCCGGCCGAGTCCGCCAAGCTGCTCGCCGACGCCGGCATCGCCGAGCCCCGCGTGATCGAGTCCGTCGAGGCCGGTCAGCTCGTCGTCCTCACCGACCACAACGAGTCTGCCCAGTCCGTCGCCGGCCTTAAGGACGCCACGGTCTTTGGCGTTGTCGATCATCACCGCATCGGCGACTTCGAGACCGCCGGCCCGCTGCACTACATCTGCCTGCCCTGGGGTTCCAGCTGCACCATCGTCACCAAGCTCGCCGGCGTGCTCGGCGTTGAGCTTTCCGACGTCCAGGCCAAGCTGCTGCTCTCGGCCATGATGACCGACACGCTTATGCTCAAGAGCCCCACCACCACCGATGTCGACCGCGCCGTCGCCGCCAAGCTCGGCGAGCAGGTGGGCGTCGACCCGGTCAAGTTTGGCATGGAGGTCTTCCTCACCCGTCCGTCCGGCTCCTTCACCGCAGCCGAGATGGTCGGCAACGACATCAAGATGTTCGAGCCCGCCGGCAAGAAGCTGCTCATCGGCCAGTACGAGACCGTCGACAAGACCCGCGCACTCGGCATGATCGACGAGATCCGCGAGGCTATGCGCGCCTATGCCGCCGAGAAGGGTGCCGACGGCATTGTCCTGTGCATCACCGACATCATGGAGGAGGGCTCGCAGGTCCTGCTCGAGGGCGAGACCGAGGCTGCTCAGAAGGGCCTGGGTATTGCCGACGAGCACGACGGCGTCTGGATGCCGGGCGTCCTCTCCCGTAAGAAGCAGGTCGCTGCTCCCATCATGGCCGCCTGCTAGGTTTAGTTGACCAAACGCCACGACCGGATCGCGGACGCCCCGCGCTCCGGTCGTTTTTTGTGCGCGGGGCCGCGTCCGCTATTGGACGGGCGCCCGTGCCGTTGAGCAAATAATGTTCAACCTGTGGTTCCGCTTTTCGGCCGCGCCTGCGTGCTTGTCGTGCAGGGTAGGCTAGATGCAAGCGTAATACGTTAGAGCGCGGCGCCGCCACTTGGGCGGGCCGTGCTTTTTTAAGACGGGAGCTTTCCCGTGAAAGGAGCCGCCCATGGCAGCAACTGAGCAGCTGTTCAACGTCCGTGAGCGCAAGCGCTTTGAACGCCACGACATTTGGGAGCGCATCGCCGAGAACGGCACGATTTCCGCCGCCGTCATGGTCTTCGCCGCCATCGCCGCCGTCATTTGCGCCAATACCGATGCCTACGAGGCCATCCATCACTTTTTGGAGACCCCGCTGTATGTGGGTCTGGGCAACCTTACGGCCGGTCTCACCGTTGAGCTTTTCGTCAACGACTTCCTCATGGCGATTTTCTTTTTGTTGGTGGGCATTGAGCTTAAGTACGAGATGACGGTCGGCGAGCTCAAAAACCCGCGCCAGGCCATGCTTCCCATGCTGGCGGCTGTGGGCGGCGTCGTCGTCCCCGCCTGCATCTATCTGATCTTTAACCATGCCGGCGCGCACAATGGCTGGGCCATTCCCATGGCAACCGATATTGCCTTTGCGCTGGGCGTGCTGTCGCTTTTGGGCAATCGCGTGCCCAACGGCGTGCGCGTGTTCTTCTCGACGCTCGCCATCGCCGACGACCTTATCTCCATCGCCGCCATCGCCATCTTCTACGGGCAGAGCCCCAATCCGTTTTGGTTGGGCGCTGCCGCGCTTGTGACCTGCGCGCTCGTGTGGCTCAACAAGACGCAGCATTACCGCCTTGCCCCGTATTCGGTACTGGGTCTGCTGTTGTGGTTCTGCATGTTTAAGAGCGGTGTGCATGCCACGCTCGCCGGCGTCATCTTGGCCTTTACCATCCCGGCCAAGTGCGGCGTCAAGCTCGATAGCCTCACCGATTGGTTGGGCGAGTGCCTGCCGTTGCTCGATGATCGATACGACGACGAGGCGCATATCCTGGGCCAGCACGACTTTACCGTCTCGACCACCAAGGTCGAGCGCGTCATGCACCGCGTGACCCCGCCGCTTATCCGCATGGAGCGTCTGATCTCCACGCCGGTCAACTTTGTGATTCTGCCGATCTTTGCGTTCGTGAACGCACAGGTTCGCCTGGTGGGCGTGGACATGAGCACACTGCTCACCGACCCAGTGACGCTCGGCGTGTACTTTGGCATGCTGCTGGGCAAGCCGATTGGTATTTTTGGCATGACATTTGCCCTGGTCAAGCTCAAGGCTTGCCAGTTGCCGCACAATGTCAACTGGCACATGATTGCCGGTGTGGGCATTCTGGGCGGCATTGGCTTTACGATGTCGATTCTCATCAGCGGCCTTGCCTTCCCGACGGCCCAGTTTGAGGTTCTGGCTGCCAAGGCCGCCATCCTTGCCGGTTCGGTCACCGCTGCCGTGCTCGGTATGATCTACATGAGCGTGGTCTGCAAACACCCCGCGCCCAAGGGCGAGTAGGCGCGTAAAAAAATTGGGGCCGGGCATGCCCCGGATGCCCTCGTGTGCAAAAAACGCCGTTTGTGAGTACTGTCACAAACGGCGTTTCATTTTACGCACTAAAAATAATGGACAACTACATGCTGCTTGTACGTTAACGAGTAGCCGGTAGATTAGAAAATGACAATAAGGTCCTTAAAAAGAGGGCGAACGAGGCCAAAAAGGGCTGTTTTTGCCAAAAATCGCTGCCACTAAAAAAGTAACAGTACTCATATTTGCGCTTTTTTGAACACAAGCCCTAAAACAAGCCTCGCCAAGGTCGGGAAGCGGGCCAAATCGCCGGCCTCGAGGCTTATTCCACCGTTCCGTAGACGGCGCCCCAGCCGTGGGCGGCCAAGGCGGAGTTGAGTTGGTCGCAAAGTGACTGGCGGTCGTAGTAACCGGGCGGCAAAAGGTTCACGATTTCCATGAGATCGGGCGCCAGGTCCAAGATCTCGGCCTGTACGATGAGATCCAGGCGGTCGATGGCGCGGCGGTCGTAAAACAGCCCGTCGACCAGGCGCTGCAGGTCGCCGAATTCCTCGGCCTGGAACGATCCGTATTCCATAGTGCCTCCTTGGGCGCCCCACGCCGGCATGCGCGGCGATTCATAATTCATTGCGATGAACTTAATCTATCACGGCTTCATACCCTTGCAGCGGTGGCGGTCTATACTTAGACGAACTGCAACGTCCCGCTTTGCGAAAGGTCGCACCCATGCAGACGATCTACCAGAAGATGGAAACCACCGAACTCGATGCCGCCATCGAGGCACTCAAAGCCGAGGTCGCCGAGGTCAAGGCCAAGGGCCTGGCGCTCGACATGGCCCGCGGCAAGCCGTCGCCCTCCCAGGTGGACATCTCTCGACCCATGCTCGATATCCTCAATGCCGATGCCGATCTGCACGACGGCAACGTCGACTGCTCCAACTACGGCTGCTTTGAGGGCATTCCCTCGGCACGCAAGCTAGCGGGGGAGTTCCTGGGTTGCCCCGCCGAGCAGACGCTTGTACTGGGTTCGTCGAGCCTGCTGATCGAGCACGATATCGCTGGCATGTTCTGGCGCTGCGGCTCGTGCGGCAGCGAGCCCTGGGAGGCTTACGAGGCCGCGCACGACGGCAAGAAGGTCAAATTCCTGTGCCCTGTTCCCGGCTACGACCGCCACTTTGGCATCACCGCCGACCTGGGTATCGAGAACGTTCCCGTCGCGATGACCGACAACGGCCCCGACATGGACGAGGTCGAGCGCCTGGTTGCCGCCGACGACTCCATCAAGGGCATCTGGTGCGTGCCCAAGTATTCCAACCCCACGGGCATCACCTTTAGCGAGGACACCGTGCGTCGCCTGGTCGAGATGCCCACGGCCGCGCCCGATTTTCGTATCTTCTGGGACAACGCCTACTGCGTGCACGACCTGTACGACGAGACCGACGAGCTCGCCAATATCTTCGACCTCGCTCGCGCGGCGGGCACCGAGGATCGCGTGGTGGCATTCGCCTCGACGTCCAAGATCACCTTCCCGGGCGCCGGCATCGGCTTTATCGGTGCGAGCCCCGCGGTTATCGCGGAGTTTTCCAAGCGCCTGAAGGCCGGCCTTATCAGCGCCGATAAGCTCAACCAGCTGCGTCACGTGCGCTTCCTTCCCACCATCGAGGCGGTCAAGGAGCACATGAAAAAGCATGCCGAGTTTTTGCGCCCGCGCTTTGAGGCCGTCGAGCGCAAGCTCACCGAGGGCTTGGGCGACACGGGCTGCGCTACCTGGACGCACCCCCGCGGCGGCTACTTTGTAAGCTTCGATGGTCCCGAGGGCTCGGCCCAAAAGGTCGCAGCGCTTTGTGCCGACCTGGGCGTCAAGCTCACGCCGGCCGGTGCTACCTGGCCCTATGGCAAGGACCCGCGCGACACCAACATCCGTATCGCGCCAAGCTATCCCACGGTCGAGGACCTGGAGGCCGCGCTCGATGTGCTGGTGCTGGCCGTTAAGCTTGTCGCTGCCGAGCTTGCGCGTGCCGAGCGCGCCTAACGCGCGGCTTCCCGTACTATCCGCACTTTCGATACGTAAAGGAGCGTATACATGGATTTGGGAATTTCCACCAACCCCACGCCAGAGCTCTACACCATTAAGGTAACCGGCGAGATCGATATCTCTAACGCCGATAGCCTGCGCAATGCCATCGACCTGGCGCTCGAGCAGCCCACTGAGGCCGTTGAGCTCGATTTTGCCCAGGTGAGCTACATCGACTCGACGGGCATTGGCGTGCTCGTGGGCGCCGCGCACCACGCGGTCGACCACGGCAAGCGCTTTAGCTGCACCAATGTGCAGCCCCAAGTGATGCGCGTGGTTCAGCTGTTGGGTGTCGACCAGGAGATTTCGATCACCGCTGCATAATCTTTGTCCCCAAAAGGGGCGTGCCGTTTGGCATATGTTTGTGATGCGCTCGGACGTTTTGGCGTCCGGGCGCTATACTTGACCGAATGAATAGACGAGTTCCGGCCGAATGGCGCGGTGCGGGCTCGACTCACATCGAGCCTTGGAGGTATGTGTGTTTGGTATTGGAGAGGGTGAGCTCGCGATCATCGTGGTCTTCGGCTTTTTGCTGTTTGGCCCGGATAAGCTCCCGCAGATGGGCCGTACGATCGGCCGTGCCATCCGTCAGTTCCGCGAGACGCAGGAAAAGATGACGGCCGTTGTTCAGTCCGAGATCATCGACCCGGTAAGCGAGGCCGCGTCGGCCCCGGTCAAGCCCAAGAAGGCTGCCGTCGATGATGATTCCGATGCGGACGAGGATGCCGTCGAGACGGCTGCGCCCGCAAAGAAGGAGACCTTTGCCGAGCGCCGTGCCCGCCTTGCCGCTGAGAAGGCCGCAAGCGAGGGTACCACCGAGGAGCCTGAGGCCGAGGGTGCAGAGCCTGCCGCTGCTGCTGATGCTGCCGCCGAGCCCGAGCCTGCTGCAGAGCCGGAGCCCGAGCCCGAGCCGGCAGAGCCCACGACGGCTGACCTCTACGCCCGTCGTCCCCGTAAGCGCAAGGCCGTCGTCGACCAGCTCGCTCGCGAACTCGAGGCCGAGGACGACGCCGCTGCCGCCGACGCCCCGAAGGGAGGCGATGAGTAATGCCTATCGGACCTGCGCGAATGCCGCTCTTCGATCACCTGGGAGAGCTTCGTCGCCGCCTGACCATCGTGGTCGTGTCGGTGTTTGCCGCCGCTATCGTGCTGTATTTCGCCACGCCCGTGGTACTCGATATCCTGGAAGACCCCATCCGCTCCTTTGTGCCGGACGGTAAGTTCTACATCACTACCACGCTCGGCGGCTTTGGCTTGCGCTTCTCGCTGGCCATCAAGATGGCCGTGGTCATGTGCACGCCCATGATTATCTGGCAGATTCTGGCGTTTTTCCTGCCGGCGCTTCGCCCCAACGAGCGCAAGTGGGTCGTGCCCACGGTGCTCGCCTCGACGGTGCTGTTCTTCCTGGGCGCAATCTTTTGCTACTTCATCATCATTCCCGCGGGCTTTGAGTGGCTCATCGGCGAAACCTCAGCCGTCGCCACGGCGCTGCCCGATTTGGAGAACTACGTCAACATGGAGCTGCTCTTTATGATCGGCTTTGGTGTGGCGTTTGAGCTGCCGCTCATCATCTTCTACCTGTCCGTCTTCCACATCGTGTCCTACGCTGCTTTCCGCGGTGCCTGGCGTTATGTATACGTTGGCCTGCTTGTGGGCTCGGCTGTGATTACGCCCGACGGCTCGCCCGTTACGCTGGGCCTCATGTATGGCGCTCTGCTCTCGCTCTACGAGATTTCGCTTGCCATCGCCCGTGTGGTCATTACCGCGCGCGAGGGCAAGGAGGGCTTGTTCGTGAGTCGTCTGGACCTGTTCTCGGACGACGAGGGCGACGAGGAGTAAATCGGTATGCACGAGGTTGGCATTGTCAACGGCATACTCGATACAGTGATTCGCGCGGCGCGTGGGGCGGGGGCCTCGCGCGCCGTTTTGGTAACGCTGCGTATCGGGGATATGACCGAGGTCGTGCGCGAGGCGCTCGACTTTGCGTGGGAGACGTTTCGCGACGAGGATCCGCTCACGCAAGGCTGCGAGCTTGCCGTGGAGGAGGTCCATCCACAAAGCGAGTGTCTGGATTGCGGCGAGGTTTTCGACCACGATCGCTTCCATTGCCGCTGCCCCCAATGTGGCGGCGCCAACGTGCGCCTGTTGCACGGCCGCGAGCTCGACGTCGCGAGTATCGAAATCGAAACCCCCGACGATTAGCCCGCTAGCCATCTGGGGACGGGGTATAAAGGGGCAGAAGTAAGGAGTGCTGAGTATGGCCGAGAAAACGATTGATATCGCGTCGCCGATTCTGTCGCGCAATGAGCGCCTGGCAGATCAGCTACGTCAGCGATTTAATGAGACAAACACCTATGTGATCAATGTGCTGTCGAGTCCCGGCTCGGGTAAGACAACCACGATTCTGGGCACCAACGAGCGCCTGCGCGACAAGGCCGGCCTGCGCTGCGCCGTCATCGAGGGCGATATCGCCTCGGATGTCGATGCCATTACCATGAAGGAAGCCGGCATGCCCGCCATCCAGATCAACACGGGCGGCCTGTGCCACCTCGAGGGCAACATGATCATGGAGGCCGTTGACGCGTTCGACCAGGCGGTGGGCCTTCAAAACATCGAT
Source organism: uncultured Collinsella sp. (assembly GCA_905209765.1). GTDB lineage: Bacteria > Actinomycetota > Coriobacteriia > Coriobacteriales > Coriobacteriaceae > Collinsella. The sequence goes on along the minus strand of CAJLUE010000047.1, from coordinate 1,723 downwards.
GTCATCTTTATCGAAAACGTGGGCAACTTGGTCTGCCCGGTCGACTTTGACCTGGGCGAGAACCTGTCCATCATGATTCTCTCGGTGCCCGAGGGCGACGACAAGCCTATCAAGTACCCGGGCATCTTCCAGCACGCCGGCGCACAGCTGCTCAACAAGGTCGACGTGGCTCCGGCTTTCGATTTTGACATGGATAGGTATACTAAGACACTCGATGACCTCAATCCGCAGGCGCCGCGGTTTGCCGTGAGCGCGCGCAAGGGCGAGGGCATGGATGCCTGGTGCGATTGGCTCATCGGGCAGATCGAGCAAGCAAGGGCGTAAATCGGCCGCCATACGGGCGGGCGTAGCCGCAGAGACACGAGATAGGAGCCTCTTTTGAAGCTCATCATCGCCGAGAAAAACGACGCCGCGCGTCAGATCGCCGAGCGTCTGTCCACGGGCAAACCCAAAAAGGACAAGGTGTACAACATCGCCATCTACCGTTTTGAGTGGAAGGGCGAGGAGTGCGTGACGATCGGTCTTGCCGGTCACATCCTTGCGCCCGATTTTTGTGACAGCGTGCTGTTCGATAAAAAGCTGGGCTGGTATTCGGTCACCGAGGACGGCGAGATGCTGCCGGCCGACATACCCGATGGCCTGGCACGTCCGCCCTACGACACCAAGCGCAAGCCGTTTCTTGCCGATGGCATCTCCATCAAGGGCTGGAAGCTCGAGAGCCTGCCCTATCTCACCTGGGCGCCCGTCATTAAGTTGCCGGCCGAGAAAGAACTCATTCGCTCGCTCAAGAACCTTGCCAAGAAGTCCGACAGCGTCATCATTGCTACGGACTTCGATCGCGAGGGCGAGCTGATCGGTTCGGACGCCCTCAACAAGGTGCGCGAGGTTGCGCCCGACCTGCCGGTCGCTCGCGCCCAGTATTCTTCGTTTACCAAGGCCGAGATCACGCAGGCCTTCGATAATCTCGTCTCGCTCGACCAGAACCTGGCCGACGCCGGCGAGAGCCGTCAGCACATCGACCTCATCTGGGGCGCGGTGCTCACGCGCTACCTAACGCTCGCCAAGTTTGGCGGTTTTGGCAACGTGCGTTCTGCCGGCCGCGTGCAGACTCCGACGCTTGCCCTGGTGGTCGAGCGCGAGCGCGAGCGCATGGCGTTTGTGCCCGAGGATTATTGGCAGATTCGCGGCATGGGTGCCGCTCAGGGTGCTGCCGAGGACGACCGCTTTAAGATCGCGCACAAGACGGCACGCTTTACCGACAAGGATGCTGCCGAGACGGCGTATGATCACGTCGACGGCGCCAAGACGGCGACCGTTGCCGCGGTGACCAAGCGCTCGCGTAAGCAGCAGCCGCCCACGCCGTTTGCGACCACCTCGCTGCAGGCTGCCGCCGCGGCCGAGGGCATCTCGCCTGCGCGTACGATGCGCATCGCCGAGTCCCTCTACATGGCCGGTCTCATCAGCTATCCGCGTGTCGACAACACCGTGTACCCTGCGACGCTCGATTTGGGTGCCGTGGTGAGCGACCTTGCAAAGATCAACCCGGCGCTGGCGCCTGTGTGCAAAAAGGTGCTTGCTGGCCCCATGAAGCCCACGCGCGGCAAAGTCGAAACCACCGACCACCCGCCTATTTACCCCACGGGCGAGGGCGATCCGTCCACGCTCGACGGCGGCCAGCGCAAGCTCTACGACCTCATCGCCCGCCGCTTCCTGGCGACGCTTA
>CAJLUE010000046.1 GCA_905209765.1 uncultured Collinsella sp. | reverse complement strand
GATATGGCACCGTGGGGACACATGTATGTCAATCCTGGTCTAACAGAGCCTTTTTTAATCCCCGTCCCAGAAAAATCATCCCGCGCGGCGCTTGGCTCACGCGGGATGATGGCGTCTTATTTATCCTGCTCCAGCAGATCGGACGGCGTGCGATCGGGCTTGCCGCCGCGGAAGATCTCGCGGCCATGCAGACGATGCTCCAGGTCACGTTCGGCCTTTTCCTCGTCAATCTTGGTCTGGCTTACCGCCGGGTCCTCAATCAGTGACGACACCGAGTTCACCTGCTTTTGGATGCGCTCGGCAATCGTGTCGTCCATGCTCACGATACGCATCTTCCAGTCGATGCTCGTGGCATTTGACGAGCTCTTGGTCCACACGAACGTCAGAATGGCGCTCTGATGGCCCCGTGCGGGAAACATGCCAAAGAAAGAGTCGCGCTGGATCTTGCTGTCCTCGTCGATATAGGCGTGCACGTTATACACCACGCGGTCGATCTTATCGTTGAGCAACGCGTTGGTCGCAAGCGCCGCAGCCTGAATCTGCCCGTTGGACAGCAGCTCGAGCTCGTTGGCAGACGACGTGTCCAACACCGTCACCTCTACCGTACCCGTGCGCTCGTCCGCCTCGTCGACGCTAAAGTCGAGCGGGAACTGCGTAAAGCCGTTGCCCCACTCAAGGCCGCCCTTGAGCGCGGTCGAAACGGTATCGACCGAAACGCTCTCGGACAGATTGGCGGTATTCAGACGGCGCATCACGCCGTAGCCAATCTGCATGCCCACGATCAGCACCAAGATGCCGATAACCACGACCATGGCAGTCTTCGTAATGGTATGGCTCACCTGCGAGCCCGAAGGATCGTCCTCGGACAGCGGGTCGATATGTTTTGCCTGGCTCGCGCGATCCTCGCTGCGCAGCCGCGCCAGCGTCGCCTTGTCACCGCGCTTGACGGCAGCCTCTTTCTCGCGCATGCGCTCGGTACGCTTTTTGGCGAGCGTCGGATCCAAGACGCCGGATGCATCGATTTCGGAGAATAACTCCGTCACTTCTTCCGGAGTCAAAGGGTTCTTGTCAGCCATAAACTTCCTGTCATATCAATCAGTCGAGCTCGTGCGCACGCGCACCTTCGAACTGCATTCGATAGTAACGGGCATAGGTGCCGCCACGGGCGAGAAGCTGCTCGTGCGTACCACGTTCCACAACGCGACCATGCTCGACGGTCGCAATCTCGTCGGCATGCTTAATGGTCGAGAGACGGTGGGCGATGATAATCGTGGTGCGGCCGCGCGCCAGCTCTTCGAGCGACTCCTGCACCGCCTCCTCGCTCTCGTTATCCAGAGCACTCGTCGCCTCATCCAAAATAAGGATCTTGGGATTCTTGAGAAACACGCGCGCAATGGCGACACGCTGCTTTTGACCACCCGAAAGACGGCTGCCGCGCTCGCCCACGACCGTGTCGTAGCCCTGCGGCAGGGACTCAATGAAGGCATCAATATTGGCGCGGCGGGCGGCCTCGGCGACCTCTTCTGCCGTGGCGCCTGGCTTGCCGTAGGCGATGTTCTCGCCAATCGCACCGTCAAACAAATAAACATCCTGCTGCACCAGGCCAATGGCGCGGCGCAGACTCTGTTGCGTCACGTCGCGCACGTCCTGGCCGTCGATGCTGATGGATCCGTCCGCCACGTCGTAAAAGCGCGGCAGCAGCGAACAAGTCGTAGACTTGCCGCCGCCCGAGGGGCCAACCAGCGCAATGGTCTGTCCGGGCTTGATGGACAGATTCATATGGTCAATCACAGGACGAGCCTCTTCGCCGCCGCCCAGCTCAACATCCTCATAGCTAAAGCACACGTCGCGATATTCAACCGCGCCAGCCGTCACCTGCAGATCCGCAGCATCCGGCTTGTCCTGGATATCGGGGGCAGTCGAGAGCACCTCGTCCATACGCTTAAAGCCGGCGATGGCCTTCTGATACGTTTCGGCCGAATTGACGAGCGTCTCAAGCGGCGTGCAGAACAGCGAAATGTAAAGCGCGAAGGTTGCCATATCGACCGCCTGCAGCTGCCCCTGGGCAACGAGCCAACCACCCAGCAGCACCACGATCACGTACAACACGCCCGAGAGCAGGCCATACGTCGCTGTGTAGACGCCCATGGCGTGATACATATTCTCCTTGGACGAAAGATAGCGGTCGTTAGAGGCGCGAAACTTAGAGCGCTCGGTCTCCTCATTGGCAAAGCTCTTGACCACGCGCATGCCCGCCAGCGAATCCTGCAGCTGCGCATTAATGCCGCTGATTTTTTTGCGGTTGTCGCTAAAGACCTCGCGCATGCGCATGTTCTGCCAAAACATGATGACCGCAAACACCGCCGTCACCACGGCCATGGCAAGCGCCAGCACCGGGGCGATAGCAAAGAGAATCACAAACGAACCGACGATCTCGATGCCGCAGATGATAATCCACTCGGGCACGTGGTGTGCCGCCTCGCAGATATCGAACAGGTCGTTGACCACGCGACTCATCATGTCACCTGAGCTGTTGCGATCGAAGTACGCAAAGCTAAAGCGCTCGTACTGATCGAACAGGTCCTCGCGCATCTTGGACTCCATGCGCGCGCCCATCACGTGGCCCCAGTAACTCACAAAGTAGCGACAGGCGCAACGGATGGCATACATCAGCACCAGGCCAACCGCGATCATACCGAGCGCCTGCATAATAGCAGCCTGCCCCTGGGTAAAGAGCCCGCCGGTCAGATTGCGCAGGATAATGGGAAACGCCAGGTCAATGGCGGCAAGCACCAGGGCGCAAATGGTATCGGCAACAAAAAGCCCCATCTGGGGCTTGTAATAAGAAAGAAAACGCTTAAACATGCAGTCCTCGGGGAGAAATAAATAGGGTGAGAAATCTGGTTGAACCGTTCGAGTTGAAAGAAAAGCAGCCCAACAAGCATAACGCCGATGTTCTGGCAACGTCAGCGAAAACGTCCCTAAGCGAGCAAGGTGCCTTGAAAGAGGAGCGACGCGTACTTCGGTACGCGAGCGACGATTGAAAGGCTGATTGCCGCTTAGGGGCGTTTGCAGCGTCGACTCGTTACGCGGTTTGGTAAAACCGCGTAACCTAGAGTTCGGCCCCGCCTAGTCGGTGCGCGATGCTATCGCAGGCCAAGGCGCCCACGACGGTCTTGGCATCTTCGATCTTGCCGTCGAGCACGGCGTCGATCAGCTCGTGCAGCGGCACCAGATCAACATTGACAAACTCGTCATCATCGGGGTTGGGTGCGTCGAACTCGAGCTTGGTGGCCAGGTAGATGTGAATGATCTCGTCACAGAAGCCGCAGGTCGTGACGATCGACGTCAAAAAGCGAATGCGACCGGCCCTAAAGCCCGTCTCCTCATGCAGCTCGCGCTTGGCGCAATCGAGCGGGTCCTCGCCTGGATCGAGCTTGCCGGCGGGAATCTCGACCGTCACGCGGTCGATGGCGGTGCGGTACTGACGCACCAGTACGATCTTGCCGCTCTCGGTCAGTGCCACAACGGCCGCCGCACCCGGATGGCGAACGATATCGCGGGCGGAGCGGTGACCATTGGGCAGTTCAACCTCAAGACGGTGGACGTCGAGGATCTTGCCCTTCCAGGCGCACTCCTCCGAAAGAATCTTCTCGTGCAGCTCGGCATCGTGCGGGTCGTCGTCGCCCAGCACCAGCGCCGGCTCGTCAGCGACCTCGCCACCAGGTTCGCCCTCGGCGTGTCCATACATGCGGCTGTCCTCTTCGACGATCTGCGCGTCCACGAGCTCTTCGTTCTTCTCGTCCATCCGTCTCATCCCTCTCGGACTTTAGGCATCCCAGGCGTCGCGGCCACGCAGCGCGCGCAGGCCGATGTCATGACGCAGGGTCTTGCCCTCAAAATCAATCTTCTCGCAGGCCTCATAGGCAAGGTTGCGGGCGTTCTCAAACGTATCGCCCAGCGCGGTCACGGCAAGCACACGGCCGCCGTTGGTCACGAGCTGACCGTCCACCACGGCGGTGCCGGCATGGTACACGGTCACGTTCTCCATGGCCTCGGCGTCGGCGATGCCGGTGATGACTTTGCCCTTCTCGTAGCCGCCGGGGTAGCCCGCGCTCGTCAGGACAACAGCCACGGCCCACTCGTCACACCAATCGAGCTCAATCTGATCAAGCTCGCGGTTGGCGCAGGCGAGCATAACCTCGACCAGGTCGTTCTTAAGGCGCGGCAGCACGACCTGCGTCTCGGGATCGCCAAAGCGGGCGTTGAACTCCAGCACCTTGGGGCCGGCGGGGGTGAGCATAAAGCCACCATACAGGCAGCCGCGGTAGTCGATGCCCTCGGCAGCAAGCTCGGCCACGGTCTGCTCCATGACCTTCACCATCGTGGCGTGCTCCTCGTCGGTCACGATGGGCACCGGGCTGTAGACGCCCATGCCACCGGTGTTGGGGCCAAGGTCGCCCTCGAGTGCACGCTTGTGATCCTGCGAAGTGGCCATAGGACGCACGGTCTTGCCGTCGGTAAAGGCCAGCAGCGAGCACTCGGGGCCGGTCAGCATCTCCTCGATGACCACGGTATTGCCGGCATCGCCAAAGGTGCCGCCAAAACACTCGCGCACGGCCTCTTCGGCCTGCTCGAGCTCAGTCGCCACGATAACGCCCTTGCCTGCGGCCAGGCCGTCTGCCTTCACGACCAGCGGGGCGCCGTGCTCGCGCACGTAGTCAAGAGCCGAAGCCTCGTCAGTAAACGAGCCGTAGGCGGCCGTCGGAATGCCGGCACGCTCCATGAGTTGCTTGGAGAATAGCTTGGAGCCCTCCATCTGAGCGCCCTCGGCACCCGGGCCAAAGCAGGGAATGCCCGCCGCGCGCACGGCATCGGCAACGCCCGCCACGAGCGGAGCCTCGGGGCCAATCACCACGAGTCCGCATCCGTGGCTCTGGGCAAACGCCGCCACGGCCGCAGGATCGCAGTCGTCGAGAACCACGTTCTCGCCGCAGCTCGCGGTGCCGCCGTTACCCGGCGCAATGTAGAGCTTGCCGGCGCGCGGTGATGCTGCGAGCTTTGCTGCCAGAGCATGCTCGCGGCCACCGCTGCCCAACAACAGGATGTCGATGGTTTGAGTGTCCGCCTTCAAGGGTGCCTCCTCTATGGATGAACGGCCCGCCAACCATGCGGACCCATTACAAAGCAAATATACCCCTCGGCCGCCCGCCTGGGCTGCAAAGGGGTATATCGCAATAACCGAATAGTGCCGATTACTTCCAGAATCGGTTGATGATCTGCTCGCGACCGGCGCCGACGCCAATGAACGTCACGCGGGTGTGTGCCAGATCCTCGATAAACGCCACGTAGTCCTGAGCCTCCTGCGGCAGCTCGTCAAAGCTGCGGCAACCGGTGATATCGCACTTCCAGCCCGGGAGCTCCTCGTAGATGGGCTTGGCGTGCTCAAAACGAACCTGATGCTCGGGCACGCTCGTGTAACGCTCGCCGTCGACGTCGTAGGCAACGCACACCTTGACGGTATCGAAGGCCGAAAGCACGTCGAGCTTGGTCATGGCGATATCGGTGAGGCCGTTGACACGCGAGGCGTAGTTGGCGATGGGGCCATCGAACCAACCGCAGCGACGGCGACGGCCGGTGGTCACGCCGTACTCATAGCCTTCCTCGGTCAGCGTATGGCCGGCCTCGGACTCATAGGAAAGCTCGGTGGGCATGGGGCCCGAACCGACGCGGGTGATATAGGCCTTCATGACGCCCAGCACGCGGTCGACATTCTTCATACCGACGCCGGAGCCGGTGATGGCGCCGCCGGCGGTGCAGTTGGAAGACGTCACGTACGGATAGGTGCCGTGGTCAATGTCGAGCAGCGTTGCCTGGGCGCCCTCGAACAGCAGGTCCTTGCCCTCGTCGATCATGTTGTTGAGCAGCAGGCTCGTCTCGGTGATGTAGGGGCGCAGGCGCTCGGCCATGGGCAGGTACTCGTCGCAGATCTGGTCCACGGTGTAGGTGGGCAGGTGGTAGATGAGCTCCAGCTCGGGATTCACGCGGGCAAGAGCGGTCTCCAGCTTGTCGCGGAACAGCGCCTCGTCCAGCATGTCCTGCATACGCAGGCCGATGCGGGCCATCTTGTCCTGGTAGCACGGACCGATGCCGCGCTTGGTGGTACCGATGTTCTTCTTGCCGAGCTTCTGCTCAAAAGCACCATCCAGATCGATGTGGTACGGCATGATGATGTGCGCGTTGCCACTAATCTTGAGGTTCTTGGTGGTGATGCCGTCGGCCTCGAACATGTCAATCTCCTCAAGGACAACCTTGGGGTTGACGACGCAGCCGTTACCGATCACCGACATATGGTCGGAATACATGATGCCGGAGGGCACCTGGTGCAGGCCGTACTTCTTGCCGTTGACGACGATGGTGTGGCCGGCGTTATTACCGCCCGAATAGCGCACGACGGCATCGAAGTCGCCGGCGACCAGGTCGCAGATCTTACCCTTGCCCTCATCGCCCCACTGGGCACCGACCAAAACGGTTGACGGCATGTTTACTCCTTACATTCATGGACTGTCTACGCGCCACGCTGGCACGCAGAAGCACAAAACATTCCCAGTATACCCGTGCAACGGGCGCCTGTCCTACTCCTCGGTATGTGCCCCATCAAGCTCATAGAACTTGGTGGATGCCGGCAGGAACATCAGGTCGACGTCACCGATCGGGCCCGAACGGTTCTTGGCCACGACGATACGCGTAACGCCCTCGTCGGGTCGATCGTCACGCGAGGCCTCGGCCTCATCGGCGGAGCGGTCCAAGAACATAACGATGTCGGCGTCCTGCTCGATGGAGCCCGATTCACGCAGGTCGGACAGCTGCGGGCGTTTGCCGGTACGGGACTCGACCTGACGCGACAGCTGCGACAGCGCAATGAGCGGAATCCTGAGCTCCTTGGCCATGATCTTTAAACCACGCGACATCTCGGAGACCTCGACGGTACGGCTCTCGGAGCGACGTCCCGGCGGAGGACTCACCAGCTGCAGGTAGTCCAGGATAATGATGGCCTTCTCCTTATTGTGGAGCATGCGGCGGCTCTTGGCGCGAATCTCGGTCACCGTGGTGCCGGGCGTATCGTCAATCAGAATGTCGAGCTTAGACAAGGTCTGCGTGGCCTCGTTGATATTGGCCCACTGTTCGGGACTAATGCGGCCCGTACGGAAGTCGCTGATTGAAATCATGGCGTAGGCGCAAATCAGGCGCTGGGCAATTTCCTTGCCCGACATCTCCAGCGAAAAGAAGCCGACGGTATAGCCCGCAGCGGCGGCATTCAGCGCCAAGTTCAGAGCGAACGACGTCTTACCCACGGCAGGGCGGGCGCCGATAATGATGAGCTGGCCCTCGCGGAAACCCATAAGCATGCGGTCGAGCGACGGGAAGCCGGTGGGCACGCCCGCGGCCTGTCCACCGGCCTTACACACTTCCTCGGCCTCGTTATAGGCCTCGACCATAAACTCGGTCAGTGTCTTATAGCTCGACTTGACCTCGCGCGCCGTGACCTTGAGCAGCTTGCTCTCGGCCAGCTCCACGACCTCTTTGGTGTCGGTAGGGGCGTTATAGGCCAGGGCGTTGATCTCGTTGGTGGCACCGATCAGCTCGCGCAGCATCGAGTCGCGACGGACGATGGCGGCATGGTGCTGCCAGTTCACGAGCGACAGGGTCTGACCCATCAGCTCCAAAATGTAGGCCTCGCCGCCCACGGCATCAAGCTTGTTGATGCTGCGCAGGTAATCGATCAGCGAGATAGAGTCGATGGGAATGCGGCTGTTGTACATATCGACCATCGCGGTGTAGATGGTCTTATGAATGGGCCGGTAGAAGTCATCGGGCTGCAGCTCGACCTGGGCCTCCTCGACCACCTCGGGCGACAGCAGCATGGCGGCCAGTACATTGGCCTCTGCATCTTGGTTTTGAGGGAGACCCAACTTGGAGCCACGGTCCTCGACCGTCAGCCCCATCTCCCTTTCGTCATATGCCATGAGCATCCTCATTCATATCGCTTGCGAGCATCCATAGTATCAGCCACGGTCCTAAAACGGGCCGCGCCCCGGCAATCATCACCGAACGAAACGGATGAACGGTCCCGTATATAGGACTTCGACGCAACGTTCACCATGACACTCACTCAGCGCAAAAACAAAAGGGCGCCCTGGTCTCCCAGAGCGCCCTTCTTAGAACAAGATTGTTGCGTTGCAGCAAATGCTACTCGGCAGCAGCCTCAGTCTCGACCTCGGCGGTCTCGGCCTCGGCGACCTCAGCGGTCTCCTCAGCCTCAGCCTCGGCAGCGAGCTCCTCGGCGGTAACGCCAACGAGAACGACAACCTCGGCCTTGATCTCGCGGTACAGCGAGATGGCAACGGTGTGGGCACCGGCAACCTTGATGGGCTTACCGAGCTCGACGCGCTTGCGGTCGATGTCCATACCGAGCTGAGCCTTGATGGCGTCAGCGATCATAGCGGCGGTAACGGAGCCAAAGAGGATGCCCTCGTCGCCGACCTTGACGTCAACGGTGACCGTCTTGCCCTCGAAGGCAGCCTTGGTCTCGTTGGCGGTAGCCAGACGGACGGCCTCGCGCTTGGCGATGTTGTTGCGACGCTCGTCAAGCTGCTTGAGGTTGCCCTTGGTGGCGGCAACAGCGAGCTTCTTGGGGAACAGGAAGTTCTCAGCGTAACCCTGAGCGACCTCTACGACGTCACCCTCGCCGCCCTTGCCCTTGATTTCATCGAGAAGAATAACCTTCATGATGCGTCTCCCTTCTTAGCCGCGGTCGCGGTTGCCACGAGAGGAAACCACGGGGACGGTGTACGGCAGGAGAGCCATCTCGCGGGCGCGCTTGATGGCGTTGGCGATGTCATGCTGATGCTGCGTGCAAGCGCCAGTGACGCGACGGGGCTTGATCTTGCCACGGTCGGTCATGTACTTACGGAGAAGCTGAGTGTCCTTATAGTCGATGAACTCAGTGTTCTCCTTGCAGAACTGGCAGTACTTACGACGCGGCTGACGTGCAGAAAAATCATTAGCCATGTCAAAATACCTTTCGTTTGGCAACTTCGGCGAACCGAAGCCGCCTCTCACTCAAAAATAGGTGAACAGCCCTTAAAACGGGATGTCCTCATCGTAGACGTCGACCGCGGGCGGCGTAGCCACCGGTGCGGCAGGACGTGCTGCGGGCGCGGGGGCTGCGGGGGCGTAACCGCCCTGATCGTAGCCACCCTGGCCACCACGGGAGCTCATAAACTCGATCTCATCGACGATGACCTCAAGCTTGCTCCGGCGCTGGCCGTCGCGCTCCCAAGAGCTGTAGCGCAGCTTGCCCTCGATCGCGACCTTGTTTCCCTTTGCCAGGAAACGGCTCACGGCCTCGGCACGCGTGCCGAACATGGTGCAGTCGACAAAGTTGGGATAGTCCTCCCACTCGCCAGTCTGCGGGTTGCGGCGACGATCGTTCACGGCGACGCCAAAGGACAGAACCTGGGTTCCGCCGGCGGTGGCGCGCAGCTCGGGATCACGCGTGAGGTTACCGGTGATGTTCACTCGATTGATGCTCATAACTCACTACTTCCTCTTGGGGCACAAGCCCAGTCCAAAACGACAGTCTTACTCCTGGTCGTCGCGACGGACGATCATGTGGCGGACCACAGCGTCGGTGATGCGCAGGACGCGATCAAGCTCGGCGATCTGGGTAGGATCTGCGTGGAAGTTGATGAGGGTGTAGTCACCATCGGTGAGGTCGTTGATCTCGTAGGCGAGCTTGCGCTTGCCCCACTCGTCAACGGAGTCGACCTTGCCAGCGCCCTCAGCGATCGTGGTATCGATACGCTTCATAACAGCGAGACGAGTCTCGGGGTCGAGCGACGGGTCAACAAAGAACAGCAGTTCATAAGCCTTCATATTGTCACCTCCTCTGGGCAAATGTGGCTTCAGGTCGTGAAGGTGCGCCTGAAGCAGGAAAAGACTTGGTAATAATATCTTTCAACCTCCCAGGCTGCAAGAATATGCAGCTACAACCTCATGACCTCCACATATGTCCATGCTCACACGGCACTTCATGCGTCTTCCAACCAAATGCTGACCAAATGCTTGACGGATCTGTGGACAAGATACGGCGCTGCGGGGACAAACCAAATCAAACCGCAGGTCAGCAATTGCAGGGCTGTGGTCGCGAAATGCATACCAGTGGTTCACAACACCGTTCAAAAATTTTTAAAATTGCCGCCACGTCGTTTATAAATACTCATTTTGAACAATTTGCTGTATGCAGCCATGCTGGTCAGAGCCCGTTTTTGGCCTCCTAGATCCCGTCACGAAGCCAAGCGTTTCAAAAAATGCCAACTTTTCTGTTTGCACTTTGCGATTCCTCGTGTATACTGACTTTCGCATTTAACGGAGAGTTGTCCGAGTGGCCGAAGGAGCACGATTGGAAATCGTGTAGGCGTCAAAAGCGTCTCCAGGGTTCAAATCCCTGACTCTCCGCCAGTTAATTCCAAAGCAGGCCTTCGTGCCTGCTTTGTTTTTACCCCACGCGGAGGGGTGGCAGAGTGGTTGAATGCGGCGGTCTCGAAAACCGTTTGGCCTGTATAAGGTCACGAGGGTTCGAATCCCTCCTCCTCCGCCATTTTGGTTGAGAAAGCTCCCGGGAATGGGAGCTTTTTTGTTATCGAATCCTCTCTCGGCCGCACGCCCCAACCAAACATGTACATCATCCTCAAAAAACGACATTTTTCGACATCTTTGGAGGCTGATGTACATGTTTGCATATCGCACTCGGCGCACGATCGGCCGTTTTGCCAGCATTCGGTATATTCCCTCACTTCAACGGACATAAGGACTGCATATCGGCATAAAGCGAGAGGTCCCCAATGGATACTCCTGTTCTCATTTCGCATAAAACGGCGTGGCTCGTCCATCATGCACCGCGGAACCTGGTTCAAGCCGTCGCACAACGCGACTACCAGATAGGTGTGCGGGGCCTCTCTACCCAGCAACGCATCGCGCGCATTCGGCAGGCACTTACCGACTGCGGCATTCCGTCCGCCATGCTCAAGACTATCGACATCTCCGTAGTATTTGCTTTCGAGCGAATTCGCACCAACGGTGTCACTTGCCACGTTCTCGGCCAAAACCTACCCTACGATCACATTGACGAGCTTACGCCCGGCATCTTTATCACCGACGAAGCCCTTACCTTCGTATTCGCTGCCGAGTGGATGGACAGAATCGAATACCTCGAATACGGCTACGAAGTTTGCGGTGACTATCGCATGGGGCTCAATCCCGATGACCCTTACACCGATCAACCAGCTACCGCTTCCAAGAACGAAATTGTCGATCTGCTCGATCGGCACCCCGGCAAACCCGGTGCCACACGCGCCCGACTCGCGCTCAGGCATATCTACGACCACTCAGCCTCACCCATGGAGACCGCATCCGCTATCGCCCTTTCACTCCCGACGAGCGAAGGCGGCGTTGGCATCCGAGGTGTCGAACTCAACAAGCCGCTCGAAACCCCTAAACGACTTTGGCATTGTACCAAAGCTCGAACGCTCAAAATCGACGCTCTTGTTACCTATAAGCGCAGAGAGCTCGGCATCGAATATAAGGGCGGCTTTCACGACGAGGCCGAACGCAAGGGAGTAGATGCGGAGCGAGAGGCCGTACTCGCCCAAATGGGCTATCGCATCGTCACGCTCACCTCAACGCAATTTGCCAGCCAACTCGCTTTCCACCGTGCCATGAACAATATCCGCGAAGCACTCGGCATGCCTCGTTGCGTAGATGCCGAGTATCAGCGAAAGCAAAACGAACTGCACAAGGTGCTTATCCGTAACTGGAAGAGCGATCAAGCCGAAGAGTCGCCTTCTGAGTAACGACGAACCCACTCACCCCGCGCTTCCCCCAAACATGTACACCACCCTCCAAAAACGACATTTTTTGACATCTTTGGAGTGTGACGTACACGTTTTGAACCTATGACCGCACCTAGTCCCGACCGTTTGCCGAGCAGTAGGGTCGCAATCGGCGCCGAACATGTACTATGTACGGGCATTGTTCAAACCCGTAACTCAAAGGACCCCATCTTGCCCGTCGTCGCCGCTATAACCGTTACCTCACATGCCTCGGATGCCATGGTCGCTATCCCATTTTGGCTCGAGATGTTCGCCGTTGTCGCTGCATCGATCTCGGGTGTGCTGGTTGCGCGCGAACACAAGCTCGACCTGGTGGGCGCGGTCGCGCTCGCGGTGGTCTGCGGTCTGGGCGGCGGTCTTTTACGCGATATGACACTCCAGGTCGGCAACGTCTACATCCTCAACCAGCCAATGGCGCTGCCGCTCTCCATCGCAACGGCGGCCATCATCTACATCTTCCCGGCAATCGTCGATAAACCCGAGAAACTCATCCCATTGCTCGACATCATCTCGGTCGGCATCTACGCCGCCACCGGAGCGGACAAAGCACTGGTTTATGGCTTTGCGCCGGCCGTATGCATCATGATGGGCTTTTTCACCGCGGTGGGTGGCGGCATGTTGCGCGACGGCTTTATGGGCGTGGTTCCGGGCATTTTCCAACGTACTAACTTTTATGCCATCGCCGCCATCGCCGGATCGACAAGCTATGTGTGTCTCGTTATGAGCGGCATCATGAGCAATGTCGCCGCGCTGGTCGTATGCGTCGCAGTGACCATGGGCCTGCGCTGGCTCTCGCTGCGCTTTGACATCAAAAGCCCCACCGAGGAAGACATCGCGCGCTTCTTGCATCGCAAAAAGTAGACAGCGCGGCACGACCCTTCGAAATGCAACTGAGAGGTTCTTTTAGAGCGCCCGCACGTTGGGTACCCTGTTAGGTATATGCCGAACACCTAACAAAAGGATCAACCATGGCTTTCAATCAAACCGCGACGGCGCCGTCACACAAGATGCGTCGCTGCCTGCTTATGGCATTCGCGTTCATCGCGCTCGCGCTCACCGCACTTCCCACGGCGTCGTTCGCCGGCACGGACACCGCAGGAAACGTACTTGCGACCG
>CAJLUE010000045.1 GCA_905209765.1 uncultured Collinsella sp. | reverse complement strand
GGCGGCCAGCGCAAGCTCTACGACCTCATCGCCCGCCGCTTCCTGGCGACGCTTATGGGTCCTGCGACCATCGAGAACACCAAGCTCGAGCTCGATGTGAACGGCGAGCCGTTCGTGGCTTCGGGCGATGTGCTCGTGACCCCGGGCTTCCGCGAGGCGTACCCGTACGGCCTTAAGCGCGACGAGCAGATGCCGCCGCTGGAGCAGGGCGACACGGTCGACGTGTTCGACATTAAGCTCGAGGCCAAGCAGACCGAGCCGCCCGCGCGCTACAGCCAGGGCAAGCTCGTGCAGGAGATGGAGAAGCGCGGCCTGGGTACTAAGTCCACGCGCGCGAGCATCATCGAGCGCCTGTATGCCGTGCGCTACCTCAAAAATGATCCCGTGGAGCCGAGCCAGCTGGGTATCGCCATTATCGATGCGCTGTCGCAGTTTGCCCCGCGCATCACGAGCCCCGACATGACCAGCGAGCTCGACGGTGACATGACCCGCGTGGAGCGCGGTGAGGACACCGAAGAGCATGTCGTGACGCACTCGCGCGCGCTGCTGGCCGGCGTGCTCGACGAGCTGCTCAAGCATACGCAGGAGCTGGGCGACGCCATCAGCGACGCCGTCACGGCTGATGCGCGCGTGGGCGCCTGCCCCAAGTGCGGCAAGGACCTCGTCATGAAGACGAGTGCCAAGACCCGCGGCAGCTTTATCGGCTGCATGGGATGGCCCGACTGCGACGTGACCTATCCGGTGCCGAGTGGCGTCAAGGTAAGTCCGCTCGAGGGCGAGGCCGCTGTGTGTCCCGAATGCGGTGCGCCGCGCATTAAGTGTCAGCCGTTCCGCCAGAAGGCCTTCGAGATTTGCGTGAACCCCACATGCCCCACCAACTACGAGCCCGACCTTAAGGTGGGCGAGTGCAAGGTGTGTGCCGAGGCCGGACGCCATGGCGACCTGATCGCGCACAAGAGCGAAAAGAGCGGCAAGCGTTTTATCCGCTGCACCAACTATGACGATTGCGGCGTGAGCTATCCGCTGCCGGCGCGTGGCAAGCTCGAGGCGACGGGCGAGACCTGTCCCGAGTGCGGCGCCCCCATCGTGGTGGTCAACACGGCGCGCGGTCCGTGGCGTATCTGCGTCAACATGGACTGCCCGACCAAGGAGAAGAAGCCGGCCCGCGGCCGCAAGACTACGACCAAGACGAGCGCGGCGAAGAAGACCTCGACTGCGAAGAAGACGACGGCTAAGAAAGCCACTGCCGCCAAGAAGACGACCGCGAAGAAGTCGACTGCCAAGAAAGCAGCCGCCGACAAGTAACGGCGCAGTCGAAACATTGCCCAAAAAACGAGCGAGGGTCCCATGATCCTCGCTCGTTTTTTGACCGGCAGTTAGGGACATTCCTTTTTCTGCCGGCAGTTTAGGAACGTCCCTAACTGCCGGCTCGGAAACGACAAGGCGTTAGTTCACTTCGACGGGTTTGGCGCCGGGATAGCGCTCCTCAAAGTCTAGGCGGTACTTATTGTCATTGGTGCCCGCCACGTTGTCGCGCGACAGCGGCGCCACGATCTCGTTCTTATGGTCCGCGGGCTTTGCGTACTTTAAGCTGATCTCCCAGGCATCGCAGATCGCGTCGATGCGGTTGTCCAGGTCGTCATACAGGGCAACGATGTCTTTCCAGGAACTGTAGTTCTTAGAGCTCATGGGGACGTCCAGGTCCTCGACGATATCGTAGTACTGCTCGATGGTGTCTTCCGTGCGCTCGGCGACGTCGGCGAGATTTTGACGGGCGGTACGATCTTCTTCCAGATAGCTGCCATTGAAGGCCTGCGCGCAGGCGCGGACCTGGCTATCGAGATCTTCGAGCTGATCGTAGTATTCGCTCAGGTGACGGTAGAGGTTTTGCTCGGAGAGGGTTGCTTCGCCGTCATCGTCGTCGTTATCGTCGTAGAGGCTATTGGGGTCGTCGAGAGGCTTAAGGTCGTCGTCCTCGTCATCATGGTGCAGCTTGGTAACCTCGGCTGTCGTTTGCGTGGCAGCGCTGTCGAAAGGCTTGATCACAAAAAAGATGACCAAGGCGATGATGATTGCCACCAGCACAACGATAACGGCGATAAGTACCTTGGTGCCGCTCTTTTTGGCAGCGGGGGCCTGCGGTGAATCAGGCGCGTACGTAGATGCCGGTTGCTGTTGGGTTGAGGTACCCGTGACGGGCATACGCTGCGTCGTTTCGACCGCTGCGGGGCTGGCAGCGGGGTCGGGGCGATAGGCGAGGGGGTCGTCCGGCTTAGCTTGCGGCGTATCGAGGGAGCCGGTCTGCTCAAACGCGGGTTGGCCATTGCTTGCGGTTGTCTGCTCAACGGGTGCACCGCATGAGGTGCAGAACTTGGCATCATCTGCAAGAAGTTTGCCGCACGAGGCGCAATACCGAGACATTGCCACTCCTTTCGCCACATTTCAAATCAATACGACGATTATACCCGCCGCCTAAAATTCCCCATCATAAGTTGCGGTGAAATAGGGACTGTTTGGCGGTCTCAGAGCTTCAATCAGTCCCTATTTCACCGCAACTTTAGAACGTCCATGACTAGGTCCGATTTGGGGTGCGCCTGCCCCTGGGGTATCATGGCTTGGTTGATATATCTGCATTTACGCGCCTTGTAGGAAGGGGCTGCGCCTATGGCTTTTGAGCCCGCTCAACATAGCTTTATCACGCTCGAGGGCGTCGATGGTGCCGGCAAGTCCACGCAGGCGCGTCTGCTTGCCCGCGCGCTCGAACTCGCTGGCTACCAGGTTGTGAGCCTGCGCGAGCCGGGCGGCACCGCCATCAGCGAAAAGATCCGCGCTCTGCTGCTCGACCCCGCCAATACGGCGATGGGCGACACCTGCGAGTTGCTGCTCTACGAGGCGGCGCGCGCTCAGTTGGTGCACGAGGTCATAGCTCCCGCCCTCGCGGCCGGCAAGGTGGTCCTGTGCGACCGCTTCTACGATTCCACGACCTGCTACCAGGCATTTGCCGACGGCCTCGATCGCCAGATAGTGTGCGATGCCAATAACCTGGCCGTCGCGGGAACACACCCGGCGCTCACGCTCGTCTACCACATCACGCCCGAGCAGGCGGCGCTACGCATGGCAGCCCGTGGCGCGGCAGATCGCATGGAGGCAAAAGGCATGACATTCCAGGAGCGTGTTTACCAGGGATTTTGCGCCATTGCTGCCGAGGAGCCAAACCGCGTAAAGCTCATCGACGCCACTGCGACCGTCGAGGAAGTCTTCGAGAAGACGGTCGAGCAGATTCGCGCGTACGGTCTCGTCATTTCGCAAGATGCTGTCGCCGCCGCGCTTGCCAAGGAGGCCGAGTAACATGGCCCCCGCTCAGGCAAGCCTGCTGGCCAAGCTCGACACCCAAGAGCGCGTTCGCGATTTTTTGACCAACGCCGTCGCCAGCGGCCGCGCATCGCACGCCTACCTGTTTTTGGGCGCTCCCGGTGCCGGCAAGCTCGATGCCGCATGGGCGCTCGCCCAGGCCTTCCTGTGCGAGCAGGACGGCTGCGGAGCATGCGACAGCTGCGTACGCGTTGCTCGGCATACGCATCCTGACGTGCACTATTACACGCCCGAGAGCGCCACGGGCTACCTCATTGCCCAGACCCGCGAGCTGCTCGATGACGTGCCGCTGGCGCCCATCCGTGCCAAGGCCAAGGTCTACATCATCGACCGTGCCGAGCAGCTGCGCGCTAACACCGCCAACGCGCTGCTCAAGACACTCGAGGAGCCGCCCGAGGGCGTTATGTTCATCTTACTGGGCACCTCGGCAGACGTGATGTTGCCCACCATCGTGAGCCGCTGTCAGTGCGTGCCGTTTCGGCTGGTGTCGCCCACCGTGGCCGCGCAGGCCGTGAGCCGCGCGACGGGTCAGGACCTCGCGCGTTGCCGCATGGCGGTCGCCGTGGCGGGGAGCCCCACGCGCGGCATCGAGTTCCTTAAGAGTGCCGAGCGCCAGGATGCTCGCCGCCAGATGGTCCGCGCCATCGATTCGCTCATCGCTGCCGACGAGGCTGATGTGCTCAGCCGCGCCAAGTCGCTCATCGTCGCCGTTAAGGCGCCGCTCGCCGAGGTCAAGTCCACACAGGAAAAGGTGCTCGAGCAAAACGCCGACTACCTGTCGCGTGGAGCATTGAAGCAGCTTGAGGACCGCAACAAGCGCGAACTCAACGCGCGCGAGCGTTCGGGTATCATGGAAGCGCTGGCGAGCGCGCGGACGCTCATGCGCGACGTGCTGCTGACACTTCAGGACGAGGCGGCCGACGTCGTGAACGAAGACGTGCGCGACACGATCGGGCGGCTTGCCGCCGCGACGAATGTTGCGGGTGCCACCCGGGCGCTCGAGGCGGTCGCGACCGCCGAGCGCAACATCGCCAGAAACGTTACTCCCCAGCTGGCCATCGAGGTCATGCTGTTCGATATCAGGAAGGCACTGAAATGCCGTTAGTCGTACCCGTTAAGTTTACCTACGCCTCGCGCGACCTGTGGTTTGATCCGCAGGATCTGGATATCCTCGAGGCCGATTATGCCATTTGCTCCACCGAGCGCGGAACCGAGATCGGCCTGGTCACGGCCGATCCCTTCGAGGTGCCGCAAGATGAGATCGGCCAGCCGCTCAAGCCCGTGCTGCGCGTGGCGAGCGACATCGACCTGCAGCTTGCCGACGACCTGGCCATCCAGGGCGACGAGGCCATGGTCGATTTCCGTCGTCTGGTCAAAGAGCTCGACCTCGAGATGAAGCCGGTCGGCGTCGAGTACCTGTTTGGCGGCGAGAAGGCTGTGTTCTACTTTGCGGCCGAGGAGCGCGTCGATTTCCGTCAGCTCGTCAAGGACCTGTCCTCGACGCTGCACATTCGCGTCGACATGCGCCAGATCGGCGTGCGCGACGAGACCCGCCTGGTGGGCGGCTATGCCCAGTGCGGCCAGGAGCTCTGCTGCACGCGCTTTGGCGGACAGTTTGAGCCGGTTTCGATCCGCATGGCAAAGGAGCAGGACCTGCCGCTCAACTCGTCCAAGATTAGTGGCGTCTGCGGCCGCCTGATGTGCTGCCTGCGCTACGAGTTCGAGGCGTACAAGGACTTTAAGAGCCGCGCGCCCAAAAAGAAGACGCTTATCGATACGCCGCTTGGCAAGGCGCGCATCCAGGAATATGACACGCCGCGTGAGCAGCTGGTGCTGCGCCTGGAGAACGGCAAAGTCTTTAAGGTCAACCTGGCCGATATGACGTGCTCGGAGGGTTGCAAAAAGAAGGCCGCCGAGCAGGGCTGCAACTGCCGCCCCGACTGCGTGACGCGCGACGTGCTCGAGCGCATCGAGTCGCCCGAGATGCGTCTGGCGCTCATGGAACTCGATCGCGAAAACGGCGTCGACGTGGGCGATGGCCTGTCGAGCGCCGATCGTCTGGCCGGCACATCGATGCCCAAGCGCCGTCGTCGCGATGCCGAATCCGATGCTCGCACCGCTCAGGGCCAGGGCGAGGGCCGTGGCCGTGGAAAGGGCCGCGGCAAGGCCGAGGCGCCCGAGACCGAGGGAGCAGCCGATGGCCGTCGCCGCCGCAAGCGCACGGCGTCCGTCGACAATGGCGAGGCCGCGGGTAAGAACGCTTCCCGCGAGCGCGAGGCTCAGCAGCCCCAGCAGCAAAATCGCGGCGGTGGCATGAACCCCACGCGCCGTCGTCGCCGTCACCTGTCGAGCGAGGAGCGCGAGGACGCCTTCCGCGCCGCAGCTGCTCGCGAGGCCGGTGCCGCTCCCAAGGGCGCCTCGGCCTCCGACGCGCCTGCCGACAAGGCTGGCAAGCCGCGTGGCGAGGAGGAGCGCGCGTCACGTCCGCGTCGTCGCCATTCCTCGGGCGCGCAGCAGAAACCCTCGATTCCTTCTGTGGCCGATCAGGTTTCGGATGGCGAAGTCAAGGTCACGCGCCGTCGCCCCGGCGATGGCGGAGGAGCTGCCGCCAAGGCTTCGCACGGCGGCGCTCGCGACGAGTGCGAACCGCGTGAGGATCGCGGCGGCGAGGGCTCGACCGACCAGGGTCAAAAGCGTCGCCGTCGCCGTCGCTCCCGCAAGCCGCGCCAGGACGGTGGCGAAGGCTCGACCCGCACCTCGTCCGTACCGCAACCGCCTGCCGGCGAATAACGTCCGTAAGCGGATGTAACCCGCCTGACCCCAGCACCTCTGGGTATCATGGCTCTACACCGACAACCCTCCCTTCGCCTTCGCATAGGGAGGGTTGTGTCATGAAGAGACATCTGAACGTATTGACTCGCTTGCAGGGCGCAGGCGTCCTACCGTTTGCGGACGAATTGCTACCGCTTGCCGAGCGCGCGACGTATGAGGCGCTCGAGGCGTTGTCGCCCACGCGATGCGCTGGCTGCGAGCGTTCCGGTGCGCTGATCTGCCAGGATTGTCTGGCATCGCTCGCGCTCATCGATCCGTGTCATAGTTGCATCCGATGCGGCGCCCCGTTTGGGGATTTGCTGTGTACCGAGTGCTCGGTCGAGGGCACGTCTTCGGCAATGGCCGAGGCGCTCGATCGCTGCCTGGCGTGTGCCGTCTATGCACATCCGCTGCCGCGCATCATCAAGGCGTACAAGGATGCGGGCGAGCGCCGTCTGGCACCGTATCTGGCGGAGTTGCTCTACGACACTGCCTTGCATGCCCAGGTGGCAGCATCCGATCGCTACGGCGGTGTGTTGTCCGGTGCGGACGCGGTGGTGTTTGTGCCCGCGACTGCGGCGGCGTTTCGGCGGCGTGGATTCGACCATATGGAAGCAATCGCGCGCTCGTTTTGCGATCTTTCGGGTGTCCCGTTGCTGGACGCCCTGGTCAAATACGGTCATGGTGACCAGCGAGAGCTCGGCCGCGATGAGCGCCGGGAGCATGCCCGGGGCATGTACGAGACGGTCGAGGATGTGCGCGGCCGCCGTCTGCTGCTCATCGATGATGTCATTACCACGGGCGCGACCATGGCAGCAGCCTCGGCGGAGCTCAAGCGTGCCGGCGCCGCAGCAGTCGATGGCCTCGCTATCGCACGCGTTTGGTAGGGGGTGGTTTTGTGGCAGTGAAGATAGCGCGGCGCATCGAGCCGACAAGCGAGCAACTGGCGGCCTCCGTAGTCCTGACCGGTGCCTCGGCGCTGCGCATGATGCGCGCCGAGCGCCGACAAATGGGTTACATCAGCTGGAGAGACCTCGATCCCGATGAAGAGCGCCGTGTGCTGCATACATCGTCTCCCTCGGCCGAGGACATTTATCTTCCCGATTTGGTGCGGATCGGGGCCGTGAGTGGCGAGGTCCAAGAAGACTTGTGCCTGCTGGTGGGGTCGGCGAAGCAGCGTCGCCGCATGCCTGGTGCAAGCTGGTCCGTTTGTTCTACAGACCTGCCGGACGCCTCGATTTTGGAGGTGGAGCCGGGAGTGTACAGCTTGTCTCCCGAGGCCCTCTGTGCCGCCGTTGCGCGCGAAGTCGGCTGTATCCAGGCATTTGCCCTGGCCCAGGAGCTGTGCTCCAAGATTTCGCTGAGCGATCGCGGGCAGTATCTGCCCCCTTACAGCTCGCCTACCGTGAACAGGCTTGCAAAGGATAAGGACCAGCCGTCAGATGTGGGCTACTTTGAGGTCGAGCCAGTGCTGACGCCCGATCGCCTGGCAGATTACCTTGCGGCATGCAAGGGGAGCGCGGCCAAGCAGCTGCGGCGGCTGTGCCCCTTTCTGTCGGAAAACCTGCGCTCACCCATGGAATGCATCATGCTTGCCATGTTTTCGCTTCCGTTTTCTTATGGCGGATTTGCCTGCGGTCCCTTTAAGACCGACCACAAGATCGAGTTCAACGACCGTGCGCAGGCGATCTCGGGGATGCCGTATGCGGTTTGCGATGCCTATCAGGAAGCAGCTCGGTTTGACCTGGAATACAACGGTGAGCAGGGCCATTCGTCTCGCGGCGGGCGCATTCACGATGAAAAACGCAATACGGGTTTGGCGTCCATGGGAATCGAGGTCGCGACGGTCAACAACGAGATGCTCTGCGACATGGAAGCGATGGAAGCGCTCGCATGGCGCATCCACCAGCGTATGGGTAAACGATATCAGAATCGTGTAGAGGCTCGTCGAAAGAGGCAAGATGCTCTGCTGAATACGCTCCGAGCGTGCTTTGGGCTCAAGCCGGCGTAAAACTATGGCTTTATAGGGGGTCTGTTTATATGCCATGTGCAAAAAACGGCAAATATGAGTACTGTTACTAGATTAGTGACAGCAAAAATAAAGAAACTTGGGCCGAAAAACTGGATTCAGCGAAGAGATAATAAACGAATGTGGAATATCTTGGCGCCAAGCGGGCTGTGCGGAACTCAAAAAGGGCTCGTGGGGCGGAAATACGCTGCTACTAAATTGGTAGCAGTACTCATATTTGCCGTTTTTTGCACACGGCACCCTGAGACGGGTGCCCCGGGGCTCCCCGTGGGGGAGCCCCGGGCTTCATGGGGGCACGAATGGTCCGCCCCGACCTGCGAAATCTGTGCTCGCGATGCGAATAACGTCCCTAACCTTAAACTATAGCTTGAACTTAGCTATAATGCGCTACGTTCCTGCCAGGCTGTGGTTGCGGACGGACGAAATGCCCATCCTAGTCCAAGACAGACGCGGTCAAAGGGATCCACGTAAGCGACCGCGTGCGCGCGGCGCGATCATGGCGCGTCCTAGATGTAAGCCGCACCGTCCGTTCTACTTTCTTTGGGGCAATACCGCCTCGCGGGCGAGCGGGCCAGTCGTGAAGGTGGCTGCGGCCTCCCGAGCAAACGCCCCGGTGCGCAAGTGTGGGGTCAAATACCAGGTCAGCTGGTGGGAACAACCCGATATTCCGTGCGGGGCACGGATCGTATACGACACAGAAGGCAGGGTAGTGGACATGGTGAGGGGCAGCTTGATGCATGCGGCTCGGTTAGGTGCTGGGGCCGCGGCGGTCATTGCCGTTTTGGGCCTGAGCGGATGCGCGTTCAATCCACTGTCCACGTTCACGACGCCCACGATCGACCAGATCGAGCGCGAGACCGTTACCCCCACGGTATCGGACGATGCCCTGGTCACGCCGGGAACCCTGACGGTCGCCCTCGATACGTCCGATGCACCGCAGGCCATGCAGGATGCCGACGGAAACCTCACGGGCTATGCGGTCGATGCCGCTCGTGCCCTCGCATGCCGCATGGGTCTCAAGGTCGCCTTTGTCGATGCGTCCTCGGCCGATTCCGCGCTCAGCGATAAAAAGGCGGACATCTTCATTGGCGACATCAAGTCTGCGGGCGGCGACATCAGCTCGCTTGGCACCTGTCTGTACGATGCCGCCGCCGTATTCGGCAAGAGCAGTGACGGCGAGTCGCTGAGCGTTTCCACCGAAACGCTTAACACCGCTACCCTGGGCGTTCAGACCTCCTCGGCCTCGCAGGAGGCGCTCGCCAAGCAAAGCATCACCGCCAACCAAAAGACCTTTTCCAACATCAATGAGTGCTTTGAGGCGCTCGAGTCGGGCGAGGTCGATTACGTGATCTGTGATTCCACGGCTGGTGGCTACCTCGCGCGTCTGATGAGCCAGATCTCTTACGTCGGCGCGCTCGAGACACCCTCGACGCTCGGCGTCGCGGGCCTCGCGGCCAACGATGAGCTGTGCCGTGCCGTGAGCGATGCCCTCGATGGCATCACGGTCGATGGCACGCTCGAGGCAGTCCACTGCGTCTGGTACGGACAGATGCCCTATGACCTTACCGCCAAGACCGTTTCGGGGGCCAATGTGCAGGCATCCGACTCCACGTCCAACGAGACCGAGTCCTCCGATGACGACGCCTCTGATAACAACGGCGACAGCCCGTCGTCTAGCCAGGAGGGCACCATCACCGACGATGACATCAACAAGCTCAATAGCTAGTTATTGGTAGGGGTGGCGCCTGCCACACGCTGAACAAGGCGCTTCTTCACGGTTTCAACACGCATGGCCGGGTCTCCCCAATAAGGGAGCCCGGCTTTTCTATTTTGGTAAAAACGGCAGGTAAAAGCTGATTTCCAGGAAAAAAACTAGCTTTGCCGACGCCCTCCTATAGCGCACTTTGTCACGGAAAAGTGCGAGACTTCGGTATGCGGTATCAAGCAGTCGTTATTCGGGTCTTTGGGAATTCGCGTGATTAAATGCACGGCAATGGGTACATAGCCAGTACAGTAAGTCCCCGAGGCAGATTGGAGCCACGTATGGATATCAAGGTTTCTGGACGCAAGACGACGGTAACCGATGCTCTGCGTGCGTATGTGGATGAGAAAATCGGCGAGGCGCTCAAGGTTTTCGACATCGAGCCCATGACAGTCGACGTCGTGCTTCGTTATGAGAAGAACCCCTCGAACCCCAACCCGGCAATCGTCGAGGTCACGGCTCGTGCCCGCGGTTCGGTGATTCGCGTTGCCGAGCACGGCGCAGATATGTATGCTGCCATCGACCTCTCCGCCGATAAGGTCACCCGCCAGCTGCGCAAGTTCAAGACCAAGGTCGTGGACAACCGCCAGGGTGGTGCCAGTGCCGCGGATGTCGCGCCGGTCGAGCGCGTTGAGGATCTGGCCGACCTGCTGCTGCCCGAGGAGGACGACGACCTGCTCGTCCGCGAGAAGGTCATCGATGTCACCCCGATGACCGAGGAGCAGGCGCTGGTGCAGACCGATTTGCTGGGCCACGACTTCTACGTGTTCGAGAACGCGACGACCGGTCTCATCAATGTGGTGTATCACCGTAAGAATGGTGGATATGGCATCATCAAGCCCCGCATCGAAACACTTGACGAGTAAAATACGTTAACTTGCATGAGTTAACGGTTGGCGGCCATCCCATGCGGGTGGCCGCCTTTTTACGTAAGGAGTCGCTTTGATGGACAAGGCCGCATCCGCCGGTCATTCGAACCGTTGCCGCATCGTCGTCGATACCTGCTGCGACTTTAGCCCCGAGGTCGCCGCGAACCTCGATGTCGATATCCTGGGTTTCCCTTTCATTATCGATGGCGAGGAGCGCACAGACGACATCTGGTCGAGCATGAGCCCTAAGGAGTTCTACGACCGCATGCGCGCCGGTGCCCGCGTGTCCACCTCGGCTGTGTCGCTCGGTCGCTATATCGAGTTTTTTACCGAGTGCGCCAAAGAGGGCACGCCCACGGTCTACCTGTGCTTTACCTCGGCGCTGTCGTCGAGCTACAACTCCGCGTGCCAGGCGGCAGATGTCGTGCGCGCCGAGTATCCCAACTTTGAGCTCTACGTGGTCGACAACGCTCTGCCCTGCGCGACCGGTGCGCTCTTGGCGCTCGAGGCCGTGCGCCAGCGTTCGGCGGGACTGACCGCCAAGCAGCTGGTCGATTGGGCAAACGAGGCAAAGACCTACGTGCACGGCTACTTTACGCTCGAGAGCTTCGACGCACTGGCTGCCGGCGGCCGCATTCCTCCCGCGGCGGCGCAGCTCACGGCAAAGCTCGACGTCAAGCCCGAGCTCTCCTACGACCTGGCCGGCTCGCTGTCGCTGATCGGCGTCAACCGCGGCCGCAAGAAGGCGCTCAAGTCCATCCTCAAGTCGTTCCGCGAGAACTACGTGCCCGATCGCACCATGCCCATCGCCATCATGACGGCCGATGCCGAAAAGGATGGTGACTGGCTCGAAGCCGCCATCCGCAAGGAGGAGGGTTGCGCCGACGTCACGATCATTCGCGGCTCCGTGGGTCCCACCATCGGCTCGCACGTGGGCCCCGGCATGGTGGGCTGCGCGTTTTGGGGTAAGAACCGCGCCGACAAGGCGTCGCTTTCCGACCGCATCGCTCGCCGCGTGCGCGGGCAGTAGGCAAGCGATGCGTCCGTAATCGCCCTCGACTCACAGCCCAAACGCTGGCACCGAGTATTCAACCTGGTAACAACACCCAACCCAAAAGGAAAGGTTTCATGGCAAACAAGCTCTCCGTCGCATTTATCGGCACCGGAATCATGGGTGCCCCCATCGCCGGCCACATTCTGGACGCCGGCTATCCCGTCACGGTCAACAACCGCACCAAGTCCAAGGCCGCAGCGCTCGTTGAGCGCGGTGCCGTCTGGGCCGATACGCCGGCAGATGCCGCGGCGAACGCCGACGTCGTCTTTACCATGGTGGGTTATCCCTCCGAGGTCGAGGAGCTCTACTTGGCGGGTGACGGTCTGCTCGCGTGCACTAAGCCCGGCGCGGTCCTGATCGACCTCACCACGAGCTCGCCCGAGTTGGCGCGCGACATTGCCGAGGCCGCCCAGGTCTCCGGCCGCATGGCGTTTGACTGCCCCGTCACCGGCGGCGAGTCGGGTGCCATCGCCGGCACGCTCACGGCTATCGTGGGCGCCACCGAGAACGACATCGCGCCGGTCCGCGACATCCTTTCCACCTTTGCGGCAACCATCTGCTGCTTCGACGGCGCCGGCAAGGGTCAGGCTGCCAAGCTTGCCAACCAGGTGTCGCTGGGCGCCTGCATGGTCGGTATGGCCGATGCGCTGGCCTTTGCCGAGCTGAGCGGCCTTGATCTGGAGAAGACCCGTCAGATGATCCTGGGCGGCACCGGCAAGTCCGGCGCCATGGAGAGCCTGGCGCCCAAGGCGCTCGACGGCGACTACAAGCCCGGCTTTATGGTCGAGCACTTCATTAAGGACCTGCGCTTGGCGCTCGCCTATGCCGACGACCGCGAGCTTGCGCTGCCCGGCGCCGACGTGGCCTTTACGCTCTACGACATGCTCGATGCCATCGGTGGCGCCAAGCTGGGCACCCAGGCCATCACGGTGCTCTACAAGGAGGAGGCCGACGCCATCGCCGCCGGTCTTGACTGGTCGCAGTATCGTCCCGAGGAGCATGGTGCTCACGAGGAAGGCTGCGGTTGCGGCGAACATGGCGAGGACCACGAGTGCGGTTGTGGCCACCACCATGGCGAGGACCACGAGTGCTGCGGCGGCCACGGCCATGACGACGGCCACGAGTGCTGCTGCGGCCACCATCACGGGGAGTAGCGCCCATGAGCTGGACGTTCGTGGTGCTTGCGCTGGTGCTCTTTCTCTTTGCGATCTACATCGGCTTTTTGTGCGGCCAGTGGGCGTGCGAAAAGCGCGTCATCACCAAGCGTGACTACTGGATTGCCAACTTTGCGGGAGCGGCGGCAGTCATCCTGCTGACCTGGGTGTTCTCGCTGTTCCCGCTAGTGCAGTTTGCGCCGATCGGCTGGCTCGGCGGCTTTATCGCCGGCCTTAAAATGAGCTTTGGCGAATCCGTCGGCCCGTGGCGCAAGCACGACGAGGTCTTTAACGTCAACAAGGCTCACCGCGCCGCCGCCGACGCGGGCGACGCCGAGGAGCGCC
>CAJLUE010000044.1 GCA_905209765.1 uncultured Collinsella sp. | reverse complement strand
CAAATGGACTTATCCTCAGATTACGCTGAACGGCTCAACTAGAAGCTGACATCGAAGCCAGCACCAGCGCCCTCTTCATCAGTGGTCGGCACGCCCTTTGCCTTGTTGTAGGCAAAGATCAAGACGATCGGCACGATAAAGGCGATGAGATTGCCAGCCACATACCACACGAGCGTCTCGGGCGTGACGATGAGCAGGCCAAGCACGCCGGTCAGACCCTGACCGATGGCGCGCACCTCAAAGAGCTTCACGAAGGCACCGCCGCAGCCTGCACCGATGCAAGCGCAGATGAACGGGATGATCGAGTAGCGCATGTTTGCAGCAAAGATTGCGGGCTCGGAGATACCGACCAGCGTCGGGATAAAGGACGACATGCAGATGTTGCGCTCTTTGGAATGCTTCTTGTGAATGAGGTACATGCCGATGGCGCCGCCGCCCTGGGCGATGATGGAAACCGACCAGATTGCCTGGATGTAGTTGAAGCCAGTCGTGGCAACGAGGTTTGCCTCGATACCCTGGATGAACTGATGCGTACCGGTAACGACAAGCGGCTGCAGGAACGCGGCGAAGACAAAGGCACCAAAGACGCCCATCCTGTTGTACAGGATGTCGATCACGCCGGCGAGGACGTTGCCGATCAGGTTGCCGAGCGGGCCGAACACGGTGAACAGGGCGACGTTAGCAAGAATCAGGGTAACAGTCGGGACAAAGACGAACGAAACGACCTCGGGGATGTACTTCTGGGCAATCTTTTCGACCTTGGCCATAAACCAGGCAGTCAGGATTGCAGGGAACACGCCACCCTGGAAAGCAACCATGGGAATGGAGAGCGGACCAAAGTTCCAATACTCAGCACCCGACGGATCCATAACAAACGTGTTACGGTTCATAAGGCTCGGGTGAACCATGACGATACCGACGAGGATGCCCAGAATCGGGTTACCGCCAAAACGCTTCACCGCGCTGTACATAACCAGGACAGGCAGGTAGTCGAACGTGGTGGCGATAATGGCAAAGAAGCTTGCGAGGTTCTTGAGGAACTCGCTGTGATCGGCGAGGCTGCCCTCCATGCCAAAGAGGCCGTTGGCAACGATCAGCGACTTAAGGCCGATGATGATTGCAGCGCCGACGAAGGCGGGAATGATGGGGATAAAGATGTCCGAGAATACCTTGAGGACCGAGAAGAACTTGCCCTTCTTGTCCGCCTCGGCGCCCTTGACCTCGGAAGCGCTGATCTCCTTAACGCCCGTCAGAGCCATAAACTCATCGTAAACCTTGTTGACGGTACCGGTACCGAAGATGATCATGAGCTGGCCGCTGTTGTACAGCACGCCCTTGACGCCATCGATGTTCTCGAGCTCGGCCTTGTTTTATTTACTCGTATCCTTGAGCACCAGACGCAGACGGGTCACGCAATGCGTGGCGCCCTCGATGTTCTCCAGTCCGCCGACGTTGTCGACGACTTGCTGAGACACTACTTTGTAGTCCATGTTCCTCTCCATTCCTTTACGAAATCATAAGACGTTTTGATGCCATTACAGAGACGCGATCGTTGCATTTGCGCACTTGAGCGTACCGTCGGTGACCGTCAGCGCCACACCCTGGCCCTGCTTATTGCAGAAGCGAGCGTTAAGCGCAACATCATCGACAAAGATGGTCGCGATATCGTCGTCAACGACCAGGCGCACATGATGAGTGCCCTCGCCCTTAAAGAACAACGGACGCTCGAGGCCCATGTTGTTGACCTGGAACCACGGATACTGGGGGGCCGCCGTAAACTCGAGCTTGCCCTCACGCAGGTTGGCGCGGAACTCATAGGCGAGACCGGACTCGGCGTCCTCGGCAAGCTTCACCGAGAAGCCGGCAGCGTCACCGGCGAGCTCGATGTCGGCATCGAGCATATAGGTGGAACCGGCATCCGCGGCGAGCACCTGCTCGACCTTGCCCGACTCGCAGGAGAGCTCAAAGGCCTCGACTGCCTTAGCCTCGCCAAAGGCGCCAAGCATGCTGTCAGGAAGCTTGGTGCCGAGCGTTCCGTCGGCACGCTGAACGATCTCGAGGGGCATAAAGGTGCCACCCCACAGGTAAGAGCTGGGGTCGCCGCTCTCGTCACGCGTAGGAACCCAACCAAAGAGAACGCGGCGCTCGCCGTCAAATGCGGTACGCGCGGCATAGTACGCGCGGCCATCGAAGGAATCGTCCGCAGGAGTGATCCAAGGACCGTTGATAGAGCGAGACATGCGGTAACGGGTCTTGTTGCCATCACTGTACTCGGAGAACACCAGATACCACCAGTCGCCCATCTTAAAGAGATCAGGCATCTCGAACATAGTGTACAGGCCCGGATTCCACCAGTCGCCCTGGAACTCCCAGGTATCCAGGTCCTTGGAGGTGAACTTGACCAGACGACCGGTCATCAGACGCTTGTCCTCGCCCACACGCGTGCCGAGGATGAGCATGTACTCTTCGTTCTCCTCATCCCAAAGCACAAAGGGATCGCGCCAGTTGCGGTCATCGTAACCCTCCTGGGGCGGAAGCAGCGTCTCGGCGATGTTCTTCTCCCACTTGACGGCGTCGTCGCTCGTTGCGTGAAGAAGAACCTGCTTCATCAAACGTGCGCGGACCTTATCGCGATTGCAACCAGTGTAGAGCGCATGGTACTTGTCGCCCACCTTAAACACCGTGCCGGCATAAATGTACTGGTCGACTTCCTCGTCGCCGCCACGCTCAAGGCTCTCGCCAAAGTCCTTGTAGTTGACGAAATCCTTGGTCGTAGCGAGTGCCCAGCCAAACGGCTCTCCGAAAGGTTCGGGGTTACGCGTGTCACGCTGATGATAGAGATAGAACGTGCCGTCCTCGCCGTACGGCATGATGTCGCCTACCCAAATTCCCTCAGGCTGGTAATACACCTTGTGCATCCGAGACTTCCTTTCCACGACATACTAACTCGGTACAATGGCAAGATATGTCAATCGTTTTCATATGTCAAACGTTTTCATACCAATACGTCTTTTCGCAGTTCCAGTCGTCGGTAAACGGTTGACATATGCCGGCGAACGGTCATCAGAGGCGTTTGAGGAATTCTTTTGGCACGGGATGAACTACGCGGTTTTGCCCTCAATGAGTTCAACGGGGAGCTTGATATTCGATTCGGGATTATCGCCGTTAATAAGAGCGATGATGGATTGCGCCGCGAGCTCTCCGATGCGATCGATATCTTGACGTACGGTTGTTAAGTCAGGCATAAACGTCATGGTTCGGCGGGCACCATCCGCGCCCACGACCTTAATATCGTCTGGAGCGCTCAAGCCGCGCTGCTTCATCACGTTGAGACAGATGGCCGCCATCGTATCGTCTCCCGCAAAGATGCCGTCAATATCGGGGTTCTCATCGAGGATCTTCGCAACGACCGCGCCCTTTTCGTCGTCGGGCTTAACGAACTCAACCTCACGGACAAGCGCGGACAAACCGGCCTGCTCAACAACATCGAGGTAGGCATCGGTACGCTTATTGGCAGGCATGCGCATGCGGCTATTGCTGCGCAGGCACAGGATACGCCTGCAGCCGTCATCAATCAGACGGCGCGTAGCGAGCTCGCCAATGCCATAGCTGTCACTTGCAATCTGGACAGAGCCCTCGCCAAGATCGCAGTCGATGCCAACCAGACTCAAGCCCATCTCGGCATATGCCTCGGCACCGATATTGAGGGAGTTGACGATGACGCCGTCGACCATATTGCGGCGGAGCATGTCAATATAGGAACGCTCTAGATCGGGTCGATTGGCGCTGTTGCACAGCAACATCTTAAAGCCGTTTTCCGCTAACGTGCGCTCGACCGTCTGCACAACCTGAGCATGGAACGGGCTGCTCACAAAGGGAACGATCATACCGATAAGATTCAGGCGACCGTTGAGCATGGCACGGGCGATATCGTTGGGCGTATAGTTGATGCGCTCCATCGCGGCATGGACCTTATCGCGGGTCTCTTGGCTAATATAGCCGCGATTGTTAAGCACGCGAGATACCGTAGTAGGCGAAACCCCCGCCACCGCTGCAACTTCCTTGATGCCAGGCTTAGCCGTATCTTTAGAACGAGCACTCTCGCGAGCCATAGCACCCTCCCCCATCAACATGTCATACGTTTACATACGAACAAAGCATACCCCAACAACAGCGGGAAGACGGTAACAGCACAAGTAAGTAAACGACTCATCCAAATAATTAGGAGAGTTCCGCCTAAAGGGTGACTACACAGGACCCCCGCCGGGCCGCTTTGGGTTACTTTCCAAAACATCCCGCAGGACGCAAAGAGGCCCCGCCGCGCAACGCGCGCAGCGGAGCCTCTTTGCATGTCCGAGGACGTTTTGGAAAATAACCCAAAACCGGCCCCAGTAATCCTACAGGAGTTGAACCCTTTAGAACTTATCGTGGAAGGTACGCGCAATGACCTCGTCCTGCTGCTCCTTGGTGAGCGTGTGGAAGTTCACGGCGTAGCCGGAAACGCGGATGGTCAGCTGCGGATACTTCTCGGGGTGAGCCTGAGCGTCGAGCAGCGTCTCACGGTTGAAGACGTTGATGTTCAGGTGGTGGCCACCCTTCTCGGCGTAAGCGTCGAGCATGTGGACCAGGTTATCGGCCTGGGTCTCGGAAACTTCAGAAACCTTCATAATGTGTCTCCTTCGATTAATAGGCGCCGGCCGAAACCGGCGCGCTAATCAGTAATCGTTATTGTTAGTATAGCACTAACTATAGTTACTCGCCCAGCTGATCAAGGTCGATATCGCCAAAGAACACCTGGTCCTCCTTGCCGAGCGCACTCGGGATAATGGAGAAGGTGTTGGAGATGCCGTCCTGAGCATCGCGGAACGGGAGCTTGGAAACCGAAGACAGCGAAGCGATGGCGCCGTGGCTATCGCGCTTGTGCATGGGGTTAGCACCCGGGGCGAACGGCTGGCCAGCCTTGCGGCCGTCGGGCGTGGAGCCGGTCTTCTTACCGTACACGACGTTGGAGGTAATGGTCAGAACCGAGGTCGTGGGCACGGAGTTGCGATAGGTGTCGTTCATGCGGATGTACTCCATGAACTGGTGCACAACGTCGTGAGCGATCTGGTCGACGCGGTCGTCGTCGTTACCGTACTTGGGGAACTCGCCCTCGGTCTCGAAGTCGACGATGATGCCGTTCTCGTCACGGACGGGGTGGACCTTGGCGTACTTGATGGCGGACAGGGAGTCAGCCACGACGGAAAGGCCAGCGATGCCCGTAGCGAACCAGCGGTGCACGTGCTTGTCGTGCAGAGCCATCTGAATGCGCTCGTAGCAATACTTATCGTGCATGTAGTGAATGATGTTCAGCGAGTTGACGTACACGCCAGCGAGCCACTTCATCATGTCGTTGTACTTGGCCACAACGTCGTCGTAATCGAGCGTATCGCCCTCAACGGCGCGGTACTTGGGGCCGACCTGCTTCTTGGAGACCTCGTCAACACCGCCGTTGAGTGCGTACAGCAGGCACTTGGCCAGGTTGGCGCGAGCGCCGAAGAACTGCATCTCCTTGCCGATGCGCATGGAGGACACGCAGCAGGCGATGCCGTAGTCGTCGCCGTGGTAAACGCGCATGAGGTCGTCGTTCTCGTACTGGATCGAGGAGCTGGCGACGGAAGTCTTGGCGCAGAACTTCTTGAAGTTCTCGGGCAGACGGGTCGACCACAGAACGGTCATGTTGGGCTCGGGGCTGGTGCCCATGTTCTCGAGCGTGTGCAGGTAGCGGTAGCTCATCTTGGTAACGAGCGTACGGCCGTCAACACCCATGCCGCCGATGGACTCGGTGACCCACTGCGGGTCGCCGGTGAACAGGGCCTGGTACTCGGGGGTACGGGCAAACTTGACCATGCGGAGCTTCATGATGAAGTGATCCACGAACTCCTGGATCTGCTCCTCGGTGAAGGTACCGTTGGCAAGGTCGCGCTCAGCGTAGATGTCGATGAACGTAGAGGTACGGCCGATGGACATTGCGGCGCCGTTCTGCTCCTTGACGGCAGCAAGGTAGGCGAAGTACATCCACTGGATGGCCTCCTGCGTGTTGGTAGCAGGGTTGGAAATATCGAAACCATAAGTCTCGGCCATCATCTTGAGCTCGCCGAGGGCGCGGATCTGCTCCTGCAGCTCCTCACGATCGCGGATGTTGTCGGCGGTCATGACCGTCGGAGTGGAGGCCTTCTGGGCCTCCTTGTCCTTGATCAGGTAGTCGACGCCGTACAGGGCAACACGACGGTAGTCGCCGATGATGCGGCCGCGGCCATAGCCATCGGGCAGACCGGTGATGATGTGAGCCGAGCGGCAAGCACGCATCTCGGGGGTGTAGACATCGAAGACGCCAGCGTTGTGGGTCTTGCGCTCGAAGGTGTAGCGCTCGACAACGTTCTCGTCGACCTTGTAGCCGTGCTGGCTGGCAGCCTGGCAAGCGATGCGGATACCACCGTTGACGTGCAGAGCGCGCTTGAGCGGCTTGTCGGTCTGGAGGCCAACAATGGTCTCCTTGTCGCGATGGGCATTATCGATGTAGCCAGCGGGGTGGCTCACGATACCCGTGACGGTCTTGGTGTCCATATCGAGGACACCACCCTGCTCGCGCTCCTTAAGCAGCAGGTCGAGAACCTCGCCCCACAGCTCCTTGGTACGCTCGGTCGGACCTACGAGGAACGACTCGTCGCCCTCGTAAGGGGTGTAGTTCTTCTGGATGAAGTCTCGGACGTCAACCTCTCCCGTCCAAATGCCTTCCTTGAAGCCTTCCCATGCCTCCTGCATTGTGTAACCACGCTCCTAGTTACGTG
The DNA here is from genome assembly GCA_905209765.1 of uncultured Collinsella sp. GTDB lineage: Bacteria > Actinomycetota > Coriobacteriia > Coriobacteriales > Coriobacteriaceae > Collinsella. The sequence continues at coordinate 6,936 of CAJLUE010000044.1, read as the reverse complement.
TAATGCGGCGCTCTCTTACACCGCTGCTTATTGAATTCTTGAATTATCGGCTTGCGCTACCGGCTTCTTCCGTTCTTCACCACATGTTAGTGCAGGGAAAAACGTTTGTCCACCTTGGAACTGCAACCCAAAACCCAAGATTTCACCCGTTTGAGAAGGATAACATAGCCACCCCCTTCATCTGGGCTGTTATATGTTTCTTTTTTTATATCATAAGGGCGTTTTTTACAAACCCGCAGGAAATGCGAGCGTGAACAACTACCGTTCACCGATTTGTTTAGTTTTTTCCTTGCCTTTGTACGACGTTCACTCTAGCTGTTATGCCAGCTTTAGCAGGGTAAAGTGCCTCTGAGTGGGCTTTAGGACGTGCTCAGAGATCTACCCCTAACTTTGCTGATACCGACGGTGTACGGAGGTCGCCTAAAGGTTGTTTTCTAGGCATGTCCCAAAATCTACCGTATAGGGTGCGCGTGCGGGGGTATCATCTTTCACCGAAAATAGTTTCTAGTGTTAGGGGTTTTCGGTGGAAGATACCGATTTCCGTGAACTTGGGCGTCAGCTCCTTACCGAGTTCGGCAGCATGCATCAGCGCATTTCGCGTTTTGCGGACAAAGCCCTCGGCGGCGAGATGGCCGTTATGCGCGCCCTCATACTCGCCGGCGGTTCGCTCACGCCGAGCGAACTCGCTGATCGCGCCTGGGTCTCGAGTGCCCGCATCGCCAATATCCTACGCGCTCTCGAAGCCAAGGGCTGGGTCGAGCGCGAGCACTCAAAGACCGACCGTCGTCGCGTACACGTCACGGTGACCGACAAAGGATTCCAGGATCTCGAAATCAAACGTCGGGAATTCGAGGACCGCACGGCGGCTTTCCTCGAACAGCTCGGCGAAACAGATACCCAAGAGATGGTGCGCCTTCTAAGGCGTGCCAACGAAATTATCGACCGCAATCAAGAAAGGAGAGATGCCGAGTGAGGATTCTCAAGCTCTTTAAAAAGCATATCCTGGCACTGTTCGCAGCTATCGTACTTATCGTAATCAGCTGCAACGCCGATCTGGCACTGCCTACCTATATGAGCGACATCGTCGACGTGGGCGTGCAGCAAGGCGGCATTGCCTCACCCGTGCCCGACACCATTCGCGCCGAATCGCTCGACGACCTCGAACTCTTTATGAGCGCCAAGGACGCCGAGGCTGTGGAGGCCGTGTTTGGCAAGGCAGACAAGAACGGCATTCGAACGTACAAGGGCACCGAGGAAGAGCGTGCCGACGGCAGCAAGATTGCCGACATTATGAGCCTGCCTGAGACCGTCGTGCTCGCCTTCAACCAAGGCATCGACGCCGACTCCATGGGCGACATGATGGGCACGTCCAGCGAGAAAGACAGCGACGCCGCTCAGGCCATGCCCACGCCCGAGCAAATGGCAGCGATGACGCCCGAGCAGCTCGCCGAGATGCAGCAGAAGGCCGCAGCGGCGCAGAATATGCAAAAGCAGATCGACGCCGACGGCGGCAAGATCACCATGAAGAGCCTGCGCCTGGGTGTCGAGGGCGGTCTGGTAGACCAAAGCAAGCTCGTCGAGGGCGCCAACGAAATGGCGGATAAAATGGGCTCCATGTCGGGCTCCATCGTCACTCAGCGCGCCGTGAGCTATGTGCAGGACGAGTACAAGGCACAGGGCATCGACCCCGCCGACGTGCAGAACGCCTACCTGGGCCGCATGGCGACCACGATGTTTGGGCTGTGTCTGGTGTCGCTGGTCGCCACCATCCTGACCGGTGCCGTTGCTTCGCGCACTGCCTGCTCCATCGCCCGCGACCTGCGCCGCGAGACCTTCAACAAGGTTATGCACTTCTCGCCGGCCGAGGTGGGCAAGTTTAGCCAGGCCTCGCTCATCACCCGCTGCACCAATGACATTCAGCAGATCCAGATGGCCGCAACCCTGTTTATCCGCATGTGTCTGATGGCCCCCGTCATGGGCATCGTCGCCGTCATGCGCGTCCTGGCCAACCATACCGGCCTGGAGTGGACCATCGCCGTTGCCATCATCGCGGTCTCGGCCGTCGTCGGCGTGCTCATGGGCCTCACCATGCCCAAGTTCAAAAAGATGCAAAGTTACGTGGACCGCGTGAACCTTACCGCCCGCGAGCTGCTCGACGGCCTTATGCCTATCCGCTCGTTCAACCGCGAGGAGCATGAGCTCGAGCGTTTTGACAAGGCTTCGCTCGACCTGATGACCACGCAGCTCTACACCAACCGAGCCATGAGCTTTATGATGCCGCTCATGATGCTCGTCATGAACTGCGTCACTGTGCTTATCGTCTGGTTTGGCGCGCAGGGCGTGTCCGACGGCGTGATGCAGGTCGGCAACATGATGGCGTTTATCTCCTACACCATGCAGATCGTCATGGCGTTTATGATCCTCACCATGGTTTCGGTCATCCTGCCCCGCGCCGAGGTCGCAGCCGAGCGCGTAGAAGAGGTCATCACTTGCCCCACGAGCATCAACGACCCTGCCTCGCCCAAACTGCCTGCGACCAGCGCGCCGCGCGGTGAGCTGTGCTTCCGCGACGTGAGCTTCCAGTATCCCGATGCCCGCGCCGATGTCATCAGCGGCGTGAACTTCACCACGCATGCCGGTCAGATGCTCGGCATCATTGGCTCCACGGGCTCGGGCAAATCTACGCTCGTGCAGCTGATCCCGCGCTTATACGACGTCACGGGCGGCAGCATTTCGCTCGACGGCATCGACGTGCGCGACATGACCCTTTCCGAGCTGCGCCGCCGTATTGGTTATATCCCGCAGCAGGGTCGCCTGTTCTCGGGCACCGTCGAGAGCAACCTCAAGTTTGCCGGCGATATGGTGAGTGACGAGGATATGCGCCAGGCGGCACGCGTCGCCCAGGCGGAGGACTTTATCGCCGGGCGCGAGGGCGGCTACGACTCCCCCATCAGCCAGGGCGGTTCCAATGTTTCGGGCGGTCAGCGCCAACGTCTGGCCATCGCCCGCGCGTTGGCCAAAAAGCCCGAGGTCGTGGTGTTCGATGACTCGTTTAGCGCCCTCGACTACAAGACCGACGCGCGTCTGCGCGAAGAGCTGGCCAAAAACGTTACCAACGCCGCACTCGTGGTCGTGGCCCAGCGCATCGCGACCATCATGCACGCCGATCAAATCATCGTGCTCGACGACGGCCACGTGGTGGGCACCGGCACGCACGAGGAGCTGCTGCACAACTGCCCGGCATACCTGGAGATCGCACAGTCGCAGCTTTCCGCCGAGGAGCTGGGGCTCACCCAAGAAGAAATTGCAGCCGTTATGGAAGGAGGCGAGCGCTAATGGCAGACGAGACCAAGACTCAGATTCCCAAGCCCACCCGCCAGCGCGGTCCCATGGGCCGCATGGGCGGCATGCGTCGCGGCGAAAAGGCCAAGGACTTTAAGGGCACCATGAGGCAGCTGCTCGGCTATATCGGTCAGCATAAGATTGCCGTGTTTACCGCCGTCGCCTTTGCCGTGTGCTCGGTCATCTTTAACATTGTGGGGCCCAAGGTGCTCGGCCAGGTTACCACCAAACTGTTCGAGGGCCTGGTTGCCAAGGTAAACGGTACCGGCGACGTTGACTTTGCCTGGATTGCCAAGACGCTCGGCTTTTTGCTCTGCCTGTATCTGGCAAGCTCTGTCTGCAGCCTCATCCAAGGCTGGCTCATGACCGGCGTCACGCAAAAGATTTGTTACCGTATGCGCAAGGAGATCGCCGCCAAGATTGCCGTCGTGCCGATGAGCTACTTCAACGGCCACAGCAAGGGCGACGTGCTCAGCCGCATCACCAACGACGTCGATACGCTGGGCCAGTCGCTCAACCAGAGCGTGACGCAGCTCATCACCTCGGTGACGCAGATTATCGGCGTGCTCGTCATGATGCTTTCGATCAGCCTGCCGCTTACCGGCGTCACCGTGCTCACGCTGCCGGCCGCCGCGATTATCTTGACCGTAATGATTCACTTCTCGCAGCCGTACTTCCGCGAGCAACAGCAGGTTCTGGGCGCCGTCAACGGCATTATCGAGGAGGACTTTGCCGGCCAGAACGTCATTCAGGTGTTCGACCGCGCCGAGGCCTCAATCGAAGAGTTCGACCGTCAAAACGACCGTCTCTTTATTAGTGGCTGGCGCTCGCAGTTCCTGTCGGGCCTGATGATGCCGCTTATGAGCCTGGTGGGCAACATGGGCTACGTGGGCGTCGTCGTGGTGGGCGCACAGCTCGCGCTGACCGGCAATGCCACGCCCGGCGACATCCAGAGCTTTATCCAGTACGTTCGCAACTTTACGCAACCCGTGCAGCAGCTGGGCAACGTGAGCAACACGATGCAGTCGATGGCCGCTGCCACCGAGCGCGTCTTTGAGTTCCTGGCCGCGCCCGAGGAGGAGCAGAAGGCCGACGCGCAGATTCCCGAGAAGCGCCCCGGTCACGTGGAGTTCGACCACGTCAAGTTTGGCTACACGCCCGACAAGACCATCATCCACGACTTTAGCTGCGAGGCGCAGCCCGGCCAGACCATCGCCATCGTCGGTCCCACCGGCGCCGGCAAGACCACGCTCATTAAGCTGCTGCAGCGCTTTTACGACGTGGACGGCGGTTCGCTGCGCGTTGAGGGCATCGACGTGCGCGATTGGGACCGCGCGGCGCTGCGCGGCGAGTTTGCCATGGTACTACAGGATACCTGGCTGTTTAACGGCACGATCCGCGAGAACATCCGCTACGGACGCCCCGATGCGAGCGATGCCGAGGTCGAGGCCGCTGCACGCGCCGCACGCTGCGATCACTTTATCCATACGCTCGCTGGCGGCTACGACTTTATGATCAACGAGGAGGGCACTAACCTGTCGCAGGGTCAGCGCCAGCTCGTGACCATCGCCCGTGCCATTTTGGCCGACCGCCCGGCGCTGATTCTGGACGAGGCGACCTCCAACGTCGATACCCGCACCGAGGAGCTCATCCAGCGCGCCATGGATGCGCTGATGCAGGGCCGCACGAGCTTTGTCATCGCGCACCGCCTGTCCACGATCCGCAACGCCGACGTGATCTTGGTAATTCGCGACGGCGACATCGTCGAAAAGGGCACGCACGACGAGCTGCTCGCCCAGGGCGGCTTCTACGCCGACCTGTACAACTCGCAGTTCGACGAAGCGGCGTAAAACCGGCAGCAAACAACCGCAATGCCAAGAAAACGGGGGCGCAGGACAACCTGCGCCCCCGTTTTTGTTCTACGGCCCTCGAACCGCCTCCCCTGGGACCTGATTGACAGCCCCTTCGAGGCCCTGTGGGCAAAAAATGGCAAATATGAGTACTGTTACCTTTTTAGTATCAGCAAAAACAGCCTCAAACGACCTCCTTGCGGCCTCTATACGCCTTCAAATTAATCAAAACGCCCGTTAGCGGGCTTCTGCGTGGCAATGTTAATGAACATATTTTTTCACTTTGTCTATTATCTTGCTAGACCGATATGCTACTAGATTAGCAACCGTACTCATATTTGACATTTTTTGCCCACAGGGTGTTTCCTGGGGAACCGACAATAGCCTTAGGGTCCCGCGCGACGCCACTCCCTCCCGGTATCCGCCGACGTTCCCCCATATAAAACCTGCCAAAATAAACCTGTCCCTTTTGGCAGGTTTCGGGGTGGCGAGGGGTTGCACTTTAGCGTGCGACAGCGGATAATGCCGAACACTCGACAAAACGCTTATTGCTCTTTCTATAGATTGAGGAGGCCCTTATGGCCATGGAATTCAAACGCAAGTTGCCAATCCCCCTGGAGATCCGCGAGGAAATGCCGCTTTCCGCCGAGCTTACCGCCAAAAAGCAGGCATTCGACGCCGAGGTCGCCAAGGTCTTTACCGGCGAGGACGCGCGCAAGGTGCTCATCATCGGCCCGTGCTCTGCCGACCGCGAGGATTCGGTGCTTGAGTACATGAACCGACTGGCCAAGACCGCCGAGGAGGTCAAAGACAAACTCATCATTATTCCGCGCGTCTACACCAACAAGCCGCGCACCAAGGGCACCGGCTACAAGGGTCTGCTGCACAACCCCGACCCCGAGGCGCCCGATGACCTGCTCGAAGGCGTTAAGGCCATCCGCCACATGCACCTGCGCGTTATTGAGGAAACGGGCTTCTTCACCGCCGACGAGATGCTCTATCCGTCCAACTACCAGTACCTCGTTGACCTGCTGAGCTATGTTGCCGTGGGCGCGCGCTCGGTCGAAAACCAGGAGCATCGCCTGGTATCGAGCGGCATTTCGGTGCCCGTGGGCATGAAGAACCCCACCGCCGGTTCCACCACCGTCATGCTCAACTCCATTTACGCCGCTCAGGCGCACCAGAGCTTCATCTTCCGCAACTGGGAGGTCGAATGCGACGGCAATCCGCTCGCGCACGCCGTTATGCGTGGTTACATCGGTCTCGATGGGCGCACCTACCCCAACTACCACTACGAGCACCTGGAGCGCCTGGCCGAGCGCTATACCGAGCATGCCGGTTACGCCAACCCGGCGGCGGTCATCGACTGCAACCACGACAACTCGGGCAAGCGTCCGCTGGAGCAGTACCGCATTTGCAAAGAGGTGCTCGACAGCTGCCGCCGCAACGAGTCCATCTCCAAGCTGGTCAAGGGCTTTATGATCGAGTCCTACCTGGAGGACGGCAACCAGCCGGTCGATGGCGGCGTCTTTGGCAAGTCGATCACCGACCCATGCCTGGGCTGGGAAAAGACCGACTACCTCATCCACGAGATCGCGGAGCGGGTGTAGGTTACGGCGTTTTACCAAACGCCGTAACCGGCCGACGCTGCGCGGGTCGCATTTGGACAATCTGACGTTCAACTTCAAGGGCGCGACCAGAAGGTCAGCGCCCTTTCGTTTCACGTCACCTTGTCTCAAATGCG
>CAJLUE010000043.1 GCA_905209765.1 uncultured Collinsella sp. | reverse complement strand
CAAATGTCTCGCGCTTGCGAGCTCGGCGGCGCCGCCGCCATTCGCTGCCAGGGCCTTGCCGACATCGCCGCCATTAAGGGTCGCTGTGAGGTTCCTGTTATCGGCCTGTGGAAGGATGGGCACGAGGGCGTCTACATCACGCCGACGCTGCGCCACGCTCGCGCCTGCGTTGCCGCGGGTGCCGACATCGTGGCAATTGATGCCACCGATCGCCCACGTCCCGATGGCAAGACCGTCGAGGACACCTTCCGCCCGCTGCACGAGGAGGGCGTGCTCCTGATGGCCGACTGTGCCACCATCGAGGACATTCGCCGCGCGGTCGATATGGGCTTCGACCTGGTATCCACCACGCTTTCTCACGGTGTCGCCGCCATCGACTGCACCATGGCCGATGGCCCCGATCTGCCGCTCCTGCGTCAGGCGACCGAGGAATTCCCCGGTCTTCCCATCATCTGCGAGGGCCGCGTGCACACGCCCGAGGAGGCCCGCGCCGCGATTGATGCGGGCGCCTGGGCCGTTGTCGTCGGCACCGCCATCACGCACCCCACGAGTATTACAAGTTGGTTCAAGGCTGCGCTTGAGGCGTAAGACAGGTCTCGTATCCGCTTGGGGCGGTATACTCAATAAAGGCAATTGATCGCGCGGGATCCGCTGGCCGGGTCCCGCGCTTGTTTTAGGAGGCACACATGCAAAAGGGAGATGCCATGGATGCGGCGGAGCGCTCGGAGCGCATCCCCGATATCGTCATCATCACCGGAATGTCCGGATCGGGCCGAACGCAGGCCATGCATGTGTTCGAGGACATGGGCTACTTTTGCATCGACAACTTGCCTCCGCGTCTGATCGCCCAGCTTGCCGAACTCGTCGGCATCAATACGGGCGTGGGCAGGCATCTTGCCGTCACCTGCGACCTGCGCAGCCAGGGCTTGTTCGATGAGCTGCTCGATGCCGTTGCCGCGCTCGAGGAGCGGGAAATGAGCTGTGACATTGTGTTTCTCGAGGCCTCTGACGAGGTGCTGATCCGCCGTTATAGCGAAAACCGCCGCCGCCACCCCATTGCCAAGCCGGGAGAGACTACGGCCGATGCGATTCAGCGCGAGCGCCTGCAGCTGCAGGGCGTTCGCGACCGAGCCGATATGATTATCGACACGAGCCGTCTGCGCACCTCTGCCCTGCGCAACAAATTGCGCATGGCGTTCTCCGAGCTGTCCGACCAGCAGCTCATGGACGTTCACGTGTTCTCGTTTGGCTTTAAGCACGGCATGCCCGTCGAGGCGGACATTATGATCGACGTTCGCTTCCTGCCCAATCCGTTCTACGATCCCGAGATGCGCACCATGACCGGTCTCGATAAGAAAGTCTCCGATTTTGTTCTGGACCATCCCAAGACCCAGGAGTTCTGGAAGGCCTGGACGCAGCTGCTCGATACGGTCATGCCCGGCTATATCGCGGAGGGCAAGCCACAGCTTTCTATTGCCATCGGCTGCACGGGCGGTCAACACCGCAGCGTTGCCATCGCCGAGGCCACGGCACGTTATTTGGAAGGCGCCCAATATCACGTGAGTATTTCCCATCGCGACCTGTCGCGCGCCAACACGAAAGCATAGGCCTGCATGTCGTTTACCGCCGAGGTGCGTGACGAGCTCGCGCGCTGCGAACCCGAATGTGAATACTGCGATTTGTCGACGCTTGCCGCCCTGACGCGTGTGAGCGGTACACTTTCGCTGGCCGGCTCCGGGCGGTATCGTTTGACGGTCGCGACCGAGACAGGTGCCGTCGCGCGCACGATGATCACACTGACGCATCGCATCCTTAAGCTCAAAACGGAATTCACCGTTCGTAAATCGGTCTTGCATAAGGTTCGTAACTATCTCATTACCCTGCCCGATCAACCCGACCTGGACAAGGCTCTGGTGCTGCTGGGCATTCTCGACCGCAGGGGAGGGCTCGTCGCCGGTGTTCCCCGGCACATCGTTGCCCGTCCCTGCTGCAGGCTTGCCTACATCCGCGGCGCGCTCATCGCCGGCGGTTTCGTGGCCGATCCCCGCGGCGACTTTCATTTGGAGATCGCGGTGCAGGGCGAGCAGTATGCCCGGGGACTTTGCGATCTATTGGAGCAGATTGGAGTCCATGCGCGCGTTAACGCGCGGCGCGGATCCTTTGCTGTCTACATTAAGAGCGCCGAGGAGATCGAGCAGCTCCTAAAGCTGGTCGGCGCCAAGCGCAGCGTTGCCGAGATCGAGGAGGCGCGCGCGGTCAAATTGGTTAAGAACGATGTAAACCGTCGCGTGAATGCCGAACTGGCCAATCAGACCAGAAGTGCGGGTGCCGCCCAGCACCAGCTTGCGTTGATCGATGAGCTCGAACAGCGGGGTTTGCGCGACACGCTTCCGGACGCCTTGGCAGTCTTTTGCGACCTGCGCGAGCGCTATCCCGATCTGTCGCTGCGCGATCTGGGGGAGATGGCCGACCCTCCCTTGTCGAAGTCTGCCCTGTACCATCGCGTTTTGAGGCTTGAAAAGATCATTGAAGCAAACAAGTAGTTTGAAGCATCGACTTATATACGGATTTAGCTGCTATTTTATTCTTTAAAACGTTTTAACGTAAATTTGATTTTCAATTTCGAGCATTCTCGTGAAATTCAAGTCAAAAAAAAGGTATATTAGGCGAGTGGTTAGTTTGTGGGCCTCAACGGCAGGCGCTGTAGCTTGCGGGGGCCTTACGAAAGGAGACACAATGGCAGTAAAGGTTGCTATTAACGGCTTCGGTCGCATCGGTCGTCTGGCTTTCCGTCAGATGTTCGGTCATGAGGGCTCCGAGATCGTCGCTATCAACGACCTCACCTCTCCCGATATGCTCGCTTACCTGCTGAAGTACGACTCCACGCAGGGCAACTACGCTCGCGATCACGAGGTCGTTGCTGGCGAGGATTCCATCACCGTTGACGGCAAGGAGATCAAGATCTACAAGGAGGCCGACGCCAACAACCTGCCTTGGGGCGACCTCGACGTCGACGTCGTTCTCGAGTGCACCGGCTTCTACACCAGCAAGGCTAAGGCTCAGGCCCACATCAACGCTGGCGCCAAGAAGGTCGTCATCTCCGCTCCGGCCGGCAGCGATCTGCCCACCATCGTGTACAACGTCAACCATGAGACGCTGACCGCTGAGGACAACATCATCTCCGCTGCTTCCTGCACCACCAACTGCCTCGCCCCGATGGCCAAGGGTCTGAACGACTTCGCTCCCATCGTGTCCGGCATCATGACCACCATCCACGCCTTCACCGGCGACCAGATGCCGCTCGACGGCCCGCAGCGCAAGGGCAACTTCCGTCGCTCCCGCGCCTGCTCCGAGAACATCGTCCCGAACACCACGGGCGCTGCCAAGGCCATCGGCCTGGTTCTCCCCGAGCTCAACGGCAAGCTCATCGGTGCCGCCCAGCGCGTCCCGACGCCGACCGGCTCGCTGACCAACCTCTACGCCGTCGTTGACAAGAAGGTCACCGTCGACGAGGTCAACGCTGCCATGAAGGCCTACGCCGAGACCATCCCCGAGACCTTCGCCTACAACGAGGACCAGATCGTCTCCCGCGACATCGTCGGCGAGACCCACGGCTCCATCTTCGACGCCACTCAGACCATGTGCTCTGACCTCGGCAACGGCCAGACCCTCGTTCAGGTCACCTCTTGGTACGACAACGAGAACTCCTACACCTCTCAGATGGTCCGCACCATCAAGTACTTCGAGAAGTTCGTTGCTTAATTTAGCTTTTAGCGAATAGCTCGTTGAGCGTCTAAAGAAGGGCGCGGCCTCATAGGGCTTACACCCTAGGGTCGCGCCCTTTTTATAAGAAATCGTCTGCCGTAATGGAAGGCAGACACGTACGAAAGGTAGAAGCAAACATGGCCTTTACCAAGAAGACCGTCCGCGACATCGATGTCGACGGCAAGCGCGTTCTCGTCCGCGTTGACTTCAACGTGCCTATCAAGGATGGCGTCGTTGGCGACACCACCCGTATCAAGGCTGCCCTGCCCACCATCAACTATCTCGTTGAGCACAACGCTCGCGTCATCCTCATGAGCCACCTCGGCCGTCCCGAGGGCACCGGCTTCCAGCCCGAGCTGTCCCTCGAGCCCGTCGCCAAGAAGCTCGCCGAGCTCTCTGGTCTCGACGTCGCCTTTGTCGCCGACACTTACGGCGAGAAGGCTGCCGAGGCTGTCGCTGCCGTCGAGCCGGGCAAGGTCCTCGTTCTCGAGAACGTCCGCTTCGATAAGCGTGAGAAGAAGAACGATCCCGAGATCGCCAAGAAGCTCGCTTCCTATGGTGACGTCTTCGTTCTCGATGCCTTCGGCACCGCTCACCGCGCCCAGGGTTCCGTCGTGGGCCCCGCCGCTTACCTGCCTGCCGTCGCCGGCTTCCTGCTCGAGAAGGAGGTCGACACGCTGACCGGTATCTTCGCCGAGCCCGAGCGTCCCTTCGTCGCTATCGTCGGCGGTTCCAAGGTTTCCTCCAAGATCGGTGTTCTCGATCACCTCATCGACTCCGCTGACACCCTGATCATCGGTGGCGGTATGGCCTACACCTTCTTCCTGGCTCAGGGCCTGTCCGTCGGTCAGTCCCTCAAGGAAGAGGACTGGGTCGAGCGCGCCGGCGAGATGCTCAAGAAGGCCGAGGAGAAGGGCGTCAAGATCCTGCTCCCCATCGACAACCGCGTTGCCGATCACTTTGGCGAGGATGCTGTCCCCGAGGTTGTCGCTTCCGACGCTATCCCCGACGATCGTGAGGGCATGGACATCGGCCCCAAGACCGAGGAGCTCTACGCCGAGGCCGTCAAGGGCGCCAAGACCGTGTTCTGGAATGGCCCCATGGGCGTCTTCGAGTTCGACAACTTCGCTCACGGCACCCAGGCTATCGCCGAGGCTGTCGCCGAGGCCGACTGCACCTCGATCATCGGCGGTGGCGACTCCGTCGCGGCTGTCAACAAGTTCAACCTGGCCGACAAGATGAGCTGGATCTCCACCGGTGGTGGCGCTTCCATGGAGCTCGTCGAGGGTAAGGCCCTGCCCGGAGTGGAGGCGCTTCTCGATGCCTAATCGCACCCTTCTCATCGCTGGTAACTGGAAGATGAACAACGACGTCGCCGAGGCCGCCAAGCTCGCCGACGAGCTGGCTCAGGCTCTGCCCGAGGTTCCGGCTGGCGTCGAGGTGCTCGTTTGTCCTCCGACCATCGACATCACCACGGTTCATGACCGCATTCAGGCTGCCCCCATCGCCCTCGGTGCACAGAACGTGTACTGGGAGGCCAAGGGTGCCTTCACCGGTGAGTCCTCTTGCGACATGCTCAAGTCCGCTGGCTGCACCTACTGCATCATCGGCCACTCCGAGCGTCGTGACTACTTCCACGAGACCGACGAGGACCAGAACAAGAAGGCCAAGGCTCTCGTTGCCGCCGGTCTTGTTCCCGTCTTCTGCTGCGGCGAGTCCCTCGAGGTCCGCGAGGCCGGCACCTATGTCGAGCACGTCGTGAACCAGGTCAAGGCTGGCCTTGCTGGTCTTGAGATCACCTGCCCCAAGCAGGTCGTCGTCGCCTACGAGCCCATCTGGGCCATTGGCACCGGCAAGACCGCTACCGCCGAGGACGCTCAGGAGGTCTGCGGCGCTATCCGTGAGACCCTCAAGGAGATGTTTGGCGAAGAGCTCGCTAACGGTATCCGCGTTCTCTATGGTGGCTCTGCCAAGCCCGGCAACATCGCCGAGCTCGTCGCCAAGCCCGACGTTGACGGCGCCCTCGTGGGCGGCGCTTCGCTCAAGGCTGCCGACTTCGCCTCTATGGTCGTCAAGGCAGGCGAGTAGGACATATGGCACAGCGTCATCTTCCCGCACTCCTGATCATCATGGACGGCTGCGGCCTGGCTCCGGCCGATGGCGAGAACGCCGTCGCCGCTGCCAAGACGCCCTTCCTTGATAGCCTGTACGAGAAGTACCCCCACACCACGCTCGGCGCTTCGGGCGAGGACGTGGGTCTTCCCGATGGCCAGATGGGCAACTCCGAGGTGGGTCACCTCAACATCGGTGCCGGCCGCATCGTGTTCCAGGAGCTTTCGCGCATCAACAACGCCATCAAGGACGGCTCCATCGCCAAGAACGAGGTCTTCGTCAAGGCTATGGACGACGTCAAGGCTGACGGCAAGACTCTCCACCTCATGGGCCTTGTGAGCCCTGGCGGTGTTCATTCTCACATGAACCACGTCGAGGCTCTGGTCAAGATGGCTGCCGAGCACGGTGTCAAGACCGTTCGCGTCCACGCCTTCATGGATGGCCGCGACGTTGACCCGCAGTCCGGCGCCGGCTACATGAGTGAGTTCTGCGCCTTCCTGGCTAAGATCTCCGAGGAGACCGGTTGCGACGCTCGCGTTGCCACCGTCTCGGGCCGTTATTGGGCCATGGACCGCGATAATCGTTGGGAGCGCATCCAGCGCGCCTACGACGTCATGGTCAACGCGTCCGATGCCGATGTCGACCCCGTTGCCGGTATCAAGGCCTACTACGAGAAGGATCCGCGCGGCGACGAGTTCGTCGAGCCCTTCGCTGCCCACAACGAGGGCATCCACGAGGGCGACGCGGCTATCTTCTTCAACTTCCGTCCCGACCGCGCTCGTCAGATGACCCGCGTGTTCACGGACAAGGAGTTCGACGGCTTTGAGCGCGAGCAGATCAAGCTTTCGCACTTTGTGACGATGACCGAGTACGATCCGACGTTTGACGTCGAGGTCGCCTTCCCCAAGACGTTCCCCGAGAACGTTCTGGCCGACGTTATCGCCGCCAATGGCCTGAAGCAGCTGCACACCGCCGAGACCGAGAAGTACGCCCACGTGACGTTCTTCCTCAACGGCGGCATCGAGGAGCCCAAGGAAGGCGAGGAGCGCGTGCTCGTCGCTTCCCCCAAGGTCGCTACCTACGATCTGCAGCCTGAGATGAGCGCTCCCGAGGTTACTGAGAAGCTTGTCGCCGCCATCAACGAGGATCGCGCTGATTTCTACATCGTGAACTTCGCGAACTGCGACATGGTTGGTCACACCGGTGTCTTCGACGCCGCCGTTAAGGCCGTCGAGGCCGTTGACGATGCCCTGTCCAAGGTTGTCCCGGCGATTCTCGCCAAGGGCGGCTTTGCGCTGATTACCGCCGACCACGGCAACGCCGATCACATGTTTGACGTTGCTTCCGACGGTTCCAAGCATCCGTTTACGGCTCACACCACCAACCGTGTGCCGTTCATCATCGTTGATGAGAAGGCGCAGCTCACCGGTATCGAGGACGGCCGTCTTTCCGATATCGCCCCGACCATGCTCACCATGGCTGGTATTGAGCCTTCCGCCGAGATGACGGGTCGCGTGCTCGCCACCGAGGCCTAAGAGAAAACGTCAAGCGTTTCTTTGAAAAGGGGTTGTCCATATTCGGGCAACCCCTTTTTTGGTATTTCTGCCATATCTGCCCCGTCCCCGAGTGGCAGGTAGGGGAGAGCGGGGGATTGTGGTACAGTACTGTAGTTTGAATTGTTCTATTAAGGAGCTTATCTATGGGTCCGTTCCAGATTCTTCTGTTTGTCGTTTGGGCCGTCTCTGCCGTGGCGCTGACGATTCTCGTCCTGATGCATTCCGGTAAGGGCACCGGCGTTTCGGATATGATCGCTAGCTCGCTGTATAACTCCAGCTCTGCCACAGGCGTTATGGAGCAGAACCTCGATCGCCTGACCGTAATCATGGCTGTCGTGTTTGCCGTGTGCGTCGTGCTGTGCATGTTCTTCTTCCCGCAAGGCATCGTGGGCTACTAAACACGAGCCGCATAAAATAATTGAAAAGGGTTCCGCAAGTGCGGGACCCTTTTTGTTTACAAATTTGTAACAGAGTCAAAATATCCCCACATACTTCGCCCAACTAAAGAAATTCTTGACCGTTGACCGGAATTAGCCCCAAATCGTGCATAAAATGCGCTACTGTATTGCGAAACGTTGGTCCGTTGTGCATAACCAGCCATAGCGACGGGCGACGTTTTGATGGTTCGGATCGGATTGTCTCGACATGTGTCCGACTGAACATTTCTTTGTCCTATCTCATAAGGAGGATGGCATGGCTGATTCTATGTTCCACCAGCCCGTTATGGGTCGTCGCGCCTTCGTTGGCGGTACCCTTGCTGCGAGCTCCATGGCTTTTCTTGCCGCATGCGGCAAGAAGGGTGGCGACGCTTCCGGTTCTGAGTCCGGTTCGACGCTGAACTTCTACATCAACAACCCGGTCTGCATCGACCCCTACAACGTCCAGGAGGACCAGGGCACTCAGGTCGAGTATCAGCTCTTTGACGCTCTGACCTCTTACGACGCCGAGAAGGGCGAGATCGTTCCGCTGGCTTGCGAGTCCTTCGAGGCCAACGACGATGCCACCGAGTTCACCTTCAAGATCAAGAAGGCTAAGTTCCACAACGGTGACGACGTTACCTCCAAGTCCTTCAAGCTCGGTTGGGAGCGTCTGGTCAACACCAAGTCGGCCATCGCTACCGAGTATGGCCCTTCCGAGGTCTCCTATCACCTTTCAATGGTCGAGGGCTATGACGACCTGCTTGCCGGTAACGCTACCGAGCTCAGCGGTGTTACGTGCCCCGACGATGAGACCCTCGTCGTCAAGCTGTCTTCCGCTTACGCTGACTTCCCCTTCGTCGCCTCTCATCCGGCTCTGGCCCCGGTTCCCGAGTGCGCCGAGTCCGATGTCAAGAGCTTCTATCTTGCCCCGGTCGGTAACGGCCCGTTCATGATGGACGGCAAGTGGGAGGATGGCCAGGAGATCAACGTCAAGAAGTTCGACGATTACTATGGCGACAAGGCCAAGATCGATGGCATCCACTTCCAGGTCATCAAGGACATGGAGACCGCTTACAAGGAGTTCCAGGCCGGTAACCTCGATGTCTGCGACGTTCCCGTCGCTCAGATCGATGCCGCCAAGAAGGATCGCGGCGTGTCCAAGGACGGCTACACCATGGGTGACGGCGAGCGCATGCTGCTCGGCGCCGAGCCTTCCACGTACTATCTGACTTGCAACACCACGGCCGAGCCGTTCAACAACGCCGACCTGCGTAGGGGCATCTCCCTGGCCATTAATCGTGAGGCCATCTGCAAGACCATCTTCAAGGGTACCCGTACCCCTGCCGACGGCATTGTTCCTCCGGGCATCGATGGCTACAAGGAGGGCGCATGGGAGTTCTGCGCCTACGATGTCGACAAGGCTAACGAGTACCTCGACAAGGTTGCTCCCGCTGGCGCTAACGGGGATCGTGGCATTAGCGTGACCCTGTCCTACAACCAGGACGGCGGTCACAAGGAGATCATGGAGTCCATCATCGGCGACCTCGCCAAGGTTGGCGTTACCGCTGTCTCCGATACCCCTGAGTGGTCTGCCCTGCTCGAGCAGTATCAGAACTTTAACTATCAGTTCGGTCGTCTGGGTTGGATTGCCGACTACCCGATCATGGACAACTTCCTGTATCCGCTGTTCCACTCCGACTCCCTCGGTGGCGACAACCGCTCCGGTTACAACAACCCCGAGTTCGACGCCAAGGTCGACGAGGCTCGTACTATTGTTGACGACGAGGAACGCGTCGCTAAGATGCAGGAGGCCGACGCAATGGTCGCTGCCGACTGCCCGGTCATCCCGATTATGTTCTACACGCACACCATCGCCGGCTCCGATCGCATCAAGCACCTCTATGTCGATCCGCAGAAGCACGCCGATCTGGGTACCGCTGAGCTCGCCTAAGAGTTTGCAGCTTCCGTGAGGGTCAAGTATTTACGTAGACCTCATGGGAAACATACAGTTCTCCCTAACCTGGGGTAAACTGGCTGATGGTAATTTTGGGATGCCGGTCTGGCGATCGGCATCCCATTTAGGTTAATCCCTAGATAGGGGAGTGGTATGGGTAAGTACATCGTTAAACGTGTGCTTCAGTTCATCCCGGTGTTTTTGGGCGTTACGCTGATTCTGTTCGCCCTCCAGAATATCGTGCCGGGAGATCCGATCAAGCTGATCGGTGGAGACAAGGCTCTGTCCCCCGAGGTAGAGCTTCAGCTTCGCGTCCGCTATCACCTGGTCCAGTCGGACGAGGACGGCAACGCGATCCTTGACGAGAACGGCGACCCCGTTCAAACGTCGCTCGTGGACCGTTACTTGTATTACATGAACGGCCTGCTTCATGGCGATCTGGGCAATTCGTATCAGCGCAAGCTGCCGGTTACGGAAATCTTTGCCCAGAAGTATCCGTATACGGTCAAACTTGCCGCGTGCGCCATCGTGCTCGAGGCAATCATGGGTATCGGTGCGGGTATCATTTCGGCGGTTAAGCGTTATTCCTTCTGGGATATTTTGGTAACGCTCACCACGTCGATTCTCGTTGCCGTCCCGGCCTTCTGGCTCGGTATGTTGTTGCAACTGTTCTTTGGCGTCATCCTCAAGGACGCCACGGGCGGTGCATTCTCCATGCCGATCTCGGGTGCCGGCGGTTCCAGCTCTCAGTATCAGGATTGGATGCACTATGTGCTTCCGACCATTACGCTGGCTTCGGTTTCGACCGCTTATGCCGCCCGCATTATGCGCTCGCAGCTGCTTGACGTCATGAACCAGGATTACATCCGTACGGCAAAGGCCAAGGGTCTCTCCAATCGCGCGATCATCATCAAGCATGCGCTTAAGAATGCACTCATCCCCGTCGTTACCTATATTGGTGTCGACTTTGGTGGCATGCTTTCGGGCGCCATCCTGACCGAGACGGTCTTTAACTGGCCCGGTATCGGCTATGAGGTCTATCGCGCCATTAGCATGCGTGACTGGCCCATCGTTATGGGCGGCGTTACGCTCATCGTTGTCGTCGTCATGGTGATCAACCTGCTCGTCGACATTAGCTATGCATTCCTCGACCCGCGCATCCGCCTTGGCGGTCCGTCGGATAAGGCCTAAGGGAGGTACGTCTCATGCAGGAAACTGATTCTCAGTCTCAGGAGCAGGCTACCGCCACCAAGGCCGCATCTGCTCCCGCCAAGTCCCGCACGCTGTGGGGCGACGCTTTTAAGCGTCTTCGTAAGAACAAGCTCGCCGTTATCGGTGTCTGCTGGATCATCATCGTCGTTGTGGTTGCCCTGACCGCAGATCTGTGGGCTAAGCCCTGGCTCGGTTCGCCGACGGCTTCCGATTCGACTACCATGGCCGAGACGTCGCTGCTGGCTCCGTGTGCCGAGCACCCGTTTGGCACTGACGCCCTTGGTCGTGACATTCTCGTCCGCGTTATCTACGGTGCGCGCGTTTCGCTGTCCGTCGGAATTATGGCCACCGCGATCTCCACGCTGATTGGTCTGGTCATGGGTGCTCTGGCCGGTTTCTACGGCGGCATCTGGGATACGATCATCATGCGCTGTGCGGACATCTTCCTGGCGTTCCCGTACGTGCTGTTCGTTGTTGCCATGATCGCCGTTATCGGCCGTGGCCTTCAGAACGTCTTTATCGCCATCGGCATTCTTGGCTGGCCTTCGATTGCGCGCGTCTTCCGATCCGCGATCCTGACGGTCAAGGAAAATGACTATGTTGATGCTGCGCGCGCGATGGGTGCATCCGATGCTCGTATCGTCGTGCGTCACATCTTCCCGAACTCCGTCGCCTCCATCGTGGTCTACGCAACCATGAACATTGGTGGCGCCATTCTGACCGAGTCCGCTCTGTCCTTCCTCGGCATGGGCGTTATTCCGCCTACGCCTTCGTGGGGCTCCATGATTCAGGACGGACAGCAGTATCTTCTGACTGCTCCGTGGATGATGATCATGCCCGGTCTGGCAATTCTCTCGACGGTGCTCGCCTTTACCCTGTTGGGTGATGGTCTGCGCGACGCCCTCGACGTCAAGATGAAGGACGCATAAGGATGAAGAAGAACAAGAACTATGTGGACCTGAAGGACCAGCCGGTTCCCGAGGGCCAGCATCTGCTCGAGGTCGATGACCTTAAGATGTATTTCCACACCGAGGATGGC
This sequence comes from uncultured Collinsella sp., assembly GCA_905209765.1. Classification (GTDB taxonomy): domain Bacteria; phylum Actinomycetota; class Coriobacteriia; order Coriobacteriales; family Coriobacteriaceae; genus Collinsella. Next base: position 2,768 of record CAJLUE010000043.1, on the reverse strand, counting down.
GTTGTTCGCGCTGTCGACGGTGTCTCCTACACGCTCGATCGCGGCGAGACCCTGGGCGTCGTCGGTGAGTCCGGCTCCGGTAAGTCCGTGACCGCCATGACCATCATGGGCCTCATCTCGATGCCTCCGGGAAAGATCGAGGGCGGTGATGTTCGCTATCGCGGCCGCTCCATCCTCGAAATGACCGAGGAAGAGATGCAGCACATTCGCGGCAACGATATCGCGATGATCTTCCAGGATCCTATGACCTCCTTGAACCCGGTCTATAAGATCGGCAAGCAGGTGGGCGAGGGTCTTCGTCTGCACCGTGGCTACTCCAAGCAGGAGGCGCTCAAGCGCGCTACCGAGCTTTTGGACCTCGTGGGTATCCCCGAGCCCGAGAAGCGCGTCAATGAGTATCCGCACCAGTTCTCCGGCGGTATGCGTCAGCGTGTCATGATCGCTATGGCTCTTGCCTGCGATCCCGATATTCTGATCGCCGACGAGCCCACGACTGCCCTGGACGTTACCATTCAGGCTCAGATTATCGAGCTCATGCAGGAAATGCAGGAGAAGAACGGCAACGCCATCATCATGATCACCCATGACCTGGGTGTCGTTGCCGATATGGCCGATAAGATCATGGTTATGTACGCCGGCCGTCCCGTCGAGTTCGGTACTGCTGAGGAAATCTTCTACGAGAGCCGCCACCCCTACACCTGGGGCCTTATCCGCTCCATCCCGGAGCAGGCCATCGAAGAGAAGAAGCCGCTTACGCCGATTCACGGCAACCCGCCTTCGCTCATGAACCTGCCTGAGGGCTGCGTCTTCTCTCCTCGTTGTCCCTATGCGACGGACAAGTGCCGCAAGCAGCGTCCCGAGCGCGTTGTCACCGAGTCTGGTCATTACTCTGCGTGCCACTACTCCGGTGACCCCGAGTTCCTCAAGAACGCTCCTGAGACGTCCCGTACGCGCAAGGATTCCAAGAAGGGAGGCGAGGCGTAATGGCAGATACCAACGAGCGTACTCCGCTGCTGAAGGTCGAGCACCTCTCTAAGGAGTTCCCCGCTGAGTCCGGCATGTTCGCCAAGCGTTTTTCCAAGCGCGTCGTCTCTGCCGTAAACGACATCTCTTTTGAGATTTATCCTGGCGAGACCTTTGGTCTGGTTGGTGAGTCTGGTTGCGGTAAGTCCACGACGGGCCGCACCATCATGCGCCTGACCAAGCCGACCGCCGGTAAGGTGTTCTTCCAGGGCAAAGACGTTGCCGAGATGAGCAAGCATGAGATCAAGGACATGCGTCGCGAGATGCAGTTTATCTTCCAGGATCCTTATGCTTCGCTCAACCCTCGTATGACCATTGGCGAGATTGTCTCCGAGCCCATGACCATTCACGGCGTGGGTACCAAGGAGGAGCGCATTGAGCGTGTCCGTGAGCTTCTCGACGTTGTCGGACTGAACCCCGAGCACATTAACCGCTATCCTCATGAGTTCTCCGGCGGTCAGCGTCAGCGTGTCGGCATTGCCCGCGCGTTCGCTCTGAAGCCTAAGCTAATCATCTGCGACGAGCCTGTCTCTGCACTTGACGTTTCCATTCAGGCCCAGGTTTTGAACTTGCTGAAGGAGCTTCAGGATAAGTTCGGCACTGCTTATCTCTTCATTGCTCACGACCTCTCCGTCGTACAGCACATTTCTGATCGCGTTGCCGTTATGTATCTGGGTAAGATGGTCGAGGTTTCGGACTGGAAGACGCTCTATAGCGAGCCTCACCATCCGTACACGCAGTCGCTGCTGTCTGCCGTGCCGGTGCCCGATCCGGATATCCAGAAGACCCGCAAGCGCATCATCCTCGCCGGCGATCCGCCGTCACCGTTGGATCCGCCGACCGGCTGCCGTTTCCACACGCGCTGCCCGATCGCGCAGGGCATCTGCTCCGAGAAGCTTCCTGAGTTTAAGGAAGTTGCCCCGGGCCACTGCTGTGCCTGCCACTTCGCGGAGCCGTTCCCGATCAAGGAATCGCACATCGACCTGTAGTCGGTTGTTATCGTTTGGGCCCGTGTTGGACTTAGTTTTCAGAACGTCCTCGACCATGGAAACCCCCTTATCCTGCTCCTTCGGAGCTGCGGATAAGGGGGTTTCCTGGTCTGACGCTCCTATTTGGCAAGGTGTTTTTTAGAATCAAATTTGCGCTCGGCCTCGAACGCCTGCCTGTCCCAATCGAGCGGGAGCCCCGCCTCGACCCACGCCTCGTAGGCCCTCCTTATGGGCTTGAGCTCCCTTTGGCCCCTCTCCAGCATCGAGATGTACTTCTCGCTGGTGCCGAGTATCGAAGCCGCCCGCACCTGGCTGACCCTCGCTGCGCGCCTGGCCGCCACGAGCTCCGAGGCGTCCCCGGGCCTCCTGATCTCGTGCGGGCGCATCAGCGCCCGGTACGCCTCCCTGGCCACGTAGCGCTTGAGGCACCTCATGACCTCCCTGTCGCTCTTTCCCCGCCCCCTGGCCCTCTCGGCGTACTCGGCGGTCTCGGGGTCGCGCATGACCCTCTGCCTCGCGATCTCGTGCAGCGCGCTGTTCGCCTGCCGGTCGCCGCCCCTGTTGAGCCTGTGCCTCACGGTCTTGCCGCTCGAGGCGGGGATGGGGCAGGCCCCGCATATCGCCGCGAACGACGCCTCGGAGCGCAGCCTGCCCGGGTTGTCCCCGGCCGCGACCGCGAGCTTGGCCGCGCTCACGGGCCCGTGTTAGCGCTACTGTAAAAACAACCAATTTCGCCATCGCACTTTAGCCGATTCC
>CAJLUE010000042.1 GCA_905209765.1 uncultured Collinsella sp. | reverse complement strand
CCTGGCGCATCGTGATTGTCGATAACGAGAATTCGCGCGAGACCGAGGCCATGTGCGCCGCATTCAACGAGCGCCTGGCCAACCTGTGGGGTATCGACGCCGATCAGCCCGATACAAAGGGTGGCACCGACCGCGTTATCTACGCGCCGCAGCTTGAAAACGGTGGCGGCGCGGGTGGCTTCTCCGCCGGTACCAAGTGCGCCTACGATCTGGGCGCTCAGTGGTTTTGGGTCATGGACGACGACGTACTCGTCATCCCCGAGGGCATTGAGCGCCTGGCAAAGTGGACCGACCGCTACGACGTCATCCAGGGCTCACGCCTAGACTTCGATGGCGGCGCCTTCTTTTGGCAGTACCAGCTCATCCTTTCGCTTGGTATCCCCAACCCCATCGCCAAGTGGGATCTGGGCCCCGAGGGCCACCGCGTCATGAACCAGCTGTGCTTTGAAGGCGGCCTGTTCTCGCGTCGCGTAGTCGACAAGATCGGCCTGCCCGACGCTCGCTTCTTCATCTATGGCGACGACGCCTGTTACGGCTATGTCGCCAGCCAGCACTTCCCCGCCGCCGTGGTCGCCGACGTGGTCCTCAAGCGCGCCCGCGCCGTCTCCAACTGGGACATCGCCGGCAAACGACAGCTCAACTCCACGAGCGACACCAACCGCTACTACATCATGCGCAACCGCGGTTTTTTGGCCCGTTACATGCAAATCTACGGCGACTATCATCCCGTGCTGTTCCGTTTGGGCAACGCCGCGACCTTCTGCAAAGAGTTCATCCGCTTGGCTGCGGTCGACAAATGCTTTAAGACCGGTATCCCAGCGCTGCGTCGCGGCATGAAAGACGCTCGCAAGATCATCAAGGATCCCGACTGGAAGCCCATGCCGCCCATGAAGGACGCGGAGTAACAGAAGCCAAAAACACCCCGCTGCTTAAAGCCGCTGGCACACTACGGACACGTGCTGCCCGTCAAAGCCAAAGCCCCAGCGCACGCGGCCGACACCTGGTCGCGGCACGCGAATCTCGTCGATACCGTCACGTTCGATGTCGAGCAGCGCCTGAACGGCCAGCAGCTCCAGACCCAGGGCATCCACGTCGGGGTCATACATCAAGTTCATAGTGACAAGCGGGCGCTCGTCGAGCATGCCGAGGGTATCGGCCACATCGAGCATCCTTCCCGTAGGGAACACCTGGATATCCCAGCGATCCGCCCCACGCTTTCGATTGGATGACGGATTGGCATACCCCGGCATACCAAAGCAGAGTCCTTGCAACAGCAGGTGGCATGGCAACGGCGAATCCATCTCGACCGCGCCGACTCCCGCGTCACTTAGAATTCGACGCAGCGCCTGCCTCACCGTGTCTTCGTTACCGCGACATAGCCCGTCACGAAACGCATCGACGTCCCGCACATCCTCGGCGGCGCACTCAAACCATTCAATAATCACGAGACGCACCGCCTGACGAAGCTCGCCATTGGGCAGTCGCAGAGCACGGGAGCGAGCGCCGTTTCCCGGTTCCTCAACCATATCCGTCGTTAGGAAGCCGGACAGGCATAACGCGGTCCAAACATCATCGACGCAAGCGTCATTCGACACGACGGCGCCCAGACAAAGCGGGGTTTCAACGCATCCATGCGGTTCAAGTAAATCGAACAGAGTCGAAAGCCTCTCGAGATTCCAGTCTCCAGCCACCCTACTCAGGCAGTCGGCAAACCCATACAAATCGGCCCGCACCGGCGGCGTGCAACCGCGGTTCAAGAAATCGATCACGCGCGCCGGACTCGAGCAATAACACCCGCCAAACCGATACCCCTCGAACCATTCACGCGCATCATCCAGGTATTCCTCGCGTCCAGCACAATTCAACAGAGCCTGAACCTCGTCATCCGAAAAGCCAAACCACCGTTCGCACCAGCCCAAAAGCGAAGTCGACATGCAGTACGAACACCCGCGCGAAGAAAGTGCCAACTCGGCAGGACCGGGATGCTCCCCCATCAGACAAGACAAGCGTAGCGATTTGCCCGCAGCGGCAATGGCGTCAAACAGCACGTGGTCGAGCAGCTCCGCCGGATCGGCTCCGGAAGAGCTCCTCGCGTTCGAACGGTCCAACCACGCCGCGTCGTATCCATCAACGAGCAGCACAACCTGTTCGTCGCAAACCATCTCCAGCAGCTCAATAAGCACACCGAGCACCGAGTCAACCTCGGCATCGCTTGCCACACCACGCGCAACGCGTTCGATGTGACGCATCTTATCTCGCGATAAATCCGGAGCCTCCAAAAGCGCCAAAAAGCGAGCGCACTCACCCGAAAGAGCGTCACGCACTACGCCGACGACGTTAACACCGCACCTCGCGGCACCAGAAAAGTCCAGCGATATCACAGGATAGCAGGCATACTCATCCCGATAGCGCCCGCCACCCGCATCCCAAATCTGGGAACCAGCAAACAGGCCCCGATCGACCTGCCCGACCGTGGGTCGCTCCAGAAAAGCCTTAAGCATCGACAGGTTCATGCTCTTTCCAAAGCCTTCGGGCCGGCAACACGCTACAACGGAAGCATCAGCATCCAAGACATCGGCAATAAACATCGTCTTGTCGACTAACACGCATCGATCCATGGCCTCGGCAAAGTCATGTTCGCCGACCGGCAGTGCCCCGTTACCCGAGCGGTTGATCAACTCTACGCCATAGTAGGCAGCATCACCATAAATCGCCTGTTCAGACACCGTAACTTCTCCCTAAAACGCAGCACGATGCCCATTGTATCGAGCAACTCAACCGCAATGATGCCGTCATGCAGACGTTTCGGGCAACGGTAGCAACATGGGGCGTGAGGGGGCATAACTAATCGTTGCACAACAAAACGGGGTCCGATACAGCCGTACCGGACCCCGTCCTAGTTCTTAGATTATCGGACGACCAGAATCTTACTCCTCGGATCCGTTCTGGCCAGCAGCCTTCTTCTGCTGATCAAGTTTGTGCTTACCACTCACAATGGACGAGGCACCAAGCGTCGCCAAGCTCGCGCTGGCAAGGCTCGCCATCACGATGAGGTCACCCGTCTTGGGCATGTTGCCGCCCGAGGACTTGGTCGTGGTAGTGGTCGTAGTCGTCGTGGTGGTCGCAGTACCACCCTTGTCACCGGCCTTCTGAGCATCGGCGTCGGACTGTTTTGCACCCGCACCGGCAGAAGCATCAGCGGCGCCGTCGACATTGGAGCCGGAGCCCTGCTCAGACGCTCCCTCATCAGAAGAAGAGCTGCCGTTAATGCCCGCCATTAAAGACGACCCCAGCATGGAGCCCAGCTGCTCTCCGGCAGAAGGCTTATCTTCCGTCGAGGAATCGCCGGTGTCGGAGCCCTCGCTCGAATCGCCCTCGGATGCACCGGAGCCAGAACCGTTAGAAGAGCCGGCACCGGTAGAGGAATCGCCGGCACCGTTGGAAGTGTCCGCATCAGTAGAGCCAGATGTCGTGCCATCCGTAGCGCCGTCGGAGCCAGAAGTCGACGAATCGCCAGAAGCGCCACCGGCCGCAGTGTCACCAGACGTAGCCCCACCGCTACCGGTTCCATCGCTGCCCGTATCAGTCGAGGGCGCATCGTTATCGCCACTATCGCCCGCATCGCCATCGGTACCAGGTGTCGGTGCGGCGGGAGCAGCGGGCGCCATGCTCGGACCAGGCGCCGGCGTGGGCTCAGGCTCCACAGGCGTTGCAGCAGCGGCCTCGTCCTCAGCAATGTAGACCAGGCAGTCCTTGAGCTCGTTCTTATAGCGATTCTTCCAACCCTCATGGTACTGAGGCTGACTCGAATACTTGCGCGCCACGTTATCAACCACGCTGTTCGAAAGCGCGGTCACAAACTCACGGTCGCTCATATCGTTGGAAAGATTCGCCCAACGAAAAAAGTCTTGGCAGCCACCCGTGCCGCACATATTGGTAATGCTCCAAACCATGCCCTTGACGCAATCGGCACGACCGGAAATGTCAATGCCCAGAGCGTTCTTAAGCCACGACTCGGTCACCGCATAGTAGGAGTTATACGCATAGGCATCCTGCAGCGCCGAGAACTCAGCCGGATCGGTGTTGTAAGCACCCAGGAAGGCCTCCTGAGCAATACGGCCCAGCTCGGTGAGCTGACCGTTCGCATACATGGGGTTGTTCGCGTTGGAAATCTCGCCACCGCGATCGATCGCAGCCTTAAGCACGCCGTACTTAGCAGAGTCGTAGTTATAGACCTGCTTCATAAACGGAATAAGCGACCAACGGCGATCGAACTGGTAATAGCCCAGCGCGTTATAGCCGTCGCCATACGAAAAGCCCTGGTTGTAATTGCCGTGGCTCTCGTACTTGGTAAAGTACTTCATCTCGTCGGTCACATTGACAAACGAAACACTCTGAACCGACCTCAGCACGCCCGAGAAAGACTGCTGGGTGTAGAGGCCCTTATCGATATCGGTGGCATCCGAGGCAACGCCCGGCGTGGGCTCCTCGGCTATAGCGGTTGCGGGTGCGGCAACGGCGCCAAACGAAAGCGCCAGCGTCAGGCCCGCAACAATCGCGGAATGCTTGGGTTGCATACATCCTCCCTGCATTGGTGTGGTTAAAGTGCAGTTTGCAAAGATGGATTCAGTATTACAGCTCCCCGTTTGTTGCACAACAACCCATCGGTAAACGGCAACAACCCTCCGCGAAATCTTAAGGAATTAAACAAACTGGTCGTCGGGCACCAGCAAAAGCTCGCCGTAACGCTCCATCAGGCCGTCCCTCAACTGACAGAAAGCGGGGATATAGACGTTCAAGATGCGCTGAATCAGATCTTGAGCGAGCTTGTTGTCATAGATATGGACATTCGTATTGCGGTCTCTGAGCATATCTAGCCAGGCCGCCTCATCAATAAAGTCGTAGAACCGGTAGGACTCCTTCAAGATGGCGCGAGGAGACCCCAACGCGGCAAGCGTGGCACCCTCATACTCGAGCAGACGCTTAAGGAGCTTCCAACTCAGTTCAAATTGAAGATTGAACTTATTAATCAATCCACTCTGAACAAAATCATTGTTGAGATCCTGATTGGGCGCATCCTCAAGATTCGCCAAGGCGCTGGCAAAGTTCTCATATTTTTTCATACAGGACCACACCATCCCTAGTTATTTCGTCGAGCAACGACTGCGATGTGGGCCCATCGAGATTGACGACGTCTACATCCAAAAGAGTATCAAGACGCTCCTCGATCAAATATGAGAAACGGCCGAAATCCCGACAACCTGCTACAGCAATATCAATATCGCTCTTAGGTAAGTTGTCACCTCGAGCGCGGGAACCAAACAGCACAACCTTCTCGGCGTCACATTCCCGAGCAAAAACTTCGATTTGCTTGTACACATTGTCGAGAGATGTCATTTGCAGCTCTACAGCTTAATATCAAAGTTGATCTCGGGGACGGCGGCCAGGTCGGCCAGCGTCACGCCGTCGACGTACTTTTCGATCACGTCGTCCAAACCGCGCCAGAACTTGACGGTCGAGCAAAGGTCGCTACGGGTACAGCTGTTATCGATGCCATCGCACGCCACCGGGGCCGTGCTGCCCTCGACGGCACGCAGGATGTCGCCGGCACGCACTTCGGCCGGGTCCTTGGCCATCATGTAGCCGCCGCCCTTGCCACGCACGCTCTTAAGCAGACCAGCCTTCATAAGCGGACGAACCAGCTGCTCCAGATACTTTTGCGAGATATGCTCGCGGTCGGCGACCTCGCGCAGAGCAATCTTGCCCTCGGCGTCACCAAGCGCTGCGATATAAATCATCAAACGGAGGGCATAGCGGCCCTTGGAAGAAATGAGCATACCTACCCTTCCATAACGCTGGGGACAAGCACTGCCGATGAATTTGTCCCACAATCTGAAAAGTCGAGTGGATTAGTCGGGTTTTCCCTTGACTAACGCCGAACCCATAGTAACTTTATTCCGAGAAGATTCCTAGGGTTTCGTACACCCGTGAGTACACCATATACAGAGAGGAAGAGCATGAGCGCAAATCCGCTGCTTTCCATCGAGGGCCTCACCGCCTCTGTGGACGAGAAGACCATCCTCCACAACGTCAACCTCAACGTCGCCGCCGGCGAGACCCATGTGCTGATGGGCCCCAACGGCGCCGGCAAGTCCACCCTCGGCCACCTGGTCATGGGCGACCCCGTCTATACCGTCAACGACGGCCGCATCGTCTTTGACGGCCATGACATCACCGAGCTCACCACCGACAAGCGCTCGCGCGCCGGCCTGTTCCTGAGCTTCCAGGCCCCGGTCGAGATCCCCGGCGTGCCGCTGTCGAGCTTTTTGCGCGCCAGCATCGCCGGCCGCCCCGGCCTGGAGATGAAGGGCAAGGAGTTCCGCCGCCGCGTCAAGGAGCTCGCTGCCGAGCTCAACATGGACACCGCCTACCTCAACCGCGAGCTGGGCGTGGGCTTCTCGGGCGGCGAGAAAAAGAAGGTCGAGATGCTCCAGCTTCTGCTGCTGCAGCCCAAACTCGCCATCCTGGACGAAACCGACTCCGGTCTGGACGTCGACGCGCTTTCCACCGTCAGCCACGGCATGGACGCCTACCGCAAGAGCTGCGACGGCTCCATGCTCATCATCACGCACAACACGCGCATCCTGGAGCACCTGGATGTCGACCGCGTCCACGTTATGGTCAAGGGCCACATCGTGCGCGAGGACGACGCCTCGCTGATCCCCTGGATCGACAAGAACGGCTTTGAGACCTTCGAGCGCGAGGCCGCCGAGCAGCGCGCCCAGGCCGAGGCCGCCGCTGCCGAGCAGCAGGCGTAAAGGGGCGACGCAATGACCAAGAACCGCACCGAGGTCGCGGACATCGACCGCAGCCTCTACGACTTCACCTATGGCGAGGAGGGATTCGAGCGCCTCGACGCCGGCATCACGCCCGACATCGTGCGCGAAATCAGCGCCAAGAAGGACGAGCCGCAGTGGATGCTCGACCTGCGCCTCAAGTCCCTCGAGATCTTTAACCGTTTCCCGGATCCGACGTGGGGTCCCTCCATCGAGGGTCTGGACATGGACAACATCGTCACCTACGTCAAGCCCAACACTGACCAAAAGCACGACTGGGAGTCGGTGCCCGACGACATCAAAAACACCTTTGAGCGCCTGGGCATCCCCGAGGCCGAGCGTAGCTACCTGGCGGGTGTCGGCGCGCAGTACGACTCCGAGCTCGTCTACCACAACATGCAGGACACCGCGTCCAAGATGGGTATCGTCTACTCCGGCATTGAGGAGGCCCTGCACGACCCGCAGTGGGAGCCGCTCATCCACGAGAAGTTTATGACGCTCATCCCGCCCACCGACCACAAGTTTGCGGCCCTGCACGGCGCCGTGTGGTCGGGCGGCTCGTTTGTCTACGTGCCCAAGGGCACCAAGCTCGACTTCCCGCTGCAGAGCTACTTCCGCCTCAATGCCAAGGGCGCCGGCCAGTTTGAACACACGCTCATCATCGTCGAGGACGACGCCGACCTGCACTTTATCGAGGGCTGCTCCGCGCCCAAGTACAACGTGGCCAACCTCCACGCCGGCGCTGTGGAGCTCTTTGTGGGCAAGCGCGCGCACCTGCGCTACTCGACCATCGAAAACTGGTCCAAAAACATGTACAACCTCAACACCAAGCGTGCGCGCGTGGACGAGGATGGCGACATCGAGTGGATCAGCGGCTCCTTCGGTAGCCACGTGGGTTATCTCTACCCCATGAGCGTGCTCAACGGCCGTCGCGCCCGCTCGAGCTTTACCGGCATCACCTTTGCCGGCGCCGGCCAGAACCTCGATACCGGCTGCAAAGTCGTGCTCAACGCGCCCGAGACCTCAGCGACCGTCGAGACCAAGGGCATCTCCAAGAGCAGCGGCATCCAGACCTTCCGTAGCTCCATCGTGGCCACGCCCAAGGCCGAGGGCTCCAAGGCAACCGTGAGCTGCCAGTCGCTGATGCTCGACGACCAGAGCCGCTCCGATACCATCCCCGCCATGGACATCCGCGCCAAGAACGTCGACATCGGCCACGAGGCCACCATCGGCCGCATCGGCGACGACAAGGTGTTCTACCTGATGAGCCGCGGCATCCCGGAGGAAGAGGCCCGCACCATGATCGTCAACGGCTTTGCCAACCCGGTCTCCAAGGAGCTGCCGCTTGAGTACGCCGTCGAGATGAACAACCTAATCAAGCTCGAGATGGAAGGAGCGATCGGATAATGAAACAGGAAACCAACACGCCGAACGCATTTACGTCATCCGAGCTTCTGCAGTGCGACGTATCGGGAGCGACGAGCCCGACGACGCGTACTAAAGGTACGCGAGGAGGGTCGGAGCCCCGAGACGGCGTGCTGCAGGAGATCGGGGGCGTCAACGCGATGCCGGCCGCCACATGGGGCTGGCTCAAGATGAACCAGACCAAGCTCGAGCTTTCGGACGAGCTTGCTGCCGCCCCCGCCGAGGCCGTTGAGGTCGAGGGCCTGGGCGAGCAGTTTGCCGGCTCGGACGACGCGTTCGACGCCGCCATGGAAGCCATGGCCGAGCGCTTCCCCGAGCGCCGCGCCTCCGCCCCCGGTGATGCCGCCGACCGCGACCGCATCACACCAGAAACCGAGCTCGACGTGCCCGCCACCTCTGTCTACCAGGCCGGCGCTATCAAGCTCGAGGAGGAACTCTCCCCTGCCGAGGCCTTCGAGACCGGTATGGGCGAGGCTGCCTACACCTACCTGGCCGACCACGCCACCAAGCGCGTCGTCATCGATGTGCCCGCATACAAGCACGCCACGGTTACCGTGCGCGTGAATGGCGTCGACGCAGCGGCTGCGATTGCCGCCATCGATGTCGTCGCCCATCCGCAGGCAACGCTCGACCTGAAGATTGCCCTGGACTCCCCCGTTGCCGGCGAGGGCGTCGTGGGTTCCGTGCTACGCGCGTGCGCCCACGAGTACGCCACCGTCAACGTGACCTGCACGCAGACGCTCGACGACAGCTGGATCGCGCTCGACGACACCGGCCTGTTCCTGGACGAGGGCGCGCGCGTCAACGTGCAGCACACTGTCCTGGGTGCCGGCGCCAGCGCTACCGGCCTTGCCGGCGACTTGCTGGGCGACACCGCCAAGGTGACAATCGATACCGATTACCTGGGTGCCCGCGAGCAGGTGCGCGACTTTAACTACGAGCTGCGCCACCGCGGCCGCAAGACCGAGTGCGAGATCGACGCCAACGGCGTGCTGACCGGCACGTCCAAGAAGGTCTACCGCGGCACCATCGACCTCGTGCACGGCTGCAAGGGCGCAACCGGCACCGAGCGCGAGACGGTGCTTTTGGCCAACAAGGGCGTCGACAACAAGACCGTCCCCGTCATCCTGTGCGACGAGGACGACGTCGCCGGCAACCACGGTGCCACGATCGGTCACGTCCGCGACGAGCAGCTGTTCTACCTGGCCTGCCGCGGTCTTGACCAAAACGCCGCCGAGGATCTGTTCATCCGCGCCAAGCTGGAGGACGCCGCGCTTTCCGCCACCGACGAGCGCACCCGCGCCGCCGTCGTCCGTCTGGGCAACAACCTGATCGATAACTTTGAAGAGGAGCTCGCATGATCGATACCGAGCACGTTAAATGCGATACCTGCACCGCCCCCGAGCCCATGGAGCTCGACGCCAGCGACGAGGCCTCGCGCGGCTGGCCTACCGTCGACATCGAGACCAACCCCTACAAGGCACAGTTCCCGCTGTTCCAGCAGCACCCCGAGATCGCCTTCCTCGATAGCGCCGCCACCGCGCAGCGCCCCGCTTGCGTACTCGACGCCGAGCGCGATTTCTACCAGCGCATGAACGCCAACCCGCTGCGCGGCTTGTACTCGTTGTCCGTCGAGGCCACCGATGCCATCGCTAAGGTCCGCCAGCAGATCGCCGACGTCATCGGCGCCGCTCAGGCCAACGAGGTCGTCTTTACCCGCAACACGAGCGAGTCGCTCAACCTGGTCGCCAAGAGCTTTGCGCCCACAGTCCTCGAGCCGGGCGACGAGGTCGTCATCACCATCATGGAGCACCACTCCAACCTGATTCCATGGCAGCAGGTCTGCCGCGAAACCGGCGCCAAGCTCGTCTACCTCTATCCCACCAAGACCGGCCAGCTCACCACCGAGGAAGTTCTGGCCAAGGTGGGTCCCAAGACCAAGATTCTGGCCGTGGGTCAGGTCTCCAACGTGCTAGGCGTCGAGAACCCGGTCAAGAACCTCGGCAAGCTCGTGCACAAGTACGGCGGCTACCTGGTCGTCGACGGCGCGCAGTCGCTGCCGCACATGCCGGTCAACGTGGCCGATTTGGGCGCCGACTTCTTTGCCTTTAGCGCGCACAAGGCCATGGGCCCCATGGGCATCGGCGTGCTGTGGGGCAAGATGGACCTGCTCAACGCCATGCCGCCCATGCTCACCGGCGGCGAGATGATCGATTCGGTCACCGAGCAAGACGCCGTCTGGGCGCCCGTCCCCGAGAAGTTTGAGGCCGGCACGCAGGACGCCGCCGGCATCTTCGCCACAGGCGCGGCTCTTGATTACCTCGTCAACACCGTTGGCTACGAAAACATCCAGGCCCGCGAGCAGGCACTCGTCCACTATCTGATGGGCGAACTCATGCAGCTCGACTTTGTCCAGATCATCGGCTCCATCTACTGGGACAACCACCACGGGGTCGTGAGCTTTAACGTCAAGGGCATCCACCCGCACGACGTCGCGAGCATCATGGACATGGACGGCGTCTGCATCCGCGCCGGTCACCACTGCGCGCAGCCGCTGCTTACCTGGCTGGGTGTCGAGAACCTCGCCTGCTGCCGCGCCAGCGTGGCCTTCTACAACGACAAGGCCGACATCGACAAGTTCATCGCCGGCCTGCATCACGTTTGGAGCACGTTCAATGGGTAATCTGTACACCTCCACCACGTTTATGGAGCACAACTCGCACCCCGACTACAAGTACGAGATGGACGCCCCCACGCACGAGCACGACGGCATCAACCCCAGCTGCGGCGACGAGCTCACCTTGCAGCTGCGTGTCGAGAACGGCGTGATCGAGGAGGCCTCATTTACCGGTCATGGCTGCGCCATCAGCCAGGCCAGCGCCGATATCATGGCCGACCTCATCACCGGAGAGACGGTCGAGGAGGCTCGTCGTCTGGCAGAGCTCTTCCTGGCGATGATCCGCGGCGAGCAGCTCTCCGAGGAGGACCTGGAAGACCTGGACGAGGCCGCCCAGCTCCAGGACATCTCGCACATGCCCGCCCGCGTCAAGTGCGCCGAGCTCGCCTGGCGCACCCTCGACGGCATGCTCGAGGGGCAAGCTAACCAATAACGGATGCCCCGAATCCAAGGATTTTGATTGCCGGGCCGCCCGATACGGGCGGCCCGGTTTTTTTCATAACGAGCGCACACAGCCCACGCGTCCGGCGCCCCATCTGTCATTTATCGCACGGCCAACCGCAAACACGAGCGTTTTCCACCGTACCAAAGGCTTGCGGCAGGGCCACAGGCACGCCAGGCAATGTCCCAAGCCTCGTCTTGCCGGGCTCCGGCTCGACTCGCGCCTGCCGCGGACGGGTCCCATAGGGTGCGGCGTGCATTTTTTCGAGTATTCTGCACGACAAGTCGTGTGCATACGCATCGGAAGCGTTAATCAACATCTCCAGGCGCCTTTATATTGCGTTTTAGAACAGGTATCGCGGCCTCAGGGGGCGCAAACATGAGCTTTGGGGGCACATCGGCAGGTATAAATAGCTTCGGGGCCCGTATGTTGCAAAATTGCAGCGGTGCCGACAGCACCACGATGCAGAAAACTCCGCTTTTTGCACGGCGCAGACGGGGGTAGGTACGGGCAAAAGCGAGCTGAGGCGTTTTTTTATGCATGGCGGCGATCGTTCTATGCAAATTAAGAAGTGCAGTTACCGTACCGAGCTTTTAGAACAGTGGTTGTGGCGTATGGGCGACCCCAGCTGCGGTGCCCGGGCGGCCCTACACCACGTTTCCGCCAGTCCTCACCGCCGTTCGCGCACGGGCGCGCACAATACGAGAAACGGTGCTTTTACCAATCCCCGTATACCGCTCAATCTGACGCACCGTAAAGCCGGCATCGTGCAATCCAAGGATAACGATATTGCGCTGCGCCGGCGGTGCGGCTTTAACCCCGCGGAGCGGAACCCCGAGCCCCTTCGCCAACTTTTCGGCAAAGGCGTGCCGCTCCCACTCCGTCTCTTCCATATCGGGCATCGCTGGCTCGCCGCCGTCGGGCGCCGAAAGCGAATGGGCAATAAAGCCCTCGGCAGAACCAAAAAGCTCAAGAACGCAAGAAGGATAGGAAAATCCCCTCGTCATATCGTTGTCATAGGCCCGTAGATACTCGGCAAAGCTGCTCCACGGATAGCGCTCAATCAGAGCAATACCCGCCTCCTGCGGACCAGCGTGTACAGAGCGAATAGCCTCCATCACCTGCCAGTCGGTATCGAGCGAACGGCGCTCAAAACGCTCACGAAACAAGCAGCCCGCGCGCCCAGTGCGCTTATTAAACCGACGAGCATACGTCAACAGCAGCCGCTGCATGGCCCCGCTCATTTCGTCCTCGTAATCCAATAGCACCAGATCCACGTGGTCGCCCATGAGACACCACGCCACAATAATCACCCGGGTATCGCGGCAGCACTCACGCATCAGTTCCAGGAACTCCCAGCGATCTGCATCGTTCTCAAAGATCAGTTGCTTGCCTGTACCGCGGGCACAGACATGGTAAAAGCCGGTAACCGTTCTCCAAACGCGCTGCATGGCGCTCCCTTCGCCGGGATCTGCTTGCCATCCAATACAGCACGATTGAAGCGTGCCATCAAAACATTCACGCAAAACAATACACTCACGCGGCCAAAGGCAGTAAACAGGCGGCGAACGGCACCGTTGCAACAGGTCAACCCCTGCAACGCTTACAAAAGCTGACCAAAAGCTTGCCCAAGACGGACCCCCTCTACGGAAGTTCGCGACCACAGAACATAGAGTTAAATCGTTTCAATTGAAAGTTCCGCGCATCTCGCTACGAAAACTGAGCCGTTCGCCGAATATTCCGTGCATTTCGCGGTATTATAGGGGCTGCATGTCATGTCCCTTTCGAAGGGTCGCCCGGCAATCGCCAGCCACGACCCCCAGACGGGACGCCAACACGATAGAGAGGAGAGGCATGCAGTACTCACAGGAAGTGGAGAACATGTGCCCCGTTGCCAAGGGTGCATACCACGGCCCCGCGCCCATCCCCGAGGAGGGCAAGTGGGTCCAGGCTAAGGAGATTTCCGACATCTCCGGTCTTACGCACGGTGTGGGCTGGTGCGCACCTCAGCAGGGCGCCTGCAAGCTCACGCTGAACGTCAAGGACGGCATCATCGAGGAGGCCCTCGTTGAGACCATCGGCTGCTCGGGCATGACCCACTCTGCCGCCATGGCTTCCGAGATCCTTCCCGGTAAGACCATCCTCGAGGCCCTCAACACCGACCTCGTTTGCGACGCCATTAACGTTGCTATGCGCGAGATCTTCCTGCAGATCGTTTACGGCCGCAGCCAGACCGCGTTCTCCGAGGGCGGCCTGCCCGTGGGCGCCTCCCTCGACGACCTCGGCAAGGGCCTTCGCTCTCAGGTCGGCACTATGTTCGGCACCAAGGCCAAGGGCGCTCGTTACCTCGAGCTCGCCCAGGGCTACGTCACCCGCATGGCTCTCAACGACAAGAACGAGATCATCGCGTTCGAGTTCCTGAACCTCGGCAAGTTCACCGACGCCGTCAAGGCCGGCAAGACCCCCGAGGAGGCCATCGCTGGCGCTATGGGCCACTATGGTCAGTGGGAGAACGCTGCCAAGTACATCGACCCGCGCACCGACGAGGAGACTCACTCCGTCGCCAGCGTGTTCCCGGTTCACGAGTAGAAAGGGAGGGAAATAACTATGACTGTTACGTTCGAAGGTTACGAGCGCCGCGCTGACAAGATCAACAAGTGCCTCGCCGACAACGGCATCGCCTCCCTCGAGGAAGCTCTGCAGATCTGCACCGACAAGGGCTTCAACCCGCGTGAGATCGTCAACAATACCCAGTCCATCGCCTTCCAGAACGCCGAGTGGGCCTACACCCTCGGCTGCGCTCTCGCTGTCAAGCGTGGCGCCAAGTCCGCTTCTGAGGCTGCTGCCATCATCGGCGAGGGTATCCAGGCCTTCACCGTTCCCGGCTCCGTCGCTGAGGACCGCAAGGTCGGTCTGGGCCACGGCAACCTGGGCGCTATGCTGCTCTCCGACGACACCGAGTGCTTCGCCTTCCTGGCCGGCCACGAGTCCTTCGCTGCCGCTGAGGGTGCTATCGGCCTGGCTCTGAACGCCAACAAGGCTCGTAAGAAGCCGCTGCGCGTCATCCTCAACGGTCTGGGCAAGGACGCTGCTCAGATCATCGCCCGCATCAACGGCTTCACCTACGTGAAGACCCAGTTCGACTACTTCACGGGCGAGCTCAAGGTCGTCGAGACCATCCCCTACTCCGATGGTCCCCGCGCCGCCGTCAACTGCTACGGCGCCGACGACGTCCGCGAGGGCGTTGCCATCATGTGGCACGAGAACGTCGACATCTCGATCACCGGCAACTCCACCAACCCGACGCGCTTCCAGCACCCCGTCGCTGGCACCTACAAGAAGGAGCGCCTCGAGGCTGGCAAGAAGTACTTCTCCGTCGCTTCTGGTGGCGGCACTGGTCGTACCCTGCACCCGGACAACATGGGCGCCGGCCCTGCCTCTTACGGCATGACCGACACCATGGGCCGTATGCACTCCGACGCCCAGTTCGCCGGTT
>CAJLUE010000041.1 GCA_905209765.1 uncultured Collinsella sp. | reverse complement strand
ACGATATGGCACCGTGGGGACACATGTATGTCAATCCTGGTCTAACAGAGCCTTGAATAAAGCCATTCAGGAGCGTGGTCATCATCGTTGAAAACAACGCTCATATTTCCATCGCGGTCCGCTTTTATTAATGCGGTGTCGCTCTGAAGATAAATATCGTCCGAGTAAGAGCTGGTGACGATATGGTCGATGTCCGAAGACCTATCATCTTTTTTCACGTTAACCGTTTTCAATTCCGTTGACCCTGTATCGCAATTGAAAACCCTAAGAGAAACAACGCCTTTCTCAGTATCGTATGGCAAGAAATAGAGACGGCTCATATCGTCTGAATAGTAGAAATATGAGTCATCTTTATCAGATTGATATGTTTGAATTAGCTTGTCAGACTTAAGGTCATAGATTTCGATTTTTTTAAGCTCAGATTCATAGTCATAATGCTCGACGGCTGCTCTTTTACCGTCATCGGAGACAGTTGCTCCGGTGTAGGCATATTTCGCCGAATTGATGGGATGGACTGTCTGGGTTTGGTTTTCAGGAGAGAATACGACCACATTGCTTCCGTCAATCCAATAGAGTTGATCGATGCCCGTGCGGTATGCGGAATCAAGACTTTTATCTGGGATAGCAATGGGGCTTGAACTGCCGTCATTGAAATTGATGAGAGTAATCCTCTTTAAGTTGGAATCATCATCGTAATCGTACAGATAGCCGAACATTGAATCGCCGCTCTTACCGATGTGAGAATAGGCGCCACTGGTCTTAAAGCTATATGACTTCTCCAGTTCAGGCGTCGGTACGCTGCCGCCGGCTAATGCTGCAGGAGGGGATGCGAGCGGAGACAAGGCTGCGATCAGGCCGATGGCGACTGCCGCGATCCTTCCGCTCTTTTGGATGCTCTTAAACATGGCAATCCTTTCCTCTGGATTCGAATGACGATACTGCCATGGTTAATCGGGATTCGAAAATCTTGTTGCGCAACATTCACCATCGGCAACATTTTTCGGCCAGCCGTAATGATCCGTTTTCCTCCATCCCCGAGGGATCATTTGAGTTGCGGTGAAATAGGGACTGAATACGGGCTCCAGAGGCCAAAACAGTCCCTATTCCACCGCAACTTCATGGGGATGTGTGACAATGCCCGTCGGAAAACGTCTGCTGTCTTTGGGGGTTCAACTATGCTGTACGAGTTTTGTGCCGAGAACTTTGAGCGAGTGCCGGCGGCCATCGAGGCCGGTGCGGGGCGCATTGAGCTGTGTGACAACCTCGCCGTCGGTGGCACCACGCCTTCCGCCGGCGTTATTAGCGCTACGGTCAGCTACGCTCACGAGCATGACGCGCGAGTGATGTGCATGATTCGTCCGCGTGGTGGCGACTTTCATTACAACCAGGACGAGCTGCGCATGATGGAGATGGACCTGGGCCTTGCTGTGAGTGCCGGCGTTGACGGCCTGGTCTTTGGCTGCTGCAAGCCCTGTGCCGGCGGCTGGGCGCTCGACGAGCTAACCCTCGGCGCCCTCGTTATGGCTACGGGCTGCGCGACCGAGGAGTGCAAGCGCGAGTCCCTTGACATCACCTTCCACATGGCATTTGACCAGCTCTCGCCCGAGGCTCAGCTCGACGCCATTGATACGCTCGCCGACTGCGGCGTTACGCGCATCCTCACGCATGGCGGTGCGGCCGGTACGTCGATCGAGGATAATTTCGATCACCTGGCTCGTTTAATCGAGTATGCGGGCGATCGTTTGACCATCCTTCCCGGCGGCGGCATCACTACGGCAAATCGCGACGCGGTCGCGGCGGCGCTAGGCGTCTCCGAGCTCCACGGCACCAAGATCGTGCCGCTGGAGGTATAGCCCGTGGCGCTGGTATTTGACGTTCAGCAGGCGAGCGGCAAGCCCGACGATAATCGTCGCCCTGGTACCGCGTGCCCCTTTTGCGACATGGAGGGGCTCGCCAATATCATCCAGCGCGATGGTGACTGCATCTGGCTCGAGAATAAGTTCAAGACCTTGCGGGCCACCCGTCAGACCGTATTGATCGAGTCGGCCAATCACGACGCCGACCTGGTGACCTATGAACCGGATGAGCTGCATCATGTGATGCGGTTTGCCCTGGGCTGCTGGCAGCAGATGATTGATTCCCAACAGTACCGCAGTGTGCTCATGTACAAGAACAAAGGCCCGCTTTCGGGCGGCAGCCTCGTCCATCCGCATATGCAGATTGTGGGTCTGGAGCGGGAGGACGGTTATGCAGCACTAGCCCCCGCCAACTTCGAAGGCATCGATGTTTGGCGACACGGGAGGGTCGCGGTCAACATCTCAACCGAGCCGATCATGGGATTCTTTGAGGTCAACGTCTCGGCTCCACAGGGAATCGCCGCCAGCGACGACGCCCGCGACCAAGCCGAAGCGGACCTGTTTGCCGATGCGATTCAGGTGGCCCTGCGCTATATCCTGCACGAGCACCACGGCGGCCGCGCAGAGTCATACAACTTGTTCTTCTATCACTTGGGCGGTCGGACCATTGCCAAGGCGCTGCCACGTTGGGTGGTATCGCCCTACTTTGTGGGCTATCGTTTGGCCCAGGTCAATGCCGAGACCACGCTCGATATCGATGCTGAGCGCCTACGCGCGCATCTGGAAACGCTCGTATAGCAAGGCTAACGCCCGCGCAATGCGGACAGTCTAGCGTGCCATCGCGTCGCGCCCGGCCTTGACCCGCTTGCGCTGTTTGGCGCGCTCCTCGCCGGTCAGGCGCTCAAAGAGATGCCCGATAATCGAGGCCAGCACCTGCTGAAACAGCGTGCCACACATGACGGGGAACACGACTTCGCCCGGAAAGTACTGCGTGGCGATGACGGCGCCCGAAGAGATGTTACGCATGCCGCAGGTAAAGCACATGGTAGTCGTCTCGCTATACGGCAGATGCAGCGCACGGGCGACCAGAAAACCGACGACAAAGCCGCTGATGGCGAAGACCAAAATAAAGAGGGCGACTTCCAAGCGCTCAACATTCATGTGCAGCACGTACTCGCTCATGGCGGTGGAGTTGGACGCGATGACACCCATCATCATGAACTTGCAGGCGGGCGAAAGCGCGGGGGAGAGTTTCTCATGACCCCAGCCGCGCGTGAGTTCGTTAATGACGATACCGAGCACGGCGGGGATGGCGATCATAAAGGCCATGTCCTGCATCATGCTCGGCACATCGATCGAGACGGTGGCACCCAGCAAGAGCTTCAGCGTGAGCGGAATCGTCACAGGCGAGATAACCGAGGACGTCAGGATAATGGTGAGCGCGAGCGGGCCGTTGCCGCCGAACATGCTAATCCACATAAAGGCAGTGACTGCCACGGGTACGCTGTACTCGAGCACGATGCCGCAGACAAGGTTGGGGTTGGAGCCAAAGAACAGCGATCCCATGGCATAAGCTGCGATAGGGATAAGCACCGCCGAGACGAGCAACGCCAAGACCAGGTGCAGCGGACGGCGGAACACCTCGGCTACCTGGTGGAAGGTGTTGCTGAGCGCGCCTTGGAACGTCATAAAGGCGAAGAGAGCGGGAACGATGGGCTTAAGTACGCCGATCTGCTGGGGAAAGAGCACACCGAGCGCCACGCAAATCGGAACGATGACCTGCATGTGCCCCGCGAGAAACTTGCCCAGTCCAACCCATTGCTTCATATACTCTTGTGACTCCCTTTGCTCGTGAATCCGTTTTGAATGGATATGCTAGACGCTCGCATGCGTCCGTGCGTCAGAAACGCTCGAATATTTCGAGGCGATTACCGGCATCGTTTCCCGAAACCGCGGCGTACTGCGGCGTTTTGCGTCCGTACTGCACGGTATAATAAATCCGTTCAACAGATCTGCCTGCCGAAGCGGGCATACACAGAGGACTCATCGCTATGAACCGTGAGAGGTATCGCGGCGACCTGCCCCTATCGGGGGTGGGCGCCTATGTCATCGCTTAAGACGACGCATCGCTGGGCGGTCGCTCAGCAAAACCCCGAGCTCGAAAAGGAGCTTTCGGCTGGCCTGGGCATACCCGGGCTGGTGGCGCGCATTATGGTTGCGCACGGCATTACATCCATCGAGGAAGGCCAGCTGTTTTTGACGCCTTCGCTCGATCGCGACTGGGCTGACCCACTCATTATCCCGGGCATGTCGGTCGTTGCCGACCGTGTCGAGCGCGCTATTCGCAACCACGAGCACATCGCGGTCTTTGGCGATTTTGACGTTGACGGTATTACGTCGACCTGCCTGTTGACCGAGGCGCTGCGCACGTTTGGCGCCGATGTCACGCCGTTTATTCCGCATCGCTTTGACGAGGGTTACGGTCTTTCGCGCGCGGCGCTCGACCGCGTTAACGAGCTCGCTCGCCCTCAGCTGATCGTGACCGTCGATAACGGCATTGCCGCCAAGGAAGAGGTCTCCTATCTGGAGAGCCTGGGAATCGATTTGGTGGTCACGGACCATCACGAGCCCTCCGACCAGGTGCCGCAGGGTGTGCCCCTGACCGACCCCAAGCTCGAGGACGAGGGTCCCTCGCGCGAGCTTGCCGGTGCCGGCGTGGCACTCAAGCTGGTGCAGGTCCTGGGCGAGCGTCTGGGCAAGCCGTCGTATTGGCGTTCGCTGATAGAGGTCGCGGCGCTGGGCACCGTGTCCGACATGATGCCGCTCACGCCCGAGAATCGCGCACTGGTCGCCGAGGGCATCCAGCAGATGCGCGTGACGGCTCGTCCCGGCTATATCGCGCTGGCCGCACTTGCCAAGGCCGACCTCTCTAGCATTACGGCCGATGGCCTGTCGTTTTCGCTTATCCCTCGTCTGAATGCTGCCGGTCGCATGGCCGATCCCAAGCTGGCACTCGACCTGCTGCTTGCCCGCGATCCTATCGAGGCAAGCGCGCTGGCGGCCGAGCTCGAGGAGATCAACCGTCAGCGCCGCGAGATCGAGGCGGAGCTCACACGCGATGCCATGGCAAAGGTCGAGGAGACCTATGACGGCGGTCGCGCAATCGTCGTGGGTGGCGAGGGCTGGCACGAGGGCGTTAAGGGTATCGTGGCGAGCCGCCTGACCAACCGTTATCACGTGCCGGCGCTGCTGTTCTCGATCGAAAACGGTATCGCTCGCGGTTCGGGTCGCTCGGTGGGCAAGGTCAACCTGTTCGACGCCGTAGAACGCTGCTCGGATCTGCTGATTCGTCGCGGCGGGCATGCGGGTGCGGTGGGCGTGACCATCGAGGCGTCCAAGCTCGACGAGTTCCGTCGTCGCCTTTCCGCCGTGCTGTCCGAGCTTCCCGCCGAGGACTTTGAGGACACCGACGAGGTTGCCGCCACCGTCGACCTCTCCGAGCTGAATATTGAGACCATCGAGCAGATTTCCCGTCTTGAGCCGTTTGGCCAGGGCAATAAGGTGCCGCTGTTAGCGGCCGAGGGCGTGACAATGTGCGACCGAGCCGTGGTGGGCAAAACCGGCGAGCACATGCGCTTCGTGGCGACCGATGGCGCCGCGAGTGTGCCGGCCATTATGTTCCGCGTGCCGCAGATCGATAAGCTCATCAATTGCGATAGCGCCGTCGATTTGGTGTTCGAGGCCGTGGCCGAGCATTGGCAAGGTCGCGTAAAGCCAAAGCTCATGATCAAGGATGTCTTGGTCCGCGATACCACGGCGCCCAGCGTTGACGACCCGGCATGTGAGCTTCGCCGCGGCGTGGAGCCTGCGGACGCCGGTCTTCGTCTGGAGTCCCGCAAGCGCCAAACGCTCGCCCAGCTTTCCTATACCGAGCTGACGCGCTCGCTTATCCATAGCTTTATCGGCTCGAACCAGCCGCACCGCGCGCAGGTCGAGGCGCTCGATGCCCTGGCCGATCACCAAAGTGTTCTGGCCGTTATGGGAACGGGGCGCGGCAAGTCTCTTATCTTCCATGTGCATGCCGCGCGCGAGGCGGTCCTTCGTGGGCGTGCGAGCATCTTTGTCTATCCGCTGCGCGCGCTCGTTGCCGACCAGGCTTATCACCTCTCGTCGACGATGGCCGCGCTCGGCATTGGCGTAGGCGTGCTGACCGGCGAGACCGTGGAGGCGGCGCGCGATGACGTGTTTGCCGGCTTGACTTCGGGCCGCACCGGCATCGTGCTCACGACGCCCGAGTTCCTGTCCATTCACCGCGACCGCTTTGCGCGTTCGGGGCGCATCGGGTTTGTCGTTATTGACGAGGCGCATCATGCCGGTCTTGCCAAGGGCGGCGACCGCAGCGCCTATCTCGACATGCCCGATATCCTCAAGGCCCTGGGCGACCCGGTCGTTCTGGCCACGACTGCCACCGCAACGGCCCCGGTTGTGGCCGAGCTCGCCCGCGTGCTACCGATTACCCGCACGGTGGTCGACGAGACGGTGCGCGAGAACTTGCAGCTCGAGGATGACCGAGACCTTGCGAGCCGCGAGAACCGCCTGGTGTCAATCGTGGCGACGGGGGAGAAGACCGTCATCTACGTCAACTCGCGTGATCAGTCCGTGACGCTTGCCAAGACGCTGCGCAAGCGGGTGCCCGATTGCGCGACCCGCATCGCGTTCTATAATGCGGGGCTTGCGCGCTCCGATCGTCGCCGTGTTGAGGAAGCGTTTCGTGACGGAAGCCTCAGCTGCATCGTTTCGACCTCTGCCTTTGGTGAGGGCGTCAACCTGCCCGATATTCGCCATGTCGTGCTCTACCACATGCCGTTTGGCAGCATTGAATTTAACCAGATGAGCGGACGCGCCGGTCGCGACGGCCAACCCGCCGTGATTCACTTGCTCTATTCGTCGCGTGACGCTCGCATTAACGAGCGCCTGCTCGACTGCTACGCGCCCGAGCGCGACGAGCTTGTCACGCTCTATCGAGCGCTGCAGACTATGTGGCGCTCCAACCGCGGCAAGACCGGAGACGACTCGTTTAGCGCGAGCGATATCGACATCGCGCAGATGTGCCTTGCCATCGATGCCCGCACGCCGGTCGACGAGCGCTCGGTGGAAAGCGGCCTGGGAATCTTTGAAGAGCTTGGTTTCTGTCGCGTTTCGGGGTTTGACGACACCCGTCGCATCGCGATGGCCGAAAACCCCGGCCGTGTGCAATTGAGCAGGTCAATTCGCTATTTGGAGGGCTTGCGCTCGCGCATGGAGTTCTCGGCTTTCCGGAGCTGGGCACTCGATTCGTGCGCTTCTGATATGCTAGCCAAAGTTAACCGCCCGATCGTACCGCGGGCCTAGGGGAAGGGGACCTCGATGGATGCCGCAGCCCGTACCGCCCATGATTCCACCCTCCAGCCGTTTTCGGAGATGGAGCACTATAAGCATGCCGATGAGCTGCCGCCCGAGATTATGGCGGACAGCTACGACAAGCTGGAGCGCCTGTGCCTCAAATATATGAATGAGGATGACTTTTCTAAGGTGGAGCAGGCCTATTGCTTTGCTGCCGAGAAGCACTGCAACCAAAAGCGCCGCTCGGGTGAGATGTACATCAACCATCCCGTCGAGGTGGCCATCATTTTGGCCGACCTCAAGATGGACTGCGATGTGGTGTGCGCCGCGCTGCTGCACGATACCGTCGAGGATACCGAGACCTCGCTTGCCGATGTTTCCGGCCTGTTTGGCGATACGGTGGCCGAGCTCGTCGATGGCGTGACCAAGCTCACCAACATCGAAGTCGACAGCATGGACGAGAAGCAGGCGCTTACGCTGCGCAAGATGTTCCTCGCCATGTCCAAGGACATCCGCGTCATTATCGTTAAGCTTGCCGACCGTCTGCACAACATGCGCACCCTTGCAGCCCTGCGTGAGGACCGTCGCCTGTTTAAGGCTCGCGAGACCATGGACGTGTATGCGCCCCTGGCCGACCGTCTGGGCATGAGCTCCATTAAATGGGAGCTCGAGGACCTGTCCTTCTTCTACCTTGAGCCCGACGCCTACCAGCGCATCGCGCGCATGGTGGCTGAGTCGCGCGAGGTTCGCGAGCGCTATCTGGCCGAGACCATCAAGACGCTCGCCGACGAGCTCAACCGCATTGGCCTGGAGGGCTTCCAGATTAATGGCCGTTCCAAGCACTATTGGTCCATCTACCAAAAGATGAAGCGCAAGGGCAAGGAATTCTCCGAGATCTACGATTTGGTGGCGCTGCGCGTTATTACCCATTCGGTGCGCGATTGCTACTCCACGCTCGGCGCGGTGCATACGCTGTGGCACCCCATGCCCGGTCGCTTTAAAGACTATATCGCCATGCCCAAGGTCAATAACTACCAGTCGCTCCATACGACGGTTATCGGCCCCACGGCCCGCCCGCTCGAGATTCAGATTCGAACCTACGAGATGCATGAGCAGGCCGAGTACGGCATTGCCGCCCACTGGCTCTATAAGAAGTCGGGCGGATCGTCTGCGTCTAAGACCAATGATGCCCAGCGTCTGGACGACCAGATTAACTGGCTCAAACATTCGCTCGATTGGGCTGCTTCTGACGAGATTACGGACGCCAAGGAATACCTGCATTCGCTGAAGGTCGACCTCTTCGATCAAGAGATCTTCGTCTTTACGCCCAAGGGCGAGGTTATGGCGCTTCGTGCCGGCTCCACGCCGCTCGACTTTGCCTATGCCGTTCACACCGAGGTGGGCAACCACTGCGTCGGCGCTAAGATCAACGGTGCGGTGGCCCCGCTCACGCACGAGATCAAGACGGGCGACCGCGTTGAAATCCTTACCAACAAGAGTTCCAAGCCGTCGCGTGATTGGCTCAAGATCGTCAAGACACCTTCGGCCAAGTCAAAGATTCGCCGTTACTTCGCCGCCGCGACCAAAGACGATGACGCTGCTGCCGGCCGCGATATACTGGCCAAGGACCTGCGCAAGCGCGGGTATGGCATCTCTACGCCGCGATCCACGCGTGCGCTCAACGCCGTGGCGGAGCAGTTTAACTACAAGCAGCTCGAGGACCTGTTTGCCGCCGTCGGCGCCGGCAAGGTTGCCCCGCGCGCTGTGGGTAACAAGGTCGAGCAAATCTTGGACCCCAAGCCCGAGGAGCAGCTCACCAAGACTGAAGCCATCGCCGAGGTCGTCAAGCAGCCGGCCCGCGGCTCCAACCGCAAGCCGCAAAAGCGCGGCAAGAGCGCCAGTAACGGCATTCTCGTCAAGGGTGAGAGCAATAGCGGGCTGCTGGTCCGTCTGGCGCATTGCTGCAATCCGGTGACGGGCGACGATATCGTCGGCTTCATCACGCGCGGCCGTGGCGTTTCGGTGCATCGCGCCAACTGTCCCAACGTCAAGGGTCTTATGGAGCATCCCGAGCGCATGATCGAAGTGGAGTGGGACGGCGCTGCCGACACCCTCTTCCAGGTCGAGATCGTGGTCGAGTGCCTGGACCGCATGGGCCTGCTCAAGGATGTCACCATTGCCATTGGCGATGCGGGCGGCAATATCCTTTCTGCCGCCACGTCGACCAACCGCGAGGGTATTGCAACCCTACGCTTTATGGTCGAGATCTCGGACGCGAGTGGGCTGGATCCGCTGCTAGCCTCCATCAGCAGCGTTGACTCGGTCTACGACGCGCGCCGCCTGATGCCCGGCGAGGGTGGAGCCCAGCTTAAGCGCCGCGTTTAGTCGCGACGAACGTGCCACATTATCGATATTCGCTACACTCGAGGCATCGTTTGATGCCTCGAGTTCTATAGAGAGGAGAGGGACATGAGTGCTGTGTCCTTGGATGTAACTCCCAAGGGATCGGTCGAGATCGAGACGCTTGTAAACGGCCCCATTCAGACCAATAGCTATGCTGTTATTTCGGACAATGAGTGCGTGATTGTCGACCCCGCATGGGAAGGCGAGCGCCTGGTGGAGCATATTCGAGCCAAGCATCCCGGCGTACGCATGCTTGGCGCCGTATGCACTCATGGCCACGCCGATCATGTTGGTGGTGTTGCCGGCGTGCGAACCACCGTTGGCGAGGGCTGTCAGTATGAGCTGTGTGCTAAGGATGTGGCGGTGCCGCATGCGAACATCAAGGAACAGCGAGCTATGTGGGGCATTGAGACGCCCGACCCCGGGGAGCCGACGCGCCTGCTCGCCGAGGGCGATGCTCTCGAGGTGGGCGATATCTGCCTGCAGGTGATCGAGACGCCAGGGCATACGCCGGGCGGGATCGTCTTGTTTGCTGCCACCGAGCAGGGATGCATCGCCTTTGTTGGCGACACCCTGTTCCCGGGTAGCCACGGCCGCACCGATCTTGCCGGTGGCGACGAGGCGGCGATTCTGCGCTCGCTCTCCAAGCTCGCCCGGCTTCTCCCGCCCGATACCGTTTGCCTAACCGGCCATGGCGATTCGACCACCATGGCACGCGAGCTCATGCAGAACCCTTTCATGCAGGTGTAGCTTTATAGTCAGCTTCTAAAGCACGAGAAGCGTCCAAACGTCAAGCTATTTTTCCCCAACGGGTCGATTCCGTAGGGCAAACGGTCAAAAAAAGTCTGTTTGGACGATATTCGTGAACAAACGAACGTTTATGCTCGGGTGCGCCGTGGTAAAATCTCAGGCGTTATCGGAGCAACCTTACAGGAGGTTTCTTTTATGCTCGTCAACGCAGCAGACATGCTCAAGAAGGCCGAGGCCGGCAAGTACGCTCTCGGTGCCTTCAACACCAACAACCTCGAGTGGACCCTGGCTATTCTCCAGGCCGCCGAGGAGGCCAAGTCTCCGCTGATCCTTCAGTGCACCGCTGGTGCCGCTAAGTGGATGGGCGGTTTCAAGGTCTGCGCCGACATGGTCAAGGCTGCCGTCGAGGCCACGGGCGTTACCGTTCCCGTCGCCCTTCACCTCGATCACGGTTCTTACGAGGACTGCTTCAAGTGCATCGAGGCCGGCTTCACGTCCATCATGTATGACGGCTCTCACGAGGAGACCTTCCAGCTTAACCTCGACCGCACCAAGGAGCTCGTTGAGCTTGCCCACTCCAAGGGCATGTCCATCGAGGCCGAGGTCGGCGGCATCGGCGGCACCGAGGACGGCGTGACCTCCAACGGCGAGCTCGCTGACCCCGCTGAGTGCAAGCAGATTGCTGACCTGGGCGTCGACTTCCTCGCCTGCGGCATCGGCAACATCCACGGCGTGTATCCCGCCGACTGGGCTGGCCTTTCCTTCGAGCGTCTGGGCGAGATCAAGGCTCAGACTGGCGACCTGCCCCTCGTCCTGCACGGTGGCACCGGCATCCCCGAGGATCAGATCAAGAAGGCCATCTCCCTGGGTATCTCCAAGATCAACGTCAACACCGACCTGCAGCTCGTCTTCGCCAAGGGCGTCCGCGAGTACATCGAGGCTGGCAAGGATCAGCAGGGCAAGGGCTTCGACCCCCGCAAGCTCCTCAAGCCTGGTCGCGACAACATCGTTGCCCGCACCAAGGAGCTCATGGAGGAGTTTGGCTCCGTCAACAAGGCGTAAGTGTCGCTAAACTTCCCGCCGGAAGCCCCGTCCCCCTACACTGTTTCCTTTGCGCTCACCTGGCTTCGCCAGAAGTCGCGCCAAGGAAACAGTTCCGGGGGACGGGGCTTCCTTCGTTTAACGCCGCAGGGTTACTGGGCTGATTTCATTTTTGCTACCGTTCATCGGCGTTGATGGCTCCCTTGTTGGGGCTTTCTTTTTATCTCGCTACAATGGGCTTCAAGCGTTCTAGTGACTTGGAGTTTGGTATGGCTGTTATTAATGTGCTGCCTTCGGATGGGAAGGTTATTGACGAGGGTCCTGTTGGTTGCTCTGTTGATGTTTGCTGTGATGATTTTCGTCATCTCGATATTGGACTGCCGCCCGAGATTCTTCGTCTCAAGGATGCCGGCTATTTGACGCAGGCTGTTGCTGCCTGCGATTGCCTTTTGGAGCAGAACCCTGAGCCTTCGCTGGCTGCTTGTGTTCGTGCCGAGCGGTATCGCATGCTCGAGACACCGCTTCATTTTTCGGTGTCGCGCGATCGGGCTATTGCGATGATTCGCGAGGAGTGGCCTGAGTTTACCGAAGAGCAGTTTGATGACCTGATTAACCGTAAGCGAATTGACTGGCGCTTTATCGATGGCGCGCTGTTTGTTCTCGACAACTTCCTCGATTCGCTTCGCGTGTACCCCAAGGAGGTTCCGGGCCTGCGTCCCGATTCTACGGACGGAATTGCGCTACGCAACCAGATGCTCAAGGAGATGGAGTCGCAAAACGGGTTGAGTCGCGTCATCACGCTTAAGGCGTCCGTGTCTGTCCCTGGGGCTCTGGAGGGAGAGACTGTTCGCGCGTGGCTGCCCGTTGCCGCCGCCTGTCGCCAACAGTCTCATGTCGAGGTTCTAGATATGACGCCGGAGGGCACTGTTGCCTCTGAGAACGTTTCGGCTCGTACTGTCTCCTGGACATCTTCGACTGAACATTCATTTTCGGTGACCTATCGTTATCACATCGATGCCGCCTATTGCGATATCTATGGTGGCGCGCTCCCATCGCATACGTGCATGGACACGCCGCTGCCCGAGGACACTTCCGAGGACCGTCCGCACATTGCGTTTACGCCGTATCTGCTACAGCTGACGGAGCGTGTTATTGACGGGCTCGAGGATCCGCTCGATCGCGCTCGCGCCATCTATGATTATCTGACGCAACATATCGACTATCGCTATCAGCCACCGTACCTGCTTTTGGGATCTATTGCCGACGACTGTGCGCATTCGCTCCGCGGCGATTGCGGCGTTATGGCGCTCACGTTTATCACCATGTGCCGTATCGCGGACGTTCCTGCCCGCTGGCAGAGTGGCCTGTATGTTGCGCCCGACTCGGTGGGGCCGCACGATTGGGCCGAGTTCTACACACCCCAGACTGGTTGGCTTAACGCCGATGTTTCGTTTGGGTCCTCGGCGCGCAGGATGGGGGAAGAGTGGCGTCGTCGTCACTACTTTGGCAATCTCGACCCGTGGCGTATGGTGGCTAACAATCGATTCCAGGCTGAATTTGTGCCTGCTTTCGATGGCATGCGCGAGGATCCCTATGACAACCAGATGGGCGAGGCCTCGGTTGATGGGCGTGGATGTCGTAAGCGGGAGATGTTGCGCAAGGTTGAGCTTATCGAAATGCTCGAAGTTCCATTTTCGGACTAATCAACAGAAAGCTGTGATAAACTAACTCACGCATTACGTGCCCGAGTGGCGGAATTGGCAGACGCAGTGGACTCAAAATCCACCGTTGGCAACAACGTGCGAGTTCGAGTCTCGCCTCGGGCACCATACATGCAAGTGAGCGTTCAAGGGGGTCAAGGCCCCCTTTTTCGTGCCGAACTCGCGTGAGCGCGCGGAGCGTTAAGCAAACAGGCCTGTGGCCTGTTTGTAGCGGAGCGTGGCGAGGGCGCCGTGCGCCCGAAGCCCGGGGCTTCGCGAAGCGAAGGCCCTTCGAGTCTCGCCTCGGGCACCATACATGCACCTGCGTTTCAAGGGGGTCAAGACCCCCTTTTTCGTGTACGTAATGTGATAACGCGCGGTACGTGTTATTATTTGTAAGGCGTTGTTTCCGCAATGCCCTAAAGAGGAACCCGAGGGTTCCCACCTTTTGGCGCCAATGAGCAGCTGACTGGTCATACAACCTAGATTCCCTTCCTCATACCGAGGATGTCTATGTGTACGACCTGGTTGCAAAGAAGCGCCGGGTTATTTTTTTATGAATGGAGGTAGGGAAAATAGCTAAGTCTGATGACACCCGCATCAACGACGAGATCACTGCATCTTCGTGCCGTTTGATTGGCGTCGATGGTTCTCAGCTCGGCCTGTTCGCCATCCGCGATGCCCAGCGCGTCGCTGACGATCAGGGTCTCGACCTGGTCGAGATCGCTCCCAACGCGGAGCCGCCGGTCTGCAAGGTCATGGACTACGGTAAGTTCAAGTACCAGCAGGCCATGAAGGCCAAGGCTGCTCGTAAGAACCAGTCCAAGGTCGAGGTCAAGGAAATGAAGTTCCGACCCAAGATTGACGTTGGCGATTACGAGACCAAGAAGGGCCACGTTCTGCGTTTCCTCAAGAAGGGCGCACGCGTTAAGATCACCATCATGTTCCGCGGCCGTGAGATGGCTCACCCGGAGCAGGGCCTTAACGTTCTCGAGCGTCTCGCCGAGGATCTCAAGCCTTACGCTACGGTCGAGTCCAAGCCTAAGATGGAAGGCCGTAACATGCTTATGCTGCTCGCCCCGATTAAGGGCGCCTTCGATGAGGATAAAGCGGCAAGCGATACTAAGTAACTAGTGTTCTGTAACCGATTAAGGAGTATTTCATGCCTAAGATGAAGTCCCACAGCGGCACCAAGAAGCGTTTCCGCAAGACTGGTACCGGCAAGCTTATGCGCGCCAAGGCTTTCAAGAGCCACATCCTGAGCAAGAAGTCCACCAAGCGTAAGCGTGGCTTCCGTCAGGAGACCGAGATCGCCGCTGCCGACCGCAAGGTCATCAAGTCGCGTCTCGCCTAAGTTCGCGTTCCCGTTTTTCGTTTTACCGTCTAGGAGTTGATAGAACATGGCACGTATTAAGCGCGCTGTTGCCGCCAAGAAGAAGCGCCGTACCGTTATGCACCGTGCGAAGGGTTACTACGGTGCCGCTTCGCGTACTTACAAGCATGCTAAAGAGCAGGTCCAGCACTCCCTGCAGTATCAGTATCGTGATCGCCGCAACAAGAAGCGCGAGATCCGCTCTCTCTGGATCACCCGTATCAACGCCGCTGCTCGCCTGAACGACATCTCTTACTCTCAGTTCATGCACGGCCTGAAGGTTGCCGGCATCGAGCTCGACCGTAAGGTCCTGGCTCAGATGGCTTACGAGGACATCGAGTCCTTCAACGAGCTGGCTGCCATTGCCAAGAAGGCTCTCGAGGCCTAATAGATTCTGTTGAATCGCTAGGGGAGTGTCGCACTGTGCGCGGCACTCCCTCTTTTTATCTAGAGCGTTGGTTTATATAGCAAAAGCGCGGGTAGATAGACACTTACAGGTGACCGATCTTTATATATCTCTTAATCGAAGGGTCATCATCTGATACGTGCAGTTTTCTGCATCAGCCTTTCTATTACTTATATAGGAAGCGATATGTTGTGTAGGACTTGTGAAGAGTGGAATTGACGTCCCACATCGCTTCGCGGTCTGGCAATATATCTCCTTGCCGCGCGGCCCGGTGCAACCGGGAACCAGCGCAGGCGTGCACCTTGAGAACCGGATACTGCGAGGATGGACACTTCAAGTGTC
>CAJLUE010000040.1 GCA_905209765.1 uncultured Collinsella sp. | reverse complement strand
CGTGGGAGGCCAGGGCGCCGCTGACCGGTGGACGGCACCGAGCCGTACGCTTGAATTGAGAAGGGGGAGGCCTCGCGGCCTCCCCCTTTTTTGCGTTTAATAGAGAGTTGTAATACAAGAACTCGCCTTCGTTTAGCTTGTCTTACTGTTTGGCTGTATTTTGAGTCCTTCTTTTGTATTTGCGCGATAATAACTCCCATTGGCGTTAGGGAGGACTTGATGTTTACCGTTTTTGTCTTAGGCAATATTGCTTCGGGTAAATCGACTGCCTGCCGCTATCTCGAATCTCATGGCGCCATGCTTATCGATCTGGATGAGCTTGCCAAATCGCTGTATGTGCCAGGCTCCGATATCGTCAATGCCCTCGCGGAAGAATTCGGTTGGGACATTCTGGACGGGGAGGGCGGCATTCGCCGCAATGTCCTCGCTGCTCGAGCTTTCGCCTCTCCTGATACAGTTGCGCGGCTCAATGGCATCGTTCATCCGGTTCTCATCGAACAGCTGTCACTGAGGATTCTTGATCCGGTTTGCTGCACGGTTTCGTCCCCCCGTTATCCCTTTGCGGTTGTCGAGGTTTCTGCCCCGACTGGTTTTGAGGATGCTTTTGGCCTGGCTGATGAAATTCTGGTTATCAGCGCTCCTTTAGCAGTTCGTCGTGAGCGTGCTATTCATCGTGGTATGGAGTCCTCTGATTTTGATGCTCGCTCTGCATGCCAACCTGATGAGGCTTCGCTTTGCAATCTCGCTACGACGGTAATCGATAATACGGCAGGCGATAACTCGCTCTTTGAACAACTGGACGCATGGCTTGCACGCCATGGCTTCGGGGGTGTAGTGGATAAGGATGAGGCCGATGCCTAAGACACGTTTCTTTACGTGGTATCGCGTGGCGCCACTTGCCGTTATGCTCGTCTTCGGCATTATTTCGCTCGTCTACTCGTATGCTCCTGCCGCCTTCTTTAAGCCTTTGTATCCGATTGACTACGAGGCGTACGTAAAGCAATCGAGCATTTCGCACAATCTCGATCCGTATCTGGTGTGTGCTGTCATAAAGTCGGAATCGAATTGGGATCCCGAGGCTGAGTCGAATCAAGGCGCTCAGGGATTGATGCAGCTGATGCCCGAGACTGCCCAGGATATGATAGCCAAGGGTCTTGTCGATGGTAGCGAGTATTCAGCCGACAACCTTAACGATCCCGCTACGAACATCGAGTTTGGCTGTGCGTACCTTTCGTATCTTCTAACGTATTTTAACGGGTCGACTGACAGCGCCATTGCCGCCTATAACGCCGGCATGGGCAATGTCGACGGATGGGCGCAGCAGAGCACGTCGCTTCATAATGCGATCACCTTTCCCGAGACGCAGGCGTATCTGATTCGTGTCAATAATGCCTGGGTTCGCTACAAGACCCTCTATCCCGATCGGTTCGTATAGGACCATGCCTGCCGCCTGCGTATACTGCAGATATATGAGTTAGGAGTATCCATGGCGGAATTTGAAGTTGAGCGTGTTGGAGGAGAGCTCAAACGTTTTGGCGTTGAGGGCTCTGAGGTGCCGTTTAAGGTCGTGTCTCCATACGAGCCCGCTGGTTCCCAGCCTAAGGCCATTGAGTCGCTTGTGCAGGGTGTGAGGGACGGAGATCGCTATCAGGTTTTGCTGGGCGTGACTGGTTCGGGCAAGACCTTCACGATGGCTAAGACTATTGAGGCCCTGGGGAAGCCGACGCTGGTCATGGCTCCCAACAAAACGCTTGCCGCTCAGCTCGCGAGCGAGCTCAAGGAATTCTTCCCTGACAACGCCGTGGTCTATTTTGTGTCGTACTACGATTACTATCAACCCGAGGCATATGTGCCGCAAAGCGATACATATATCGAGAAGGATTCCTCGATTAACGAAGAGGTCGAGATGCTGCGACATCAGGCGACCGCATCGCTGCTATCTCGACGCGATGTAATCGTTGTCGCATCGGTCTCGTGTATCTATGGCATTGGCTCCCCCGAGGACTATGCTGGCCTGGCGCCGAACGTCGACAAGAAGGTGCCGCTCGAGCGCGATGACTTTATCCATGCGCTTATCGATATCCAGTACGATCGCAATGACTATGATTTGGCACGTGGCACCTTCCGCGTGCGCGGCGATGTCGTCGACGTGTATCCGCCCTATGCCGAGCATCCGTTGCGGTTTGAGTTCTTTGGCGACGAGGTCGAGCTGATTGCCGAGATCGACGAGGTCACCGGCGAGATGCTGCGTGAGTACGAGGCCATTCCCGTGTGGCCGGCCTCGCACTACGTGACTGAGAAGCCTAAGGTCAAAGCGGCTCTGAAATCAATCAGCGAAGAGTGCGAGAAGCGTGTGGCCGAGCTCAAGGCGACTGATAAGCTGCTCGAGGCGCAGCGTCTGCAGCAGCGCACCGACTATGATCTCGAGATGCTCGAGACCATGGGTTTTTGTAACGGCATCGAGAACTACTCGCGTCATCTGGACGGTCGAAAACCGGGCGAGCCGCCGTTTACCCTGATCGATTACTTTCCTAAGGACATGCTCTGTATCATCGACGAGAGTCATGTAACAGTGCCGCAGATCCGCGGCATGCACGAAGGCGACCGCTCGCGTAAGGTGACGCTGGTGGAGCATGGTTTTCGTCTGCCTTCGGCACTCGATAACCGCCCGCTTCGTTTCGATGAGTTTGAGGCGAGGATTCCCCAGTTCATCTACGTTTCGGCCACGCCGGGCGACTATGAGCTGCGGGTTAGCCAGAACGACGTTGAGCAGATTATTCGTCCGACCGGTCTTCTCGACCCCAAGATTGATGTGCGTCCAGTTCGTGGGCAGATTGACGATCTTGAGGACGAGATTCGCGAGCGCGTTGCCCGCAAGGAGCGCGTGCTGGTGACCACGCTCACCAAGCGCATGGCCGAGGACCTGACCGACCATCTGCTTGATGCCGGCATTAAGGTCAATTACATGCACTCCGATACGGCGACGATGGA
Organism: uncultured Collinsella sp.; assembly: GCA_905209765.1. GTDB lineage: Bacteria > Actinomycetota > Coriobacteriia > Coriobacteriales > Coriobacteriaceae > Collinsella. The sequence continues at coordinate 12,790 of CAJLUE010000040.1, read as the reverse complement.
CCGTGTCGAGATCCTGCGAACGCTGCGGGAGGGAAAGATCGATGTCCTCGTTGGCATCAACCTGCTCCGCGAGGGTCTAGACCTTCCCGAGGTCTCGCTGGTGGCAATTCTCGACGCTGACAAGGAAGGCTTCTTGCGCAACCGCCGTTCGCTGATTCAGACGATTGGCCGTGCGGCCCGTAATGCCGACGGCGAGGTCATCATGTACGCAGACGTTGTGACCGATTCGATGAAAGAAGCCATCGAGGAGACGCAGCGCCGTCGCGAGATTCAGATGGCATATAACGAAGAGCATGGCATTGTGCCCAAGACGGTCCGCAAGGCCATTAACGACATTTCGAGCTTTATTGCCGAGGCCGAAAAGACTGTGGGCTCGAAGGGGCGCTCGAGAGGCGATTCGCTGGGTCACGGTGCGTTCTATACGCCCGACGAAAACGGCGAGGGCGCCGCGCCGGAGACGGTGGCGCCCGAGCAGACGCTTGCCGAGCAGCTGGAAGGGCTGCCGCATGACGAGCTCGTGCGGATTGTCGAGACCATGGAGGAAGACATGCGCAACGCTTCCGCCGCCATGGACTTTGAGGAGGCGGCACGTCTGCGCGATGCTGTCGTTCAGATTCGGGCGATGCTTGAGGGTGCATCTGAGGACGAAACGATCGAGCGTTTGCGTTCGCAGGCTCGCAAGGGTTCTACCTTTGCTTCGGGCAGAAAACGCCAGGGTGCACGATTCAGGAAGTAGTGAACAGGCCCCGAGTTCCCTGTGGAGCTTGGGGCCTGTGTCGTTCGGACGCGGGAGTTCGTGCACTAGATGTCTGCTATCAGCGCCTTAGCGCAACGGATGCCGTCGGTGGCGGCACTCATGATGCCGCCGGCATATCCGGCACCCTCGCCGCAAGGGTAAAGGCCCGGGGTCGACACGGCGTGGCATGTTCGATCGCGGATGACCGTAACCGGGGAGCTCGAACGCGTCTCCACGCCAGTGAGGACCGCATCGGGGCGGTCATAGCCACGCAGTTTCTTACCGAGAAGGGGAATTCCCAAACGAAGCGATTCGACGATATGCTGCGGGAGGGCATCGTCGATCGCCGTCCAGGTCACGCCAAGTGGATAGGTTGGTTTTACCTTTCCGGGTGCCGTGCTGGCGCGCCCCGCAAGGAAATCTCCGACGAGCTGTGCCGGCGCGTTCCAGTTAGAGCCACCCAGGCGATAGGCGGCTCGCTCGCAGGCGCGCTGGAGCTCAATGCCTGCGAGCGGATCATCGCCGGGAAGGTCGTCGGGTGTGACGTTGACGAGTAGGGCGGCATTTGCGTTGCGCCCGTCGCGGGCATTGAGGCTGGCACCGTTGACGCACAGATGGCCCTGCTCGGAAGAAGCCGCGACAACCTGTCCGCCGGGGCACATACAAAATGAGAACACGCTGCGGCCGTTGGGGAGATGGGCGACAAGCTTGTAGGGGGCTGCTCCGAGTGCCGGGTGTCCCGCCGAAGGGCCATATTGGGCACGGTCGATGTCATGCTGTGGATGCTCGATGCGCACACCCATGGCAAAGGTCTTTTGCGCGAGGGTAACGTCATGTTCTTTGAGAAGCTCGAATACGTCGCGGGCGGAATGGCCGCAGGCGAGAATGAGGTGCTTTGTGGCGATTGTCTCGCTTGTGGTTTCTTGGGGCGGTTGGACATCGACGCCGGTGATGGCGCCAGATTCATCGGTTCGAATATTGACGAGCTTTGTTCGATAGCGGACGGTTCCACCGAGCTGCTCGATGCGCTGAGAAATGTTGGTGACGACGGTGGGTAGGATGTCGGAGCCAATGTGCGGCTTGGCGTCCCACAGGATGTCGCGAGGTGAGCCAGCTTCGACGAAGGTCTCAAGAATCAGTCGATGGGCAGGATTCTTGGTTCCCGTGTTGAGTTTGCCGTCCGAGAAGGTCCCTGCGCCGCCCAGGCCAAATTGGATATTGCTGTCGGGGTCGAGGATACGCTCCTTAAGAAAGAGATCAATCGCTTCCGAGCGGCGCAGTGCGGGGTCGCCGCGCTCGATAAGCAAGGGCTTCAGACCCGCTTCGGCAAGGGTGAGCGCGGCGAAAAGGCCAGCGCAACCGGCGCCGACAACGACGGGACGCTCCTTGGGTGTATTCGGGACAGGGTTGGGGAATGAAGGCGCCTCGCCGTCTACCATGCTGATACGCGAACGGTCGCGCTCGGCGACGCGGTCGACCACCTCCTGCTCGAGTCGGGAGCTTGTCAGTTCAACTCGAAAGCTCAAAATAAAATGGACATCTCGCTTTTTACGGGCGTCGATTGACTTGCGATGGAGCTCAATGGCTTTAATCTGGGAATCCTCGCATCGCAGGGCTCGTTTGACGGCGCGTCTACCAATAGCAAGGCAGGCGGTTTCGTCGCCGGCCTCATCGAGTGACGCGTGGACTTGGGTGATTTCGATCATCGAGGTCTCCTTAGATGCAAGAAAGAGGCCGCCCGGTGTTCCAGACGGCCCGAATGCGTTTTGATTATAGACTGCGCGGCTATAGGCTGCTTGCAGCGCGAATACCCGAGATCCAAGCCCACGCAAGGTTGAAACCGCCGCAATCGGCATCGATGTCGAGTGCCTCGCCACAGATGTAAAGTGGGGCGCCTGCCGCGTTGCTCACGCAGAGGTTGGGAGCTGAGACGCTCTCGATGGGCACGCCGCCGCGCGTGACCTGGGCCGAACGCTCCTCTGTCGTTCCCTCGACGAGCAGCTTAAAGTGCTTGAGGATTGAGACCAAATGGATGACGTCGTGCGACCCGGGGTGGCACTGTTCGAATGCGGTGCAGACAACGCGAGAGAACTGCGGGGCGAGCATGCCGTCGAGCCAGCGGGGGTCGCGGGGCGAAAAGCCGCCGAGCAACTCAGCTCGCTGGTTGAGCATATCGAGCAACTCATCTTTGGAGAGGTCGGGGAAAACGTCGAGCAGAATCGTGTCGCCGCGCTGGACGCGACGGGAGAGGTTAAAGGCGGCAACGCCCGAGATGCCAAAGGTTCGGAAGAGCACTTCGCCGTCTTCGCGCCAGAGCTCCTCGTGATTGCGGGTGAGCGTCAAACGGGCGCGGACGCGCAGGCCATCCAGCGTCTTGAGCGCAGTCTGGTCGCCGAAGACCGATGCCGACACGGGGCAGAGGACGGGGCGCTGCGGGGTGAGGGAAAGATTGAACGTCCTCGCGATGTTGGCAGGGTTGCCGCCCGTAGCGATAATTACGGCCTTTGCCTGCAGCGTCTCGTTCGTGCGAGGGGTGTCGGCGAGCGCCTTCCGAAGCGAGCGTAGTTCGGATTTTCGGTCGTCGTGCTTTTTTGCCTTGAGTGCTCGCGCGGGACGGTCTATTTGGAGTGCCCGGCCCTCGGGGGCTTTGAATGCCGAGGCGACGTTTGCTCCACAGATCAAGGTGATATCCAGGTGATTGCAAGCGTTGAGAAGCGCATCGCGCACCGATTCGGCACGAAGGGAGCGCGGATACAGCCGGCCCTCCTCGGAGGTCGTCATGATGCCCAGCGAGGAGAAGAAACTGCCGAGCTCTTGCTCGGGCTGGGGACCCATGACGGATTCGACGAATGCGGGGTGGTTGTACCGTTGGAAATCAATTGATTCGTGGGAAAGGTTGCAGCGGCCGTTGCCGGTCGCAAGGAGTTTAAGGCCGCAGGCAACATCGCGCTCAACGATGCAGGCGTTTTTGCCTGCGCGTGCGGCAGTAATGGCGGCGGCGAGACCCGAGGCCCCGCCGCCGATTACCAAGACGTCATAGGAGGCGTTTGTGTTCACTTAGGCCTCGGCGGTCTCGTGCGGGGCAATGGCCTCGACGGCAGAGACGGCCTGGGGCAGCATACGTGCGGGCAGTGCGGTTTCAACCTCGCCCTTATCGCAGGCCTCGGCGAGTGCCGGATTGATGGGAAGCTGCCCTAGGATTTCGAGGTTGTAACGCTCGGCGACCTCGGGGAGCTTGCTCTTGCCAAAGACTTCGATCTTCTTGCCGCAATCGGGGCACTCGATATAGCTCATGTTTTCGACGATTCCCAAAATGGGCACGTTCATCTTCTCGGCCATGTTGACCGCCTTGGCGACAATCATCGAGACCAGATCCTGCGGGCTCGTGACGATGACGATGCCATCGACGGGCAGCGACTGGAAGACCGTGAGGGCGACGTCGCCCGTTCCCGGAGGCATGTCGACCAGCAGGTAGTCGATGGGGCCCCATGAGGTTTCGCTCCAGAACTGCCTGATGGCACCCGCGATAACCGGACCGCGCCAGAGGACGGGGTCGGTTTCGTTTTGGAGCAGCAGGTTAGAGCTCATAACCTTGACGCCGTGCTCGGAGATTTCGGGCAGCATAAGGTTGCCGAGGGCATGGACGTGACGTCCGCTCATACCGAACATCTTAGGGATAGAGGGGCCGGTAATATCGGCATCGAGGACGCCGACCTTGTGACCGTGGCGGGAAAGCTCCGTGGCGATGGCGCCGGTGACGAATGACTTGCCGACGCCGCCCTTACCGGAAAGTACGGCGATAACGCGCTTGACCTCGGACAGCGTATTCTCCTCAAATTGCGACGGCGACGTTTGCCCGCCGGCCGCCTGTGCGTGCTCGCAACCCATGTTTGACTCCTTTGTATATGTTGGGGCCGGAGCCCCGCGGTGTGACACGAGCGTCATTGTACCCTCGTTTGCGAGCGGGAGACATTCATGATGCGTGACAGGCGATCGACGGTATTCGAAAGTACGGACCGAGCGTGCAGTCTGCGGCGTCAGACAACGCAAAAGGTCTGCGAATCTTGTATTACGAACATCTGTGCGCGTTGAGTGCGCTAAACTCATCGGCAGTGTGATTTGAAGTTATAGGAGGCAAGGAGCTTCCATGTCTGATTCCTCTATCGTTATTCGCGGTGCGCGCGAGCACAACTTGCGCGATATCGATGTATCCATTCCACGCGACCAGCTCGTGGTCATTACCGGCCTTTCCGGCTCGGGCAAGAGCTCGCTAGCGTTCGATACGATCTATGCCGAGGGCCAGCGCCGTTATGTTGAGAGCCTGTCGAGCTATGCTCGCCAGTTCTTGGGCCAGATGGACAAGCCCGATCTGGACTCGATTGACGGCCTGTCGCCGGCTGTGTCGATCGATCAGAAGACGACGTCCAAAAACCCACGCTCGACGGTGGGCACCGTAACCGAGATTTACGACTATCTGCGTCTGCTGTTTGCTCGCGTGGGAACGCCGCACTGTCCTGAGTGCGGTCGTGTCATTGAGCGTCAGACGACCGATCAAGTCGCCGATAAGGTGCTGGCGGCGGGGGAGGGCCGTCGCGCGTTTGTGTTGGCGCCGGTGGTTCGTGGACGCAAGGGCGAATATGCCAAGCTGTTTGAGGACCTGCGTGCGGAGGGCTTTAGCCGTGTGCGCGTCGACGGCGAGGTGCGCTCGCTTGACGACCCTATCGACCTGGACAAGAAGTTCAAACATGACATTGAGGTCGTGGTCGACCGTATCGTGATTCGAGAGAACTCCCTGGGTCGCATTGCCGAGTCCGTTGAGCAGGCGACGGCACTGGCGCACGGTAACGTGAACGTGTACATGCTGCCCGACCGCGACGCTCCCGAGGGAACCGAGGGCGAGCTGCTGGAGTATTCGCTGGCACTGGCGTGCCCGGAGCACGGGCATTCCATCGACGACCTACAGCCGCGCGATTTCTCGTTCAACGCGCCCTATGGTGCATGTCCCGAGTGCGATGGCCTGGGCTTTAAAAAGACAGTCGATGCCGAGGCGCTGATTGAAGACCCCTCAAAGTCGATTGCCGACGGAGTATTTGGCAGCCTGTTCGGCAATTCCAACTATTATCCGCAGATTTTTGCTGCGGTCTGCAAACACTTTAAGGTGAGTGCCGATACGCCATGGGAGGACCTGCCCCCGCGGGTGCGTCGTGCGTTTTTGGATGGCATGGGCGACACGAAGATTTCGGTCGACTATCAAAAGCTCGATGGGCGTCGCAGCCAGTGGGACACTAAGTTCTCGGGCGTGCGCAACATCCTGTACGAGCGCTACAACGAGACGACGAACGAGAACACCAGGGCTCGCTTGGAGAAATACATTCGCGAAGAGCCATGCTCGAGCTGTCACGGTGCTCGCCTGCGTCCCGAGATGCTTGCCGTCACCGTGGGCGGCAAGTCCATTTACGATGTCTGCTGTCTGTCGTGTCGCGAGTCGCTCGAGTTTTTTGAGGGCCTGGAGCTTACCGAGCGTCAGCAGTTTATCGGCGGGCGCATTGTCAAGGAAATCCTGGAGCGCCTGCGTTTTCTGGTTGATGTCGGACTCGACTATCTGACGCTCGATCGCGCTTCGGCGACGCTTTCCGGCGGTGAGGCCCAACGCATTCGCCTGGCAACGCAGATCGGCGCCGGCCTCATGGGCGTTCTGTACATTCTGGACGAGCCGTCGATCGGCCTTCACCAACGCGACAACGAGCGCCTGATCAAGACGCTCGAGCGCTTGCGCGATATCGGTAATACCGTTATCGTCGTCGAGCACGACGAAGATACAATTCGCGCTGCAGACTACGTGATCGATATGGGTCCCGGTGCAGGCGTTAACGGCGGACACGTGGTCGCCGCGGGAACGCCTGCCGATATCATGGCGTGCCCCGATTCCATGACGGGTGCTTATTTGACCGGCAAGCGGATGATCCGCGTGCCCGATGAGCGCCGCAAGCCCGGCCGCGGCTGTCTTAAGATCACGGGCGCCCGCGCTAACAACCTCAAAAACGTTACCGCCAAGATTGAGTTCGGTACGCTCACAGTCGTTACCGGTGTTTCGGGATCGGGCAAGAGCTCCCTGGTCACCGATACGATTGCGCCCGCGCTTACGAATGCCATCCATCGTTCGACGCGTCCCGTGGGGCCGTACAAGAAGATTGAGGGCATTGAGTGCATCGATAAGGTAATCGATATCGACCAGTCACCGATCGGTCGCACGCCGCGTTCGAACCCTGCGACCTATATTGGCCTGTGGGATGATCTGCGTGCGCTATTTGCAAGTACGCCGGAGTCGAAGGCGCGCGGCTACTCGCCGGGACGTTTCTCCTTTAACGTAAGCGGCGGTCGCTGCGAGGCGTGCAAGGGCGATGGCCAGATCAAGATCGAGATGCACTTCCTTCCCGATATCTATGTCCCCTGTGAGGTATGTGGCGGCAAGCGCTATAACCGCGAGACACTCGAGGTTACATACCGCGGCAAGACAATCTCGGACGTGCTCGACATGAGTGTCACCGAAGCACTGGCTTTCTTTGGGAATATCCCGCAGATTAAGCGCAAGCTGCAGACCCTATATGACGTGGGGCTGGGCTACGTGAGCTTGGGCCAGCCCGCTACGACGCTTTCGGGCGGCGAGGCGCAGCGCGTGAAGCTCGCCAAGGAGCTTCATCGTCGTCAGACAGGCAAGACGTTCTACATTTTGGACGAGCCCACAACCGGCCTCCATTTTGAGGATGTTCGCCAGCTACTCGACGTGTTGCAGCGCCTGGTCGATGCGGGCAACACGGTTCTGGTGATCGAGCACAACCTTGATGTCATCAAGGTCGCCGACCGCCTGATCGATATGGGCCCCGAGGGCGGCAATGGCGGCGGAACCGTCGTGGTCTCGGGCACGCCGGAGCAAGTCGCGGCATGTTCGCAGAGCTACACGGGCAAGTTCTTGGCGCCGCTGCTCAAGCGTGACCGTGAGCGTCAGGCGCAGCTCGACGCGCAGTAAAGAGACGTTGTAGTACCGACGCGCCACCGATTCCTTTTGATTCGGTGGCGCTTCTGTGTGTCGAGATGACATATGCGACGGAATTGGCCCTATACTTAATCCTTGCGTCGCTCTGCGAGGGAAAGGATGTGCCATGGCAAAGGCTGTTAAGACGCCAAAAACCAATGCGATGCGCGAGCTGGAAAGCGCCGGCATCTCCTATGTTCTCCATACGTACGAAGACGATGGCGACGAATCGTCGGGGTTGGGCGTCGCGATTTCCGAGCAGCTTGGCGAGGAACCCGGTCAGGGATTTAAGACCCTGGTCTGCACGACGCCGTCCAACGACCATGTCGTGTGCTGCATTCCCGTTGCCGACGAGCTCGACCTCAAGGCCGCCGCGCGCGCCGCAGGCGAAAAGTCGCTGACCATGATGCATGTCAAAGATTTGCTTGCCGCGACGGGGTATGTCCGCGGCGGTTGCAGCCCGGTCGGTATGAAAAAACGCTTTCGGACGCTGATCGATGAGACATGCGTCCTTTGGGATACCATTTTTATCTCGGGTGGCAAGCGCGGCTATCAGCTTGAGCTTGCTCCCGATGACTTAGTTGCATTTTGCGGGGCGACGGTTGCCCCGATCACGAGAGAGGACTGAGCGATGCCGCAGGAAGAATCAAAGCGCGGAGCTCACTTTGCAAAAGGGTCGGCTCCTCAGGCGCCCGCGCCCGAGGCCGCTTCGTTCGATAACGAGATTCGAAACGCCTGGTCCGCTGCCGCTGACCCGGGTGAGACGGCTGTGTACTTGCGTGCCGCCGGTGCCGGCACGGAGCTTCCCCGTACGGTTCTTTCTTCGGTTCGTCCCGATGAGACGGCTGTCTTTTTGGCCGCCGCTCAATCGAGCGCCAGCGTGAAGCCGATCGTCTCCGAGGCTCCTCGTGTGCCGCGTCCCGATGAGACGGCGGTGTTTTTGATGGCAGCCCAGGGAAAGAGCACGCCGCAGAGCGCTCCTGCTGCTCGTTCCGCCAAGCCCGCGGCTCATGATGATGGCGAACCGCTTCTTTCGGATGACGAATGGTCGCCGCTTGGTTCGACCGATCCCGTCGAGGGCGTGGCCATCGATGGTGATGACGACTGGGACCCTCTGTCGTTTTCTGCCCGAACCGTTGCCGCCAAAGAAGTTGACACGGTGTTTGGCGACCATGCCATATTCGATGATGATGCCGTATCCGGTAACAACATGCCGAACAGCGATGACGCCGCACCTGCCGATGACGCCGTTTTGGTTGACGATCCCTCTGCGATGACCGGCTCCTTTGCCGTCGTGGACGATTTGCTGCCACAAGATGAGGTTCATGAGGACTCTCAGGACGACGTAGACGATATGGGTTCGTCGGACTACTCCACGGTTGGTCGTTCTGCTGGCCTCATGACCGTGCTGACCATCGTGTCGCGCGTCACTGGGTTTATCCGCACGTGGGCCATGGCGGCCGCCATCGGCATGTCGCTGCTCTCGTCCTCCTATCAGGTTGCCAACAACCTGCCCAACATGCTTTACGAACTTGTGATGGGCGGCATGCTCGTTACGGCGTTTTTGCCGGTGTATATGGGTGTGAGGCGCGAGCAGGGCCGCAAGGCATCGAACGAGTATGTCGGCAACCTGCTCGGTATTCTGCTTCTGCTGCTGGGCGGCATCTCGGTGCTGGGTACCGTGTTTGCTCCCGGCTTTATTTGGACGCAGTCGTTCCTTTCGGGCGATGGCGGCAGCATGGATACCGCTGCGTTCATGTTCCGCTTCTTTGCTATCCAAATTCTGTTTTATGGCCTCGGCTCGGTGTTCTCGGGCGTTCTCAACGCACACCGCGACTACTTCTGGTCGACGTTTGCCCCGGTTCTCAACAATGTCATCGTTATCGCCAGCTTTATGGGCTTTGCTCCCGTGTCTGCACAATTTGGCGGGCAGGCCGGTATTATCTTGATCGCAGCTGGTACGACCCTCGGCGTCTTTGTTCAGATGGCCTGCCAGATTCCCGCGCTTGGCAAGCATGGCGTGCATCCTCATATCCATATCGACTTTAAGGATCCCGCGCTGCGACAGACGATCGCGCTTGGTATCCCGACGCTGCTCGCCACGGTGTGCATGTTTGTCTCGACCTCTATTACCAATGCCGCCGCGTTGGTGGTGCAGCCCGAGACTGGCCCATCCGTCATCGCATATGCGCGGCTGTGGTACACATTGCCCTATGCGCTGATCGCCGCCTCGCTTTCGACGGCACTCTATACCGAACTCTCTCACGATGCGCAGGAGAAGGATTACGACAGCGTCCGCACGGGTATTTCGCGCGGTGTCGCCCAGATGCTCTTCTTCCTGATTCCGTTTGCGCTGTACCTGATCGTCTTCGCCCGTCCGCTCAACATGATCTACTGCGCCGGCAAGTTCGATGAATCCGGTGTGGCGCTGGTGTCGGAGTTCCTTATCTATCTGGCACTTTCCCTGCCGCTCTACGGTGTGGTCGTACTGATGCAGAAGAGCTTCTCGGCCCTGCTCGATATGAAACCTTATAGCCGCTATTGCCTGTACTCCGCTATCGGTCAGGCCGGTTCGGTGCTGCTGTTTGGCGTGGTGCTGGGCTACGGTATGCCGGCAATTGCGCTTTCGTACGTCGTTGACTACGTGGTCTTGGTCGGATGCTCACTGTGGTGGCTGCGCCGTCGTCTGCATGGCCTGCAGGTCAAATCTATCCTGCACGGCGGTTTCTTTGGTCTATTGTTCGGTCTCTTGGGCGCTGCCGCGGGCGCCGGCGTCATGTGGGCACTTGAGCACTTTGTCGGAGTGCTTGGCAGCTCGATTCTCATTACCTTGGGCTACGTTTGTGTCGCAGGCGTCGTCTCGCTCGCTGTAACTTTTGGCCTTGCCTTCGTCTTTAAGATGCCCGAGGTCTCGGCGCTGCTTCTTCGCAAGTAGGTACGCGTGGCAGGTCACGACAACATTCCAACACTTGCCGAGCAGGTTTCGCGCGTTCCCACGCAACCCGGCTGCTACCTTTGGAAAGATGCCAAGGGCGATGTCATCTATGTGGGCAAGGCAAAAAACTTGCGTGCCCGTATGCGTCAATACGTGACGCTGCAGGACGAGCGTCAAAAGATCCCGCTCATGATGCAGCTGGTGGCGAGCTTCGACTATATCGTGGTGGAGACCGAGCACGAGGCATTGGTGCTCGAGCGCAATCTGATCGGCCAGTACCATCCGTACTTCAACGTCGACCTTAAGGACGATAAGAGCTATCCCTTTATCGCCATTACTAAGAGCGATCTCTTTCCCGCTATTAAATACACGCGCGAGCGCCATAAGCCCGGCACGCGCTATTTTGGTCCCTATACCGATAGCCGTGCGGCGCGTGAGACCATCGATACGCTGCGCAAGGTTATTCCTATTTGCTCGGCATCCTGTGCGGAATGGCGCCGCTGCCGCCGCATCGTCGAATCTCATAAGGGCGAAGAAGACATCGTCAATATGATTTGCGCACAAAACGGGCGCCCCTGCTTTGACTACCATGTCGGGCGCGGGCCGGGCGCATGCGTCGGCGCGATTTCCCCTGCCGACTATGCCAAGAACGTCAAGCGTGTCGAACGTTTCTTGTCGGGCCATCGCAAGGATGTCGTCGACGAGCTTACGTCCGAGATGACGGAGGCAGCCGAGACGCTCGATTTTGAGCGTGCGGCGCGCGTCAAGCGTCGTCTGGAAGTCATTGGGGGCTTGGACGATCGCCAACAGGTTGTTTTTCCATCGAGCGTCGATATCGACGTCATCGGCTTCTATCGCGAAGAGACTATCTCTGCCGCCTGCGTCTTTGTCGTTCGCGAGGGCCGAACGGTTCGAACTTGTGAGTTCATCCTCGATAAAGGCCTGGATGTCGACGAGGAAGAGCTTCAATCGGGCTTTCTTAAGCGCTATTACGACGAGACGGCTGATATTCCAGCCGAGATCAATCTCTCTGTCGAGCTTGAGGATGCCGAAGCGTTGGGGGAGTGGCTTGCGGGCAAGCGCGAACGCTCTTGCCATCTCCATAGGCCGCAGCGCGGCGAAAAGCACCGCCTGCTCGATATGGCTTCCAAAAATGCACGCCATGCCCTCATGCGCTACATGATGCGCACGGGATATGCTGACGATCGCACCAATCAGGCGCTCCTGGAGCTCGAAAGCGCGCTTGCGCTGCCTGCACCGCCGTTGCGCATCGAGTGCTTCGATATCTCGACGTTGCACGGCACCTTTACCGTCGCTTCGATGGTGGTATTTACCAACGGTCGTGCCGACAAGGGCCAGTATCGTCGCTTTAAAATTCAGGCCGAATTGGACGAGGCGAACGACTTCGTATCGATGTCCGAGGTTCTGGGGCGTCGCTATGCTCCCGAGCGCATGGCGGACGAGCGCTTTGGCTCGCGCCCCGATTTGCTCGTTGTCGATGGCGGCAAGCCGCAATTGACCGCTGCAATTAAGCAACTTGAGGCGCTCGGCCTCGATATACCAGTCTGTGGCTTGGCAAAGGCCGATGAGGAGGTTTTCGTGCCGTGGGACGAGACTCCCGTCGTGCTACCGACCGGCTCCGCTTCGCTTTATCTGATCAAGCAGGTTCGCGATGAATCCCACCGATTTGCGATTACGTTCCACCGCGAGTTGCGCGATAAGGCTATGACGGTTTCGGTGCTTGACGACGTTCCGGGCGTGGGACCCACTAGAAAACGTGCCATCATGCGCCATTTTGGCTCGATGAAGCGCTTGCGCGCGGCAAGCGAGCAGGAGATTGCGGAAGTTCGAGGCGTTCCGGCCGATGTCGCCAAGGCGGTCCACGAGGCGCTCGTTGCGTGGAATGCCGAGCGCGCCCAGGCATCGGCCAACCGTTCCGAGAACTAAACGCGCTTCTAGACAACTGATATACATGCTTGGCCGATTTTTAATCATTTATTTCGCGGCGATTACCTGTCGATTTCGGGTTTTATTAGGCTCTGTTAGACCAGGATTGACATGCCGGCCTGCCGGCTATCTCGCCGTC
>CAJLUE010000039.1 GCA_905209765.1 uncultured Collinsella sp. | reverse complement strand
CCCGCCATGGCCACGGGTGCCGGTGCGGGCGGCGCTGGCGGCACCGGGGCGGGCATGGGCGCGGGCTGCGGCTCGGGCATCTGCTCAAGCGGCTGCGGGAACTCTGTGGGCTGGCATTCCGCGGGCTCGGGCACCGCTTCGGGTTCGGGCTCTTCCACGGGTTCCGGCTCCATGGCCGCCTTCAGCTCGGCGATACGCCGGCGCTCCTCCTCGGCCTTGTGCGCCGCCGTTATGGCCGCGCCCAGGTCCAGGGTGGCGAACAGCTCGCGCTCGGCCTCGTCGTAGAACGGCTCGCCCTGGAACTGCGCCTTGAGGGTTTCCCAGTCCTGGGCCAGGCGCTCTACCTTGGCCTCCAGGGCCTTGAATGCCTTCACCTCGCCGAAGGTCTTGTTGGTCCACTGCTTCTCGTGGAAACGCTCATAGGGCACGACGGGGGCCAGCAGCCCGGCGAACTCCTCGTAGTGCTCCCGCAGCTTGGCGTACGCGCGCAGCTGGCGCTCCTCCTCGGCCTCGTCCAGCTGCGCCTTGATGCCGTCGGCTGCCTGCTTCGCGATGCCCGCCACGGCCTTGCACCTGTCCTCGAACGCGGCCAGGGGCTTCGTGTACTCGCGGCTCACGGCCTTGCGGCGCTCGTCTATCTCCTTGGCGATGCCGTTGAGGTAGGCGCGGTCGCGCTTGGCGGCCTTCACGTTCTCGTCCTTGCCCATGTCGTAGGTCGCGCCCTCGTAGTCGGCCACCAGCCTGCGCACGTGCGCCTCCAGGGCGTCGAAGTTGGCCTCGATCACGGCGGGGGAGTACGCCACGGTCAGCTCTGAAGCCTCCTCGGGCTCGATGATCTCGGCCTCAACTGCTTCGCTCATTTACTCCTCGCTTCCCAGGCGCGCCATGCACGCCTCGTAGGTTTCCGTCTCGGCCGCGTTCGGCTCGTAGCCGTCGGCCTTCATGGCCTCGTAGATGATGGTCACGTTCTCGACCGTCGCTCGGTTGAAGTACACGGAGCTGCCGCCTTCCATGAGGCTCCAGGCCGTCCAGCCGCTCATGTTCCACGCTGCCCGCCAGCCCATGGCCATGGCCAGCTCGGTGGGCGTGCGGTCGATGGGTCGGCCCAGCAGCTCCTCGAACGATTCCACGGCCTCGGACTCCATGGCGAACGCTGTCAGCGCCAGAGCCGTGCGGCGCATCGACTTGAGGTCGCCCGCGTGGGCGGCAAGCCACTCGCGGCGGGCCTTCGCGCCGTCCTCGTAGGCGGCCTGGAAGTCGGCCTTGCGCTGGGCTGCGGCCTGTGCGGCCTCGTCGGCCCCCTCGGCCACCGGCGCCAGCAGGGTCACGCCGAACGACGTCTCCTCGGCCAGAAGCCCCGCGCCCGCGTTGTCGGCCACGTAGGCGTCCAGCGCCGCCAGGTCGGGGCGGTAGTCGGAAAACGTGCGGCATGCGGCGAAGCCCTCGGGGCATTCGTCGACGAACTCGACGCCCGCGTCGGCAAGCACCGCCACCACTTCGGCGCGGTTGCGCCTCTGCTCGGCCTCGGCCTTCAGGCTCGCGTACACGCGCTGCCATTCGGACTGCTTGCAGTCGCGCAGCTCGGCCACAGCCTCGTCGTCGCCCTCGAACTCGGCGATGGCGACCAGGCGGTCGAGCGTCATGTCGTAGGCGGCGTCCTGCACCCTGCGGGCGGCGCGGCGCGCCTTGGCCACGGTGCCCGCGTCGGTGCGGGCGGCCACGGCCACCTCCTCGTCGGGAATGTCGAGCGCCAGCATGGTCTGCACGCCGCGCGACTTCTCCTCGGCGGTCAGCCCCAGCTTGGCGTTGGTCTCCACCATGGCCTTGGCGGCCTCCACGCGCGCCAGCTCGGCGTCGTCCAGGTCGTCGTAGACCTCGGCGAGGAAACGCTCGGTGCCGATGGCCCTCATGGCGCGCACGCGGCACTCGCCGTCGACGATCCAGTAGATGCCGCCCTCCTTGTACAGGATGGGCTTCATGACGGGCTGGCCGGGGTTGAGGCGGTTGGCCTTGAACTGCGCGGCCAGGGCCGCGATGTGCTCGGCGCTCTCCCTGGTGGTGAAGTCGCGCGGGTTCATCGGCTCGCCGTCGGCGCGCTCGTAGGGGTACACGTCGCAGATCGCGACCTCCTCTAGCGATTGCATGCGCGGGCCCCCTCGTCTACGACCACGCGGCACTCCATGCCCACCAGGCGGGCGCGGCACGCCACGCGGGCCACCTCGCCCATGAGCGCGATGCGCTTGGTGGGCACGGGGCCGTTCTTGATTTGCGCGGCCATGCAGGCGGCCCCCATGTTGAACGCCTGGCGCATGGCGGCGTCGAAGCCGCCGTCGCCCGGCTCGGGCACGGGGACGGCGCGCTCGATGCGCTTCAGGATGCTGTCCACCGTCTTGTCCGCGACGGTCTTGCTGATGATTTCCGTGAGCATTTGGGTCTCCTAACTGGGAAAACTAAAAGTGATAAAAACTTTTCAGGATTTCGGAACTTTTTTCTCTATGCGCTCCTTGCGCTTCTGCGCCGCCTTGACCCTGCGGTACAGGTAACGGCACAGCCACCGCTCCATGGCCTCGTCGTGCGCCTCTGCTGCCTTGTCGGCGGCGTAGCGGCTCATGCCCGAGGTGTCCGGGGCCTGCGGCATGGGGTCGGCGCGGCTCTCTCGGCCGCACTCGGTGCGCTCGTAGGTGCGGCGCTCCTCTGCGGTCAGCCTCGGCAGCAGCTCGGCTATGCGGGCCTCTATGGCCTCAAGCTGCTGCTGGCGTCTGCACGGTTCGCAGATGCCGTCCTTGCCGAGGGTCGCCCTGCGGCACCCGCACGACGGGCACAGCTCCAGGCGGTGGCGGTAGCAGCGCAGGGACACGTGGCCGCCGCTGGCGTTGATCACGCGCCGCGCGTTATCCAACTGGTTCTTGGACAGCCGCAGCTCGCGGCGAATCTCGCGGGCGGGCACCTTTCCCGCCAGCTCGGCTATGCGGTCGAGGTCGGCCTTGCGCCACGCCCTGTGTGGCCTGCCCTTGTCTCGGCGGGTCACTCGTCGCTCACCTCCACGACCACGCGGGGGCGCGCCCTGTCGGTGAGCACCCTGTCGGGGCACTGCTCCACGTACTTGCGGGAGTCGTCCTTGATTACGCCCGCCGCCACCAGGCCGTCGAGCACGAACTTGCGCGCGAAGCCCACGTTGTCGGCGTCGCGGCGCATGTCGGGCTCGTAGAACGTGGTGCGCACGGTCACCCGGCGCTCGAAGCGCGGCGCTCGCTGCTGCATGGCCGCCGCCCTCACGCGCGCCGTCTCGCGCTTCTTCATGGCCGCCGCCTTGTAGCGGTTGGCGCGCTCGGCGCTGATGTAGTCGTTCAGGCTCGGCATTCGGCCCTCGACCGTGACGGTGCACCTCATTGCGCGCCCCTGTCGTAGATGCCCTGCGCCTCGGTTAGCGTGGAGGCGGCGAAAACGGCTGGGCCCACGATGGCCTCCCACGTGCCCACCAGGTCCACGGAGTCCACCGGCGTGCGGCGGAAGCTCACGGCGGCCAGCATGGAGGGGCGCTGCAGCACCATGTAGCGGGACAGCACGCTCCACAGGTTGTGGTCGCGCTTGAACTCGCTGGCCTCGCTCACGGTCATGCCGTTCTGGCACGCCAGGGTGTACACGTTGTCGCGCTGGATGACGTGGCCCTCCAGCATCAGGCGGTAGCAGATGCGGCGCAGCTTCGCCCATGTATCGGGGTTCGAGGCAACCCAACCGCACGCCTTGGCCACGAGGGCCTGGGCCTTGGCGTCTACCTCGGCCATACTGTTGCCTCCAGCGCCCATGTGGCGGCGATGCACGCGCAGACGAACAGGGCGGCGAAAACGGCCTGCAGCCTCTCGCGGCGCTGCTCGGGTGTTACACTGGTCTCGGTTCGGAAGTGAACCGTTGCGGTGCGCGTCTTTCGCTTGCCGGCTGCGACGCGCACCCTCTTTCCCTTGATCTTTTCCATTCCTGGAACTTCCTCTCGTTCTCTGGGTCCTTGTAGAACTCGCGCATCATGGCGGCGCACTCGTCGCACATGGCGCGCTGTATCGGGGTCATTCGCCCGCGACGCCCGGCAGAAGCAGCAGGGCGTCCTCGTAGGCGACCTCACCGGTGTCCCTATCCACGAACATCACCTCCTGGTCGTCGTACACGTGGATGTTGAGCATCTGCCCCGTGAACTCCACCAGCTTGGGGATGAAGTCACGGAACTTCGGGTCCAGCTCAAACTGCAGCACGCACTTGCCGCTCTTCACGTTGAGGGCGGTGAACCCCCCCCGTACGGTCACCTCGTTCAGCATGGCCTACTCCTTCTCGTCGTACGCGGTGTCGCGCGCGATGGTCTTGAAGTCGGTGCTCCAGCCCTTGCCGTTCACGCTGAACTGCACGGAGCTGTAGACGTTGAACTGCATGCCGCCGAGCTCGAACCAGGTCGTGCTCGCCTCCAGAAGCTCGATGCCGCTCGTCTGGAAGCCCCACATGGCCGCGATGCGGCGCTTGAGGCTGACATGCGTCTCCTCCATGCAGCCGTTCTCGGCCAGCTCGAAGTTGACGGCCACGCGCTTGCGGTCGTCGATGAGGTGGTCGAGCGTTTTGCCGACGATCTCGGCGACGAACTCGGGCTGGTAGCTCTTGGTGGTCATGGTGTGTCTCCTATCTATAGGTTTAACTATCGTTGCTGCCGAAAAAAATATCAGCCACACGCACGCCGAAAAGTTTTGCCAGTTTTTTGGCGTCCTCGATAGTCACGCTATCGGGGTTGCTTTCCATCTTTGCGTACGTGGGCCGCGAGATGCCGAGAAGGCCAGCCACGGCCTCCTGTGAGTACCGTGCCTTCTTGCGCGCATCAACCAATTCCATCGAATCACCTCCTTGCTTGGTATGCCTAAGACTATAACCAAACATATAGTGACTGTAAAGAAGATTTGTCATATTCTGTAAAAAGATTTTAACGGTCGCAGCGGAAGGAGGACACGTGAGCATAGCCGAGAACATCCGAAGGATTAGGACGCAGCACGACATGACGCAGGAGGAGTTCGGCAAAGTTGCCGCCGTCTCCGCTATGGCCGTATCTCAGTGGGAAAACGGGCGAGCAGTGCCTCGCATGGGCGCAGTTCAGCGCATTGCGGATTATTTCAATATCAGTAAAGGCGAGGTTATTGACGAGGGAACAGATGGCGTTGTTTTGCCTTCCGGCGCCATGCCCGTGGTGGCCAGCAGCGCAACCGTGCCGCTGCTCACGCTCGGGCGCGTGCATGCCGGCGCGCTCGCCGACGAGGAGGAGATAGCGCACCGCGTTGAGGTGCCCGCCTCGGTGTGCGCCGGGCATCCGCGCGCGTTCGCCCTGGAGGTCGAGGGCGACTGCATGAACCGCGTCATACCCGAGGGCAGCCACGTGCTGGTCGACCCCGACCGCCAGCCCGCCAACGGGTCCATCGCCGTGGTGGAGACCGAGGACTACCGCGCGGTCATGCGCCGCTGGTACAAGGGCAGCACCAAGCTGATGCTGTCGGCGGATAGCTTCGAGGACTACGAGGACATGATTTTCGGCATGGACGACGGACCCGTGCGCGTGATCGGCACGGTGGTGTGGTTCCAGGCCGCCGACGAGATGGAGTAGCCGTGGGCGGGCGCGCGGCGATATACGCCCGCTTCTCGAGCCACAACCAGCGCGGCGAGTCCATAGAGATACAGGTGGAGAAGTCCCGCGCCTACTGCGCCGAGAACGACCTGCGCGTGGTGGCCACGTACTGCGACTTCGCGCAGACGGGCACCAACACCGACCGCGCCGAGTTCCAGCGCATGATGGCCGACGCCAAGCGAGGGCTGTTCGATTTCGTGGTCATATATAAAGTTACCCGAATCATGCGCAACCGCGACGAGATGGCCATGGCGCGCATCATGCTGCGCCGCTGCCGCGTCGAGATACTGTACGCGGGCGAGGACATTTCGGACGGCTCGGCGGGCGTGCTG
This sequence comes from uncultured Collinsella sp., assembly GCA_905209765.1. Lineage (GTDB taxonomy): Bacteria > Actinomycetota > Coriobacteriia > Coriobacteriales > Coriobacteriaceae > Collinsella. The sequence continues at coordinate 10,033 of CAJLUE010000039.1, read as the reverse complement.
CAGCTGGGCATGCTGGAGGTGCTGGCGGAGTACGAGAGCGCGCTCGACGGCGAGCGCATACGCGACGGCATACAGAAGAACGCCGAGCGGTGCATGGCCAACGGCTGCGTGCGCTACGGCTGGGACATAGTGGACGGGCGCTACGTGGTCAACGAGGAGGAGGCCGCCGCCATCCGTCTGGGCGTGCGCATGGTCTTGTCGGGCAAGTCGGTGGCCGACGTGGTGCGCGCCTGGGAGCCGTACCGCACCAAGCGCGGCGGCAAGTGGCGCTTCCAGACGGTGCGCCGCATACTGATGCGGCGGGAGAACGGCGGGGAGTACCGCTACGCGGGCGTGGTCGTGCCCGGCGGCATGCCCGCCATCGTTCCCATGGATGACGAGGAGAGGGTGATACGGATGCTTGAGGACTCGCACAGGCCCCGCGCCAAGACCGAAGCGTGGGACTTCCCGCTCACGGGCAAGCTCTACGACGGGCGCGACGGCGGGCTGATGACCGGCACCAGCGGCACGGGCAAGTCGGGCAGGCCCTATCACTACTACCGCTGCCGCAGCTGCGGGCGCACCGTGCGCCGCGATGTCGTGGAGAAGCGCGTGGCCGACGCCGTGCGCGAGGCCCTGGGCAGCGCCGACAGCCGCGAGCGCATCGCTCGCATGCTGGCCGACGCCGAGAAGGAGCGCGCCGACGAGAAGCCCTTGAGCGAGACCATAAAGGGCGAGCTGGCCAAGATCGAGACGGCGTTCTCCAACATATGGGCGGCCATCGAGTCGGGCATCGCGCCGCCGGGCGGCAAGGAGCGCATAGACGCGCTGAAGCAGCGGCAGGCGCTCCTCAAGGACGAGCTGCGCACGGCCGAGGCCCTTGAGGCCGCCCGCCTTGACTACGACCGCGCGCTGTTCTGGCTTGAGGGCATGGCCGCCGCCGAGGTGGACGACGCGCAGCTCCTGCGCACGTTCGTGGCGCGCGTGGTGCTGGGCGGCCCCGACGATGACGACGGCCTGCGCGTGGCGTTCACGTTTGACGACTCTGCCGGCTTGGGCGATAATCCGTCGCTGCCTGGCGCTATAGGTCCAGGTGGCGAGGTGTTCGACCGAATGAACGCCAGCTCCACCATAAGTAACAGGCAGGTAGATACTTATATCTACCTGCCTTTTTATTTCTTGTCCGTACCGCGGAGAATCGAACTCTATGCAGGGCGCGGGCGTAAAGAAAACGCGTAAGCGTTTTTAGCCCGCGGGCGAGGACGCCGGCAGGCGGCCGAAGCCGGTGCGGATTTGCGAAGCAAATACGCGGATTCTCCGCGCAAACTATCAGCTCAATATGGATGCGATGTTTATCGAATCTCAGCCTGCCATGCGCCGCATCAATGGAACCCCAAACCCGCGGAGAATCGAACTCTATGCAGGGCGCGGGCGTAAAGAAAACGCTACGGCAACGCAGGGTGGGACGCGCTTTCCCAATGGCGGCCCAGGCGGAAAGTGCGTCCCGGAATCCGCACTCAGACTGGGACGTAGTTTCCGGATGGCACATCAAGTGGAAACCGCATCCCGGAATCCTCATTCGGAATGGGATGCATTTTCCGGATGGGCTGTTGGCGGAAAGCTCATCCCGGAATCCCGCCTCAAACTGGGACGCGCTTTCCGCTCCATTTCCTCAACTCCAAAACCCATGCGCCCTCCATCCCAAAACTGGGTAGAAGAAAGCCAAAACGCAATCGCAGGAGGTCAATATGACTGCAGAAGATAAGGCAAAGAACGCCGGCAAGGTCGCGCTCGTTTTGGAGGGCGGAAGTTATCGCGGGCAGTTTACCGCCGGCGTGCTCGACGTCCTCATGGAGGCCGGCGTCGAGATTCCGGCGGTATATGGCGTATCGGCTGGCGCCCTCAACGGCGTGAACTACAAGTCGCACCAGATCGGCCGTGCCAACCGCATCAACCTGGCTTTCTGCAACGACAGCCGCTACATGGGTGCCGCATCGTTTGCGTCCACGGGCTCTATTGTGGGTTACGACTTTATCTTCAACGATGTCCAGGACCGCCTGGACCCCTTTGACAATGAAACGTTCGACGCGAGCCCCATCGAGATGTACGCCGTCGCGACGGACATGCTTTTTGGAACCGCCACGTACCTGCCGGTCAAAAGCGCCGTACTTGACCTCGACGCCGTGCGCGCCTCGACGTCACTGCCGCTGGTGACGCCGCCGGTCGAGATTGACGGGCACAAATACGTCGATGGCGGCGTAGCCGACTCGGTCCCCATCGAGCACGTGCTGGAGGAAGCGGGCTTCGATCGCGCGGTTGTCATTGTCACGCAGGACCGCTCGTACGAGAAAAAGCCCTACGAGTTTATGCCCGCCGCGCGCGCCCGCTATGCCGACTACCCCTACCTGCTCGAGGCTATCGAAACGCGCCACGATCTCTATAACATCCAGCGTATGCATCTGTGGAAGTATGAGCGCGAGGGCCGCGCGTTGGTCGTTGCCCCGCAAAAGCCGGTCGAGGTCGGTCACGTTGAGCACGATTCGGCAAAGCTCCTCGACCTGTATATTCAGGGCCGCCAGGAGGCAAAGCGCCTACTGAGTGATATCGAGGCGTTTGTCGAGCGCTAGCGTCGCGACGTCATGACCCATGGACGACATGTGCAGAAACTCTGGTCGGAGCCAAAATTCCTGTTGACTCGGGCGGCGAGCGGGGTAATATGGACGAGTTACTTGCAGAGCCCCGTGAATCTCTGTAACAACACGTACTGTACATGGAGGAGTCTAAGTGATTTCGAAATCGACTCACTACGCCAAGCAGGGCGAGGTCCAGCGCAACTGGGTTCTCGTCGACGCCGATGGTGCTGTCCTGGGCCGTCTTGCCACCCAGATCGCAATGATCCTGCGCGGTAAGAACAAGCCCCAGTTCACGCCCAACAGCGACTGCGGCGACTTCGTTGTCGTCATCAACGCCGATAAGGTCCAGCTTACCGGTAACAAGGCCGACACGAAGACCTATTATCGCCACAGCGGCTACAACGGCGGCCTCAAGGCTGAGAGCTTCCGCCAGGCTATGGAGAAGCACCCGGAGAAGGTCATCGAGCGCGCCGTTCGCGGCATGCTGCCCAAGACCACCCTCGGCCGTGCCCAGATGACCAAGCTTAAGGTCTACGCTGGTGCCGAGCATCCGCACGCTGCCCAGAACCCCACGAAGATTGAGCTGGAGGCTTAAAGATGGCTGAGAACACCGTTGTCTACCAGGGTACCGGCCGTCGTAAGAACGCCGTCGCCCGCGTCCGTCTCGTCCCCGGCACCGGCAAGGTGACCATCAACAAGCGTGACGCCGAGCAGTATTTCGGCCGTCATCAGCTCGTTGAGAACGCCCTTGCTCCCTTCAAGGTGACCGACACCGCCGGTCAGTTCGACGTTATCGCTCTGTGCGATGGCGGCGGCATCTCCGGTCAGTCCGGCGCTCTGCGCCTGGGCATCGCTCGTGCTCTTCTGAACGCTGGCGATTACCGTGCTGACCTCAAGAAGGCCGGTTTCCTTACGCGCGATGCTCGCGTGGTCGAGCGCAAGAAGTACGGCCTCAAGAAGGCCCGCCGCGCTCCCCAGTTCTCCAAGCGCTAAGGTTTTATCTCCTTTCGAGATACAATGTACAAGCGGGGCCTACCGATTGCTCGGTGGGTCCCGCTTTTCTTTTCGACTAGGGTGGGCGGCTTCGTTTTGCCCACTTGGGAAGGAGCGATCCTATGCCCCAGAACATCTTCGGTACCGATGGCGTCCGTGGCGTCGCCAACGCCGATCTTTCGTGCGACCTCGCGTTTCGCCTGGGTCGCGCGGCGACCAAGTTTCTTGGTCCGGACATCTGCATCGGCCGTGACACGCGCCTTTCGGGCACCATGCTCGAGAGCGCTCTGACCGCCGGCATTATGGCCGAGGGCGGCCGCCCGCATTGCTGCGGCGTTATCCCTACGCCGGCCGTGGCGTTGCTCACTGTTCAAAACGAGCTCGATGGCGGTATCGTCATCTCTGCTTCGCACAATCCGCCGGAGTTCAACGGCATCAAGTTCTTTAGCCGCAAGGGCATGAAGCTTCCCGATGCTGTCGAGGAAGAGATCAGCGCCTGGGTCATGTCCGAGGAAGTCGTGGCTGCCGACACGCTGCCGACCGGCGCTGGTGTGGGCCACATCATCAAGATGAAGGACGCTCGCAAGGCATATGTCGACCATGCTATCAGCACCCTCGACGGCCTTAAGCTCGACGGCCTGGTCGTTGCCGTCGACTGCGGCCACGGTGCATCCTGCCAGACCACGCCTGCCGCGCTGCAGCGCCTGGGCGCCACGGTCCACGCCATCAATACCGATTACTGTGGCACCGACATCAACGTCGAGTGCGGCTCCACTCACCTTGAGCCCCTGCGCGAGCTCGTGCTGCGCACCCACGCCGACATCGGCCTGGCCCACGACGGCGACGCCGATCGCGTGCTGTTTGTGGACAGCGAGGGCAACGAGATCGATGGCGACTACATCCTGGCCATCTGCGGCTCCGACCTGGCTGCTCGCGGCAAGCTTGCCAACTCCGAGATCGTCTCGACCGTTATGTGCAACCTGGGCTTCTCCATCGCCATGAAGGAGCAGGGCTTTGAGATGGTCCAGACCGCCGTGGGCGACCGCTACGTTTTGGAGCGCATGCTCGAGGACGGTGCCGTTATCGGTGGCGAGCAGTCCGGCCACATCATCTTCCTGGAGCACAACACCACCGGCGACGGTCTGGTGACGGCTCTGCAGCTGCTGGCCGTGCTCAAGCGCACCGGCCGCACCCTCACCGACCTTGCCGGCATCATGAAGAAGTACCCGCAGGTGCTCGTCAACGTGCATTCGGACAACAAGGCCGGCCTGGACGATTGCCAGCCCATCTGGGACGCCGTCGCTGCCGCCGAGAAGGAGCTCAACGGTCGCGGCCGCATTCTGGTGCGCCCGAGCGGTACCGAGCCGCTGGTTCGCGTGATGGCCGAGGCGGAGACGCATGAGCTGACCCAGCGTGTTGTTGACGATATCGTCGAGGTTGTCAAGCGCGAACTTCCCTAATGGCCAAAAACGGATGCCAAGTGGTAAACTGGTACGGTTATTTTGATTGATTGGTATGTCCGAGGGGGAGCATGTTCACTAAAGTCCTAAGGTCTTTTGGTATGCGTGGTCGAGTCCTTACGCTGGATGCTCCCATCTCGGGCGACGTCATTCCGCTCTCTGAGGTAAACGATCAGACGTTTGCCACCGGCCTTTTGGGCCAGGGCGTGGCGATTCAGCCTACCGGCACGCGCGTGATTGCGCCGGCAGACGCCAAAGTCGAGGCCATTTTTCCCACGGGACACGCCGTTGCGCTTAACACGGTCGATGGTCTGGACGTGCTCATCCACGTTGGTTTGGACACTGTTCAGCTCGAGGGCAAGCACTTTACCGTACATGCGCAAGTGGGTGACATCGTCCATAAGGGCGACGTGCTCATCGAGTTCGATCGCGAGGCAATTGCTGCCGAGGGCTACGATGTGACGGTTCCCATCTTGGTGTGCAACTCCGTTGAGTTCTCGAGCATCAAGGGCTCCGTTGGCGAGCATGTCGAGGAGATGGACCAACTCATTGTCGCTCGCGAGCGCTAGCAAGGCGCTTTGCCTTTAGCCTACAATTCAAACACGTTTACGGAGGGCGCCCTTGAAAGAGGGCGCCCTCCGTGGCAAGATGGGATTTGTCCGAAGCTAAACAGCTTTGGGTCACCGTGGACGGGCAGGGGCCTCGACGCGGCTAGACACGAGACACATACATTACGCGACCTCGCCCTGGTGGCCGCACACGTTGGTTGCGGCCGACGCGGGCCGCGGGCAAGTGCTTGTAAGGGAGCCTTGCCTCTCTTGTACGAGAAAGGACGCGTAATGAAGATCATTAAAGCTAAAGACTACGAGGATATGAGCCGCAAGGCCGCCAATATCATCTCGGCCCAGGTTATCCTCAAGCCCGATTGCGTGCTGGGTCTTGCCACCGGCTCCACCCCGATTGGTGCCTACAAGCAGCTCGCCGCTTGGTACGAGAAGGGTGACGTCGACTTTGCCGAGGTCAGCACCTACAACCTCGACGAGTATCGTGGCCTTTCGCACGACGATCCCCAGAGCTACCACTACTTTATGCGTGAGAACTTCTTCGATCACATTAACATCGACCTGAATAACACGCATGTGCCCGATGGCTCCAATCCCGACGCTGCCGCTGCCTGCTCTGAGTACGACAAGATCGTCGCTGCTGCCGGTTACCCTGATCTGCAGCTGCTCGGCATCGGTAACAACGGTCACATTGGCTTCAACGAGCCCGATGACCACTTCTCCAAGGGTACGCACTGTGTCGACCTCACCGAGAGCACCATTCAGGCCAACAGCCGCCTGTTCGACAGTATCGACGACGTACCCCGTCAGGCCTACACCATGGGTACCCAGACCATCATGTATGCCCGCATGATCCTGGTCGTCGCCAACGGCGAGGCCAAGGCACAGGCCGTGCATGACATGTGCTATGGTCCGGTTACCCCCGAGTGCCCTGCCTCGATCCTGCAACTGCACACCAACTGCGTTGTCGTTGCCGACGAGGCCGCCCTTTCGCTCTGCAAGTAGCGATAGCCTATCACCTCGACATAGCTTTGCCGAAGGCCTCCGCTTTGCGGGGGCCTTTTTGCTGAGCGCGCGCCGTGTGCTTGACGAAAATCTTGCCGCGAACTTGACGGGTGCGTCAGGTGCAGCATGATTCATTCCATAACAGATACTATGCATAAATGCTATGAAAAGGTCGTAGACGGTAGCTGGCGTTAGGTGAGTTGCGCAACACAATTGAACAGCACTCATTTGAGGTACACTGCCAAAGGATGGGACAAGCTGGCAAGCGCATTGACCTGCGCAAAGACTGATTGGTTGGGAGATAAGTTTCAATCGGACCACGCTGAACAAAAACTTGCCATTTGCGTACCAACAAACATCCTAAACCGTAGCATCGCTCTATTCATCTAGCGATACATATGGTCTAGCGTTACGGTGTCCATGTGGTCGAGTTGAGGAGCGGGCATGGTTAACGATTTGGGCAATACGGACGACCTCGAGCTTATGCCGCTGGGCAGTAGTTACACGGTGCGGCGCGATCGCTTGATGAACGAACTTATCGCCAAGGGCCGAAAAGCCGGCATCGTAGTCCTCTACGCGCCTGATGGCTTTGGGAAAACCTCGGTGCTGCTGCAGTATGCCCAAGAGGTTAAAAATGATCCGACGCGAGGTCCCGTGCGGATCATCGAGGCCGACCGCGCCATTGGGCGCGAGGTGTTTATGCAGCTCGAGGTCGTTACCGAAGAGCTTAAGGACAAGCCGCACTCCCTGATTGCAATCGATAACGTGCCGAACCTCAGCCAGGGCGAGACCGAGGAGCTGATCGACCGAATCCGAAGCCTGCGTGCTATGGGGGTTGGGGTCTTTATGAGCTGCCGTCCTTCGAATCGCCAGCTGATTCATGGACTAGGCGATTCGATTAAAGTCAACGCGCAGATGCTCAAGGTGCATGCCTATGAGTATTCGGCGTGGGCATCGGCGTTTTCGATCAGCACATCGCTCGACTTCTATCAGCTTACGCAGGGCGTGCCCGAGCTCGTCTCGGCTATGCAGTCGGGACTATACGGGCAGGGAGACGTTGCCCAGATGCTCGAAAACGAGATCGTCAATATCTACGGTGCGGCACTTGTTGATCTGGCGTCGCTCGAGAACAACGCCCTGTTTAGCGTGGCATGCTTGATGGTCTTAATGGGTGAGGGCAATATTTCGGAGCTCGAGGCTTGCGGTGTTAGGCTTTCGGCGATTGACCAGTCCTATCTTGTCCGCGATTATCCCATTTTTGGCGTCGATCCGGCAGACCGGAGCTTTACCTGCTTGGGTACCGAGGATAATGCACGCCTGCGATTGCGCAAGCTGGTTGCCGAAATTCGCCCCGAACTCGTTGTGCGGGCGGCACGTATTTTGATTAAAGCAGGGCGCTGCGATACCGCGATGGACCTCGCCGACGCGTTTTTGGACCGCAGTACGGTGTTGGAACTTGCCGGGCAGTATGGGGTCGATCTGGCCCTGACGGGGCATGGAGGGGATATCTGCCGCGCGGCGCTGGGAAAGACCGAGGCAGATGGCCAGGCATCGGAGCCGACGCCTGACGAGGCGCTCGGCATCTATCTGGCGGCGGTGAGCGTCTCCAATACAAAACTCGCGCGGTATATGGCCTCAATTATCGAGTGTGCGGGCGAGCAAGCGATTTGCGAGCTCGATCCCGTGTCGTGGAAGGTGGCGCACGCGTTTACGGCCGCCTGTTATGGAGATGGTGGTCTGGGGCTTCCGGAAAGCCATACAGCGCTGGAAAGTGAGGCGTCTTGTGCCGCACTCGACATGCTGTCCGCACATGTTGAGATAAAGCATGGGCTGATCGAGCGGGCGAAGGGCGGCGAGATCCTCGCGGGGCTCAAAACGGATAAGGCCTACGATTGCGAGCTCGATATCGCGGGGACGTTTGTGCGGGCGGACCGCATGTTGACGGAGCTATTTGATGGGTCGTATGCAGGGACTGACGAGCGTGATGACGAGATGGCCCTGACGCTCGAGGCGCTCGAAGCGCGTGGAATCCGAGCACTCGCCATCTGGGTGCGCATGGTATTATCGGCGCGGCGCCTACTTGCCGGCATGCCGGTGACCGACGAGCAGGCATTCAATGAGCTCGACCGTTTTGCCGTGCGCGTGCGTGACAATCAAGTCCAGTTGTTTGGCTTGATACTGGAAGGCTGGCAGTCGCTGGCTGAGGGGCGTCCGGTCAATGCCAAATTCCGTGCGGTGCAGGTGCTCAGACTTGCCGAGGAATCGATTGGATACATACGCGACAACGCACTGCTGCTAGAGCGCGCGGCGTACTTACGCAATACATCGATGGTATCGGTGCGCGAAGAGGCAGAGCTGCTCGATTTGAGCCGAACGCAGGTCGGTGGTGCCGAGGCATGGATGGTGGCGCTGCATTTGGCCTCCGCGGGCCGCGATAGCGACCTTGCAGCCTGGATGTCCATGAATCGCCCAGGGATTTTGGATCCGTCGTATCGGCTGTTTGCGCGCCTTGCGATGCATTGTCTGGGTGAGCCGGCCGCTAGAATTCGAAAGAAGCTCCCGGTGCGCGAGCTGTCGCGGTATTCGCTGCGTGACGACTTTGAGGGCGAAGGCGAGCGTCTGTTCCAGGCCGGCGATGCCGAGGGTGTCGATGTGATTGGCCATATCGAGATCCGCATGTTTGGGGCGTTTCGCGCCGAGCGCGACGGGTTTCCCATTACGGATAAGATGTGGCGCCGCAAGAAAGCGGCGACGCTTGCCGAGCGGCTTGCGCTGGGCATGGATGCACTGGTTGACCGCGAGACGCTGGCTATGGAGCTGTGGCCCCATGCCGAGTTCAATAGCGCTCGAAACAATCTGTACTCGACGATATCTCGCCTGCGTTCGGCCTTGGGGCCGACACCGGACGGCAAGTCGTGTGTGCTGATCCAAAACGAGTGCATTGGGCTTAACGGCGATTACGTCAAGACCGACGTGCGGTTGTTTGATCAGATAAGCCGCGAAGTTTTGGGAAATCGCACGGGTGCGCGCGGGCCCCATCTGGTCGAGCTGTGCCTTAAGGTCGAGCAGCTCTACGCCGGCCCGTTGTATGTTCCCAATGGCTGTAATCCCACCTTCTTTTTGCGTATGCGGCGCATTATGGAATCGAAGTATATCGACTGCATGATTCGGGGCGCGAATGCCGCCCTAGAAGAAAACGACCTGCAGTCGGCGGTATGGCTGGTGGAGGCGGGGCTGCGGCAAGAGACGGCGCGCGAGGACATGGTGCGTTGCGCTATGCGCGTCTACGGTGCGGCGGGGCGACGACGCGATATCGTCGAGCTGTACAGTGGGCATATGCATCACCTGAGGGAGCAGGTCAATGGCGTGCCCGAGCCCGAGACGCGGCGTCTGTACGAGC
>CAJLUE010000038.1 GCA_905209765.1 uncultured Collinsella sp. | reverse complement strand
AGCTCGGTACCGGCGGCAACAGCATTCATCTCGATCATCTACATACGCCCCAATTCGCCCACGATATGGCCCACGCGATCCTCGGGCTCCTTGACCTCGACGCCGTTGTAGCGGAAGAACCGCGCCGGGTCGTGCGTCAGGTCCTCGAGCGGCACCAGCACAAAGTCGCGCTCGCCGATTAGCGGATGCGGCAGACGCAGCTTCTTGCCGCCGTGGGTCTCACCATCCATCCACAGCAGGTCCAAGTCGATGGTGCGCGGGCCGTTTGCCTTGGCCTTTTTGGAGCGGTCGCGGCCCAACTCGGCCTCGATCTTCATGAGCTCATCGAGCAGCACCAACGGCGCCAGCTCGGTCTTAATCTCGATGACGGCGTTGGCAAACGCGTCCTGGCGCGTCTCGTAGGCCGGCTCGCTCTCGTAGATGCGCGAGCAGTTGGACACGCAAGTGAGCGGGATCTCGGCAATCATGTCGCGCGCAGCGCGGATATTGTCGCAACGATGCCCCAGGTTGGAACCCACGGCCACAAACGCGCGGCGCGGCTGCGGCTTGGCAACAGCCCAGTAACCGTTCAGGAACTGCGCAAAGCCCGCGACGTCATGCACGCGCACGATGTTGGCGCCAGCCTGGATGGCGCCCAGGCACACACCAAACGTGGCGGCATCGCGCGCGGCGGCCTCGGTCACGCCCGAGACGGCGCCCACAAATCGCTTGCGCGACACGGCGCACATGAGCGGGTAGCCCAGTGACGCCATCTTGGCGGTCTCGCGCTGGATGACGATGTCTTCGTTGGCCGTCTTGCCAAAGCCCGGGCCGGGATCGATGCAGATACGGTCGCGCGACACGCCGGCATGGATGAGCGTGCGGGCCTGGTCGGACAGAAAGCCCATGACGCGGCGCATGATGGGCGCAGAATCGGGCAGGGTAAAGCGGCGGAGCTGCGAGGTGGGCACGTAGGCTTCCTCGCGGCGGGCGCTGCGGCGCATCATGGCGGCCAGGTGGTCGCTGGGCTCTGGTGCGGCTTCGGTAGCTGCGGGCACGGTCTCGGGCGCTGCAGTCTCGGCGGCAGGAGCGGTCTGCTCGGCAGCCGGCGTCTCCGGCTCGGCAACAGGCTCGGGCGCGGGCTCCGGTTCACCAAACGGCAGCGAGGGCTGTACCACACCGCCCGGAAGCTTGGCCTCAACCTTGGGCTCGCCCAGCAACTTGCCGCGACGGCGACGGGCCGGCTTCTCGGCCTCGCGCGCAGCCTCGGCAGCCGCTTCGCGTGCCTTCTCGGCAACAAACGCCGCAGCCGAGGTATCGAGCTGCACCGTCGCGTGCGTGCGGGCGGGTACGGCGACCTCGCCGGCGTGCATTACGATGACGCCGCAGGTGCTCGTCTTAACGAACTCAACCATCTTGGGATCGGTGAAGCCCGTCACGTCGTTGACAATCGAAGCACCGCAGCGCACAGCCGCCTTGGCAACCGCCACATGACGCGTATCGATCGAGACGATGGCGCCCTCTTTGGCGAGCGCGCGCACGACGGGCAGCACGCGACGCGCTTCCTCGTCGGGGTTGACCGGGGTAAAGCCGGGGCGCGTGGACTCACCGCCCACGTCGATGATGTCGGCGCCGGCATCGAGCATCGCCAGGCCGTACTCGATAGCGGCATCCTGGTCAAAGTGCTCACCGCCGTCGCTAAACGAATCGGGCGTCACGTTGAGGACGCCCATGATGCGCGGACGGTCAAAGCTGAGCTCGTACTTTCCGCACCGCCATGTCTTGCTGTCGTTCGCCATGAACATCCTCCTAAAATGCCCACGCCGCCGCGCTCGGGCGCTGGCGGCGTGGTCGCTTTGCAATCAGTCTTTCTATTGTATCCGCGCGCACGGGCTAGAACGCAAACGCGGCCGCGATGTCGCAAGAAATCAGCAGGTCGGCATTTGCATCCTGATCGGTGGGCGCCAAATTGCAAATGGCCAGCGTATCACCAGTAAAGTAACGCGTGAGGCCCGCCGCCGGATACACCACGAGCGAGGTTCCGCCCACGACGAGGGCGTCGGCTGCGGCGATGGCAGCAACGGCGCCGGTAAGCACACGTTCATCGAGCGGTTCTTCGTAGAGGACCACATCGGGTTTGATGCGACCGCCGCACGCAGGACACACGGGCACGCCCGCGGCGTCCTCGTGCTCGCGCGAGCAAATCCATTCGGCGCTGTAGACCGCGCCGCACGTCTGGCAGATATTGCGGTGGACCGAGCCATGCAGCTCGAACACGCGCTGCGAGCCGGCCATCTGGTGCAGGCCGTCGATATTTTGCGTCACCACGGCGTCGAGCTTGCCGGCGCGTTCCAGCTCCGCCAGCTTGGCGTGGCAGTGGTTGGGCTTGGCGTCAAGGGAGATCATCTTGGTCCGGTAGAAGTCGAAAAACTCCGCCGGATGCGCCCCGTAGAAGCTGTGCGAGAGCATAGTCTCGGGCGGATAGGAAAACCGCTGGTGATACAGGCCATCCACGCTGCGGAAATCGGGGATGCCACTCGCCGTGGAAACGCCCGCGCCGCCAAAGAAGACCACGTGGCTATGGGTTTCGAACAGCTCCGCCAGCGCGGCGGAGGCCTGTTTGGGGTCCGATATTGCCTGCGTCATATATGTCCTCCGTCCGTGTCTTAGGGACGGCGGCGTTCGCACTATCACTCGCGGACTCCGCCCCGCTCTTGTTGCGTTAATCTTAAGCCTGCCAACCCCGTCGAAAGGACACCATGCCTCAGACTTACACTTTCGCCTCGTGGAACGTCAACGGCCTGCGCGCCGTGCTCAAAAAGGACCCGAGCTTTATCCAGATCGCACAAGAACTCGACGTCGATATCCTGGCGCTGCAGGAGACCAAGCTGCAAGAAGGCCAGGTCGATATCGATCTGCCCGGCTACCACCAAACCTGGAGCTACGCCGAGCGCAAGGGCTACTCGGGCACCGCGGTCTTTAGCCGCCAGGAACCGCTGCGCGTGCTGCGCGCCGATGCGCTGCTACCCTACGCCGGCGAGGGTGGGGCCGCCGAGCTCGTCGCCCAAGCCGCGACCGAGGGCCGCGTCTGTGCGCTCGAGTTCGACGAGTTTTGGTTTGTCGACGTCTATACGCCCAACGCCCAAAACGAGCTTGCCCGCATCGATGTGCGCATGGCCTGGGACGATGCCTACCGCGGCTTTTTGAGCGCGCTTGAGCGCGAAACCGGCAAGCCCGTCGTAACCTGCGGCGACTTTAACGTGGCACACGAGGAGATCGACCTAAAGAACCCCAAGTCCAACCGCGGCAACGCAGGCTTTTCGGACGAGGAGCGCGGCAAGTTTACCGAGCTGCTCGACGCCGGTTTTACCGACACCTGGCGCGCGGCAAACCCCGACGTCGAGGGCGTCTACAGCTGGTGGAGCTACCGCTTTAATGCCCGCAAGAACAACGCAGGCTGGCGCATCGACTACTTCCTGGTAAGCAACGCAATCGCCGGCAACGTACGCGACACCGGCATCCGCGGCGACATCTTTGGCAGCGATCACTGCCCCGTCACCCTCGCCCTGGAGCTCTAACCCCCAAAATGATCCCCTGGGGACGGAGGAAAACAGATCATTTTGGCTCTCCGAGGACACCTGCGTAATACATCTGCCGCGAAAAGCGCCCATCTACTACGTTTAAGCCGTTACCCTCAACCATAACCATGTTCTACGAAAAACCACAGGCTTTCTACCTGCGGTTTTCTTTTCACATTGCTCACTGTGGTTGAGGACGGCGACCTAAACGTAGTAGATGGACCGCTTTCGTGGCGAGCACTCCCAGCTGGTCCCCAGTGACGGAGGAAAATTGGTCATTTAGCCTTCTGGAGCCCGCTGCGACCGTCATACGAGTCGGCGGGCGCAAAACTATGCCGGTTTACGGGACTGAATCGCAAATCCCTAACCACACGCAATTCAAGCAAAATAAAACCGCAGGTAGACGGCTCGTCTATTTTCGGAAAAGCCAGTATGGTCTGCCTATGCCAATCCAGCCCCGTAAACCGGCATAGTTTTGATATGACACCAAGGCAGTATTGATTCTCGCCCCGGCGCAACCACCACTACAGCCCGTACTTCACGACGACGCGGTTGATGCGGCGACACCAAGGCTTGTACAGAGCGGCCAAAAACACGCAGGTCGCGAGTCCGTGCGTGATATCGAACGGTACGGCGGTGGCAAGACGCGCTGCGGCGCCTGCCCAGGTGAGCGGCTGCACAAAACCGATGATGTCGTATGCGTTGATTACAACGCCATACAGCAGGCCCGACGCAAGGCCGTACGCCATCAGCGCCGGCATGCGCACGGTGCCATCGGCGCGATCAAAAGCGCCCGCATGCGCCAGTGCGCCACCGATATAGCCCACCAGACCCCAGGCATACATCTGCCATGGCGTCCACATGCCCTGTCCAAAAAAGAAATTACTGGTCAGTGCCGCCAGCGCGCCGACCATGAAGCCGTTGCGACGGCCAAGTGTCGCACCCGCGATAATGGCGATAGCACTCACGGGCTTAAAATCGGGAATGGGGCCGAACAAGATGCGGCCCGCCGCGGCCAACGCCGCCAGAACCAGCGTTGGCATAATCTGGCGCAAGCCCGGGCGCGATGCCTCATAGCCCGCAAAGAACAGTGCGAGCACGAGCGCAACTACAACCAGCATGGCAAGCGCCGCCTGCTCAATGCCCGCCAGCAACGCCGCAGTCATCACTGCCGGCACCGCCAGGAGCAGCGGAATCTCCATTTTTGTGAGTAGGCGCGAGGCGCGATGATCCGTCATTCCATCACGCCCTGTAGAACACGTTGTCGGCAAAGAAATCTGCCGGAGGCTCCATGCAGGCGATCTCGCCGTCGAACATCATGGCGACGTCGTCGGACACCTGCTCGGCAAAGTCTAGGTCGTGCGTGGCAATGACAACGGTGCCGCCAGCCCGCGCATGCTCGCGCAGGGCTCGGGCGATAATACAGCGACTTGCCAGGTCAAGGCCCTTGGTGGGCTCATCAAGCAGCAGCAGCTCGGGGCCGATCAGCAGCAGCTTTGCCAACGCAAGCAGCTGGCGCTGACCGCCCGAAAGATCGTACGGGTGACGCGCCTCCAAGCCCACCAGGCCCAGGCGCGCTGTCTGCTCCTGTGCTGCGGCCTCGTCGTATCCGCAGGTCGAAGCCCATTCCATCAGCTCGTCGCGCACCGTTTCGGCGACCAGCAATGCCTTGGGGTTCTGTGGCAACAGCGCCGCCGAAGCCGTCCCACGCACCATGCGGCCACGCTGCAGCTTAGCCGTCTTGGCCAGCACCGAGAGCATCGTCGACTTGCCGCAGCCGTTTCCGCCCACGACCGCATGCACCGCGCCGGCCGAAAACGTCACATCGAGCCCGCGCAGCACCCAACCGCCCACGCGATCGTAGCGAAACCAGCCTTCCGACAGGGTGGTAGCCGACCCACCGTGCATTTTTTGGAGTATTCTGCTTCCATCCGTGCGCGGGAAGGCTGCCGAGCCGTTCTCGAGCGACATTTGCGCCACAAATTCGGACGATTTGTCCAATTCCGAACTTTTTTTCGCGCTCGATACGTCCCCGGGCGGTTCCGGAGAGCCCAAATTGTCCTCGTACCTGCTGAATACTCCGTTTTTTGCACATCGGATGGCACCCCACCCCAACATGTCATCGGAAAACAGCGATTCTCGGCGTCCCAAAGAAGCCATATCCGCCACCTCGCGCACGCGACCGCCCTCAATCCGGTACGCACGCGTCGCATACTCGAGCATCGGCCGCGGTTGATGCGTAGCCACAACAACCGTGCAGCCCAGCTCACGGTTCACGCGAAACAGCGCGTGCAGAAAATTCTTCTCGGCAACGGGATCGAGCTGAGACGTGGGCTCGTCGAGTAACAGCACACGCGGACGCAGCGCCAGGACGGCGGCAAGCGACAGCAGCTGCTTGCGGCCACCCGAAAGCGTATCGGTATCGCGATGAAGCCAGTCCTCCAGACCAAAGAAATAGCTGGTCTCGGCAACACGGCGGCGCATCTCGTCGCGCGACACACCCAGATTCTCTAGTCCAAACGCCATCTCGTGCCACACGGTCTCGCACACGATCTGGTTCTCGGGGTCCTGAAACACATAGCCCACGCGCTCCGCGGACGCCCGAACATCCATGTCGGCAACGCTCTCGCCCAGCACGCGCAGCTCGCCAGCGCATTCACCCGTCGGCGAAATCTCGGGCTTGAGCAACGAGAGCAACGTCGACTTACCCGACCCAGTACCACCAACAAGCAGCGCAAATGCACCTTGGGGAACAGACCAGTCGAGTCCCTCGAGCACCGCAGCATCAGCCCCAGGGTAGGAAAAGCTCAGGCTCCGCACCTCAATCGCCGGCATATCCGGGCCGCACGCCGCGCCCGACACCGGGCCCCTATCCAACCGAGCCATCAGCCAAACCTCTTCTCGTCAATCGCGTACAGCACGCAGGGCAGCGCCATCCAGGCCGCATATACGACATAGCCCAGCCACGGCGCCGGCACCGATAGTTGCGGGTAAAACGAATACTGCGCCATCGCGGTCCACGCCACTGCCGTCGTGGCCACGCCAAACAGCGCAAGCCCAACCAGCGCGGCAACATCGCCGCGCCCCAGCCGATACCGCGCGTACGTCGTGCGGCGTGTCGCGGCGCCCCACCCACGGGAGCGCATAGCGTCCGCGCGCTCCAGCGAATCTTCCATGCCCCAGCCCATCAACACGCTCGACGCCCGCAGGCGCGAGCGCACGGGGTCGGCCGGCGCGCGGCCAGGCACATCAATCGCATCCTGCACCGCCAGCACAGTACGACCGCGGCGCAAAAACTGCGGGATAAGCCGCATGCACATCGAGATCATGAGCGCGATCACCGGCGCGGCGTTACCCAAAAGCGCAAGCACCTTGTCGTAGCCAAGCATCGATGCCGCCGCCTCAAACCACAGCACGCTCGCCACAAACAGCCCGCCCATGCACAGGCCGTAAACCATGCTCTCTAGATACACCGCACGCATGCCAATACGGAACAGCTCCGTCGAGCCCGAGGCGCTAAACAGCGGATTGAGCACCGCGATGATCAAAATCACCGGCAGCTGCCAGCGAAGCGCCCCCAACGTGCGCGCGACGCCGCGCGTCGCAAACCCGTACGCCAACCCGCCCGCAAGCGACAGCGCAATCAGCACCGGTTGCATCGAGAACATGGTGAGTCCCAGCGTCAGCACCGTGTAGAGCGCCGGCACCGCCGGATGCGACATCGAAAATGCCGCGACGGGTTCGTTGCCCGATTCCTCTCGCATAATGTCCACGGGCACCCCCATCCCCTCGCTCAAACGCCAACGCCGCAGCGCCGCCGCCATACACAACCAGCGCAAACACCACGCCGGCGGCAGCGACATCGGCCGTCACGCGTCAATCGTTACGCGCTCATCATATGCCTGCGGTATCATATTGTGCCGTGTATCGTTTCCAAACACACGTCTCTATAACGTAACAGGAGATCACATGGACGCAACCGCAATTATCCTCGCCGCCGGCGAGGGCACCCGCATGAAGTCGAACCACTGCAAGGTTTCGCACAAGATCCTGGGTAAGCCCATGGTCCAGTGGATCGTCGACGCCACCATCAAGGCCGGCTGCAGCCGCGTCGTGGTCGTCATCGGCAGCCACGCCGACGAGATGCGTGCCCTTATCGACGGCGCCTACGCCAACAGCGCCACCAAGGTCGAGTGCGTCGAGCAGACCGAGCGCCTGGGCACCGGCCACGCCGTAAAGGTCGCGCTCGAGGCCTGCTGCATCACGCAAGGCCCCGTCGTCGTGCTCAATGGCGACCTGCCGCTCATCACCGCCGACACGGTCGCCAAGTTCGCGCAGACCGTCGCCACCGGCGAGCTCGCCTGCACCGTCATGACCATGACCCCGCCCGACCCCTTCGGCTACGGCCGCATCAAGCTGGGCGCCGACGGCCAGATCGAGCGCATCATCGAGCAGAAGGACTGCACGCCCGAGCAGGCCGCCACGCTGCTCGAGTGCAACGCCGGCTGCTACGCCTTCGACGGCGCGCAGCTCGCCGCGCACATCGACGAGATCGGCAACGACAACGCGCAGTCCGAGTACTACCTGCCCGACATGCTCGAGATCCTCAAGGGTCACGGCCAGGCGGTCTCCATCTTCCACTGTGACGACTACCGCGACGGCCTGGGCGTCAACAGCCGCATCCAGCTCGCGCAGCTCACCGCCATCGCGCGCGACCGCATCAACGAGCGCTGGATGGCCGAGGGCGTTACCTTCATCGATCCCACGCAGGCCTGGATCGGCCCCGATGCCGTTATCGGCCGCGACACCGTCGTGTGGCCGCAAACGCACCTGATCGGCCACGTCACCGTGGGCGAGGAGTGCCAGCTCGGCCCCAACAGCCGCCTCACCGACACCACCGTCGGCAGCGGCTGCACCATCGATGAGACCATCGCCATCGAGGCCGTCATCGAGAACGGCGTCGACTGCGGCCCGCGCGCCTACCTGCGCCCGGGCACCCACATGCTCGACGGTTCCAAGGCCGGCACGCACGTGGAGATCAAGAAGTCCACGATCGGCGAGGGTTCCAAGGTCCCGCACCTGTCCTACATCGGCGACACCACCATGGGCTCAGGCGTCAACGTGGGCGCGGGCTCCATCACCTGCAACTACGACGGCGTGCACAAGCACAAGACCGTCATCGGCAAGGATGCCTTCATCGGCTCCGACACCATGATGGTCGCGCCCGCCCAGATTGGCGACGGCGCGCTCGTGGCCGCCGGCTCCGTCATCACCGAGCCGGTCCCGGCTGACGCACTCGGCCTGGGCCGCGCCCGTCAGGTAAATATTGAGGGCTGGGCCGCCGATTATCGCCGCCGTCTGCACGAGGACGACGAGGTATAACGTTTTACCAAGCATCTAAGGAGCTGTTCCCATGGGGACGGCTCCTTTTTCTATCGTGACCTGCGCGACCGGATGAGTGGTCGGTTCGTGTCCGTTGACGGTAAAGACGTTATCAAGGCTCGATAAGCCCCGTCACGCGGTTACAATGCAACAAGGCATCTATATGGCATTCGATGTATAAAGGAGAAGGGTAATGCCGATTAATGATCCCGAGAAGTCGGAGAATATGCGCAAGTCCATCCGCGTGTATTCCGGTTCCTCCAACCGTCCCCTCGCTCAGAAGATCGCTGAGTACCTTGGGGTCGAGCTTTCGGGCCTTACGCTAAAGCAGTTCGCCAATGGTGAGATTTACGCCCGCTACGACGAGACCGTCCGCGGCGCCGACGTCTTCCTGATTCAGTCCGTGGCCGGCGGCAACGTCAACGACATGCTCATGGAGCTGCTCATCGCCACCGACGCTGCCAAGCGCGCATCCGCCCGCTCCATCACCGCCGTCATCACCCACTACGGCTATGCCCGCCAGGACCGCAAGGCCGGCCCGCGCGAGCCCATCACCGCCCGCCTCGTCGCCAACCTGCTCGAGCGCGCCGGCGTCAACCGCATCATCACCCTCGACCTGCACCAGGGTCAGATCCAGGGCTTCTTCGACATCCCGGTTAACCACCTGTCCGCACTGCCGCTGTTTGGCCAGTACTACAACGACATGCACTTCGACACCGACAACCTGGTTGTCGTCTCCCCCGACGTGGGTCGTGCCAAGGCCGCCAAGAAGCTGTCCGACATGCTCGGCTGCGACCTGGCCATCGCCCACAAGGGTCGTCCGCGCCACAACGCCGCCGAGGTCATGGGCATCATCGGTGACATCAAGGGCAAGACCTGCATCATCAACGACGACATGATCGACACCGCTGGCACCCTGTGCGCCAACGTCAAGGAGCTCAAGGCCATGGGCGCTGGCGACATCTACGTGTGTGCCACCCACGGCATCTTCTCCGGTCCGGCTATCGAGCGCCTGAACGATGCCCCCATCGTCGAGTGCGTCGTCACCGATGCCATCCCCGTCGAGGTCGGCGGCAAGATCAAGACCATCTCGGTCGCCGAGGAGTTCGCCCAGGCCATCTCCGCCGTTTACCACGAGGAGCCCGTCTCCACGCTCGTCGGCGGCGACTTCGCGCTGTAATCCAACGCGCATCGCATCATCTTTGGTGTTTTTAAAGGGTCGGAAGCTCGCTTCCGACCCTTTTCTATCCCTCGCCAACCTTCCCTGGACAATTAATTCAGATACGTATTTTTCTAAAGCTCCAAAGAGCCGTTCGGAGCCTTCGGAGCTCCCCGGCGGATGCCATACCGTCCAAAGCTCATCGTTTTCGAGTACAACCGCTGCATATTTATCCTCAAATCGCCCTCAAAGGCCCTTAGAAACGCCTCGAACGCCCGCCGCCTTATACGTATCTGAACTAACTGTCCAGTAGATATCGTCAACCTTCGCGGCAGAGCTCAATTTCCTGCAATCCCCTCGACCGATTCCACCGATTTCATAACACCCAGCCGTTCGTGGCGCGCAGCGCCCCGCTGAGCGAAAAGAACGGTATGGCGGTCGCATTCTGCCGCCAACTTAGTACGTTATAGCTATGACGACCGTGATTTCACATCTCTCCGCCCTCCGCGCAATTCGTCGCGCACGACGGGCGTACTCTGCCCTACCCTGGGACTTCGTTGATAGCGAACAGCAAGCACAGGCCTTGGCTAGCTGCATTCCCAATAATGACGCGATAGACTTTGGCGCACTTTCGATACTCGATGCCTGGAATGAAGATGATTCCGAACTGCTCGATCTTCTCGTTTCAGACGAAGACAACAGACGCCCCGACAAGCGACTTCTTCAGCATATTCTCTCCGCTCCGCTTCCTGAAGGTGCAATTATGCACGTCGAGGCCGACATCTACGCAACGTCTCCCGCCGTGACAGCCATGCTTTGTTCCAAAAATGAATCAGTCGCCAAAACCTTGATGCTTCTCATGGAACTGCTCGGAACCTACTCCCTTCCTCCCGGGGCAACATACCCTATTGCCCATGACGACATCTGGCCCAAGAGCGATGGCTGCGCAGCGACGGGCGATCTTGATTGCTTGGGCAACCAGTCGGTGGCCGAGCAACTGAACGAAACCCGCTATGAACAGGCACACTACAAATGCGAGCCCGCAACGACCATCGAAGAGCTCGAGGCGGTCGCACGGTTCGCCAAAAGTAGCTCGTACGCCTCGTTTCGTACGGCCGTTAAACTCGCCCGGGCTGGATCCGCATCCCCAGCCGAATCCCTAATGTTTGCCGTTCTCGGAGCACCCATGCGCTTTGGCGGTTTCGGATGTTGCAGTCTGCCCATGGGAGGCCTGCTACTCAACTATCGAATCGACTTCGACACTCTTGCGGTCAACATGTCCTCGGGCATCCCCTATGCCATCTGCGACCTATATTGCCCGGCAGCCGGAGTCGACAACGAATACAACGGAATTGGGCATGAGCTTCAAAACGCTCGCATCCACGATGGCAATCGAAATAATGGCCTCAAGGCAATGGGCATCCACGTCCTGGTTATCAATCGCGACCAAATGAAAGACCTTGTTGCACTCGAAGCCTTCGCCCAAACGATGCATCGACTCGCGGGAGTCCGATTCCGATACCGTATCAAGGGCTATCGCAAGCGTCAGGCCGCTTGGCTCAACGCTCTGCGGGCCGGAATCGGCCTTGCGCCGGTCTAAACGGCGAATCACCCGCGCGCCGCCGAACAGGACTGGACAGTTAGTTCAGATACGTATAGATGGACACATTGAATTAGGCTGTTTTGCAACTATCTCTATACCATTCGCCCTATTTGAAGGCAGGGTAGACTTCAAAACAGCGCCATATGGACTAACTAAAGCTCCGAAACAACGTATCGGCATTGAATTGAGCACTTCGAGTCCTCAGAACTTATACGTATCTGAACTAACTGTCCACCTCTGATTTCGACGGCCGTCCAAACGCCCCTAAACGCCCTCAATTACCCTCCATTTGACAGCGGCAACAGGGTCGCTCACCATAGCAGGCGACAAATCAACGAAAGGATAAACATGGCAGCTGCACAGCCGCTTAAGATTCGCATGGTTGCCGGGCTTGGCAACCCTGGCGAGGAATATGCCGAGACCCGCCACAACGCCGGCTTTAAGGCAATCGACGAGCTGGCCCGTCAGGCCGGCGTCACGTACTGGAAAAACCAAGCAGGCGCCGAGGTCGCGCTCATCAATATCAACGATGCTGAGGAAGAGGGCGGCAAGCGCCAGATCGTGCTGGTCAAGCCGCAGTCGTATATGAATACCTCGGGTGGCCCCATCTCCAAGCTCTGCCGCGAGTACAAAATCAAGGTCGAGGAGCTGCTCGTGATCCACGACGAGCTCGACATTCCCGCCGGCGACGTACGTGTTAAGGTGGGCGGCGGCCACGCCGGTCACAACGGCCTGCGCTCCATCATCGACAAGATGGGCAGCCGCGACTTCAGCCGCATCCGCACCGGCATCGGCAACCCTCCCGGCAAGATGGCCGTCGCCGACTACGTGCTCAAGCAGCTGCGCGCCCGCGAGGCCGAGGATTTCCAGGACACCTGCGCCCGCGCGGCCGACGCCGCCGGCCTGGCGATCGTACACGGCGTGGTCTATGCCCGCGACCACGTCAACGGCGCCGCTTCCGCCAACGGCAAGCACTAGAACCTACTATTTAGGGACAGGTTTATTTTGGCAGGTTTTATCTGCGTAAACGCCGCAGTCGGCACATCGCAATAAACCCTGTGCCGCCATACATACGCAACGCTCCAAAGGGGGCCGGCCTCACCGATGCACGAGGCCGGCCCCCTTTGCCGTTTTGCCTGATAAAACCTGCCAAAATAAACCTGTCCCTTTTTGGTAGGTCACTTTTCCCGCCTGCCAAAGATACACGTAAGCGACATGTCCATGAGGGTATAATTTGCACCGTATGTCTGCACAACGCCTGTGCGCGTACGGTTTTATTCGGGCTACCGTCCATTTCCGTGGAGGCACGGTTCGGTCGCCCTAACAAGAGAGGGGTTCTATGTATAAGATCCTGGAGAAGACGCAGTTCTCGGAGAAGGTGTTCAAGTTCCGCATCGAGGCGCCCGCAATCGCCAAGCATGCGCACGCTGGACAGTTCCTCATGGTTCGCGCCAACGAGACGGGCGAGCGCGTCCCGTTTACCCTGGCCGGCTGGAACGGTGACGAGGGCTGGGTCGAGTTCATCTTCATGGTGATCGGCAAGACCACCGAGATGCTGTCCACCTACGAGGCCGGCGAGTCGCTGCGCGACGTCGTGGGCCCGCTGGGCGTTCCCACCGAGATGGCCGAGGGCCCCTGCGCCGTCATTGGCGGCGGCGTCGGCCTGGCAATTGCCTTCCCGGTCGCCAAGCACCTGGTCGAGACCGGTCATGAGGTCCACGCCATCATGGGCGCCCGCACCAAGGACCTCCTGCTCATGGAGGACCAGTTCCGCGAGCTCCTCGACGAGGACCACATCCACATCACTACCGACGACGGTTCCTACGGCGAGCAGGGCGTTGTCACCGCTCCGCTGGAGCGCCTGCTGCAGGACAAGGCCGTGAGCCAGGTCTTCTGCGTCGGCCCCGTTCCGATGATGAAGTTCTCGACCCTCACCGCCCAGAAGTACGACACCCCCATCACCGCGTCGCTCAACCCCATCATGGTTGACGGCACCGGCATGTGCGGCTGCTGCCGCGTCGAGGTGGGCGGCGTGACCAAGTTCGCTTGCGTCGACGGCCCCGACTTCGATGCCACCCTGGTCGACTGGGATGACCTTCGTGCCCGCCAGGCCGCTTACCGTTCCGAAGAGGGCGAGTCCCTCAAGGCCTATGAGGAAAAGAGCTGCGCATGCCACTAGTTAACGGTCGTTTCGTTGCCGATATGAAGTCGCCCCGCACCCCCGATAACGAGGAGCCGGCTGCCGAGCGCGCCTGCGACTTCCGCCCCGTCGACAAGGGCTTCACCGAGGAGATGGCGCTGGCCGAGGCCGAGCGCTGCCTCAACTGCAAGAAGCCGTTCTGTGTTGAGGGCTGCCCCGTCAACATCAACATTCCCCGCTTTATCGAGCAGATCCGCGCGAAGGACTTCGGCGGCGCTCTCGATACCATCCGCGAGGACTCCATGCTTCCCGCCATCTGCGGCCGCGTCTGCCCGCAGGAGAACCAGTGCGAGGGCAAGTGCATCCGTGGTAAGAAGTCCGAGCCCGTGGCCATCGGCCAGCTCGAGCGCTTCCTGGGTGATCGCCCCGAGCTCGCCTCCACGCCCAAGATGGCCCCCAAGAACGGCAAGAAGGTCGCCGTCGTCGGCTCCGGCCCGTCCGGCATCACCTGCGCCGGCGAGCTCGCCCGTAACGGCTTTGACGTCACCGTCTTCGAGGCATTCTTCACCGGCGGCGGCGTGCTGGTCTACGGCATCCCCGAGTTCCGTCTGCCCAAGGCAGTCGTCAAGCGCGAGATTGACGGCCTGGAGGACATGGGCGTCAAGTTTGAGTACAACTCCGTCGTAGGCAACATGGCCACGGCCGAGGAGCTGTTCGAGCAGGGCTTCGACGCCATCTACGTGGCGACCGGCGCTGGCCTGCCCAAGTTCCTCAACGTCCCCGGCGAGAACCTGCCCAACGTCTTCTTCGCTAACGAGTACCTCACCCGCGTGAACCTGATGAAGGCCAACAAGTTCCCCGAGTACGACACCCCCACCAAGCACGGCAAGAACGTCGTCGTCTTTGGTGGCGGCAACGTGGCTATGGACGCCGTCCGTACCGCCAAGCGCCTGGGCGCCGAGCACGCCATCATCGCCTATCGTCGTACCGAGGACGAGATGCCTTGCCGTCGCGCCGAGCTGCATCATGCTAAGGCCGAGGGCGTCGAGGTTCTGCCGCTCGTCTCCCCGCTCGAGTTTGTCGCTGGCGAGGACGGCTCCGTGTGCGCCGTCAAGGTCCAGAAGATGGAGCTCGGCGAGCCCGACGAGTCCGGCCGTCGTCGCCCGGTGCCCATCGAGGGCGCCATCGAGGAGATCCCCTGCGATGTCGCGATCTCGGCTATCGGCACCA
The DNA here is from genome assembly GCA_905209765.1 of uncultured Collinsella sp. GTDB lineage: Bacteria > Actinomycetota > Coriobacteriia > Coriobacteriales > Coriobacteriaceae > Collinsella. The sequence continues at coordinate 974 of CAJLUE010000038.1, read as the reverse complement.
ACGCCAACCCCTTCGCAAAGAAGATCGGCGGCAAGATGGAGCTCAACAAGTGGGGCTACATCGTCGCCGACGAGGAGACCGGCCAGACCACCGATCCCCGTATCTGGGCCGGCGGCGACATCGTCACCGGTGCCGCTACGGTCATTCTGGCGATGGGCGCCGGCAAGAAGGCCGCTGCCTCCATCACCAAGAGCCTGCTGGGCGAATAATCACCCGCACCGCTAGCCATCAAACGGCAAAGTCCCCGTCGAGCACACGCCCGGCGGGGACTTTTTCTATGCCGGCCGCCCGAAACGCCACAAAGGTGCCTGTCCCCTTTGTGGTGGTTTTGGTCGGTTAGCCTTCGAGCTGCGCTACTTTGTAGCGGTAGGCTGCGGCGATGACGTCCTTGCAGCCTTCGCGGCCCAGCTTGGCGCGGTTGACGACGATGTCTTTACCGCTCGTCATCTTCCACTTGCCGGCACTGTAGCGCTTATAGAACGCCTCGCGCGCCTTCTGCTGCTGCTTGACCAGCTTGGCGCCCTTCTTTTTGTTAAGACCGCGCTTCTTGCGCACGATCTCGACGCGGTCCTCAAAGGGAGCGGTCACCAATACGGCAATGTGGTTGGGGTTGTTACGCAGCAGGTAATCGGACAGGCGGCCTTCGATAATGCAGCTCTCGGTCTCACCCAGATCCAAAATCACCTGGCTCATCTTTTGGAACAACTTGTCCGAGTACGAGCGGGCGTCGTAGCGGTCGGGCAGAAATGCCATGTTCTCCACGGCCAGGCGCTCGTCATAGGCGGCCATCTTATCGAGCGACTCGCCCGCGCGCAGCGACGCGCGCACCAGCAGTTCGTTGTCATACAGAGGAATCCCCAACTCGTCGGCAAGCATGCGACCAATCTCGTGGCCCTCGGCGCCAAAGTCGCGCGCGATGGTAATGACCACAGGATTCTTCTTGTTCTCCAGATCGCTCATCGCGATTCCTTTCT
>CAJLUE010000037.1 GCA_905209765.1 uncultured Collinsella sp. | reverse complement strand
CGCCCGAGTTCAAGAGCGCCCACTTTATCGGTATCGGCGGCGCCGGCATGAGCGGTATCGCTCTCGTCCTGCACGAGCGCGGTTATACCGTTACCGGTTCCGACCTTAAGACGTCGCGCTATATTCGCCAGCTTACCCGCGCCGGCGTGAAGGTCCACGTGGGCCACGAGGCTGCGACGATCGACGAGGTCAAGCCCGACGTGGTTGTGGTCTCCACCGCTATTCCCGAGTCCAACCCCGAGCTCGTGCGTGCCCGCGAGCTCGGTATTCCCGTGTGGCCCCGTGCCAAGATGCTCTCGGCTCTGGGCCACGGCTACACCACCGTCGCCGTTGCCGGCACGCACGGCAAGACCACGACGTCTTCGATGTGCGCTACGATGCTCGATCGCATGGGTCTGGACCCCAGCTTTTTAATCGGCGGCATCGTCGAGGGCTACGACACCAACGGCAAGAACGGCTCGGGTGACTACTTTGTCGCCGAGGCCGACGAGTCCGACAGCTCGTTCCTGTTCCTGAACCCCAACGTGGTCATCGTGACCAACGTCGAGGCCGACCATCTCGATCACTACTCGGGCATCGAGGAGATCGAGGCCACCTTTGCTAAGTTTATGGGGCTGGTGGGCGAGGACGGCACCGTCATCGTTTGCGGCGAGGATCCGCATCTGGTCGAGCTCGCCAAGTCGACGGGCCGTCATGTGCTTTCCTATGGCTTTGCCGAGAACAACGACATCGTCTGCGTACATCCGGATGTCAAGGGCATCCAGAGCGACTTTATCGTTCGCTTTGAGGACAGCACCGAGCACGCTGTCGAGATTAAGAGCAACCCCGGTCGTCACAACATGCTCAACGCCACGGCCGTCTTGACCGTCGCCCATGTCCTGGGTCTCGATATCGACGCCGCCGCTAAGGCACTTTCGAGTTTTGAGGGCGTCCGCCGTCGCTTTACCCACGTGGGCGATATCGACGGCATCACGGTGGTTGACGATTACGGCCATCATCCCACCGAGATCAAGGCGACGCTCGCTGCTGCCTCTTCGCTGGGCTACAAACATGTCGATGTCGTGTTCCAGCCGCACCGCTATTCGCGCCTGCAGGCTCTGTGCGATGACTTTGCCGATGCCTTTGCCAACGCCGATAAGCTGCTGCTGATCGATGTGTTCTCCGCCGGCGAGATGCCGATTCCGGGCGTTACCTCCAAGATGCTCGCAGATACCGTTCGCGCCAAGCACCCCGGCAAGGAGGTCGTGTACTGCTCCAGCCGTCTTGAGCTCAACCAGGAGCTTGAGAAGCTCGTGGGCGAGGGCGACTTGCTGCTCACCATGGGTGCCGGTGACGTTACGACCGTCGGCCCCGAGTTCATCGAGTATCTGACTGCCAAGAAAGACGCTTAACCTCTATGGGTCTGTTTAACGCCGTCATGGCGCTTTCGGGCATGATCGACACGGACGTGGTCGAGGACGAACGTCTTGCACGCCATACAAGCTATCGTATCGGCGGCAAGGCCGACCTCTTTGTGACGTGCCATAGCTACCATGCCCTGCGTCGCGCCGTGGCGGTGCTTGACCGCGAGCAGGTGCCGTGGGTCATTATCGGTAAGGGGTCCAACCTGTTGGTTGCCGATGCCGGTTATCGCGGCGCCGTCATTTCGCTGGGACGTGAGTTTCAGCGCACGCTTGTTGCCGAGGATGGCTGCACGCTGACCGTTGGTGCGGGCGTGATGTTCGCGCGTTTGGTCAACGACGCCTTGTCGCGCGGGCTTTCGGGCCTTGAGTTCGCGGTCGGTATTCCCGGTTCGGTCGGCGGCGCTGTGTCCATGAACGCAGGCACGCGGACCGAGTGGATCGGCTCCCTTATCGAGGACGTGGTCACGTTTGATCCGGCGTCTGGCATTAAGCACTATGCAGGGTCCGACATCGCTTGGGGGTATCGCGAGTGCAGCCTGCCGCGTAACGAGATCATTCTCGAGTGCGTGCTCAAGCTCAAACCCGCGCCCAAGGCAGACATTCGCGAGCGTATGGAGCGGTACCTGACGCGCCGCAAGCGCACGCAGCCCATGGGTCGTGCATCCTGCGGATCGGTCTTTCGCAACCCGCCCGACGCAAGCGTGGGCAAGTTGATTGAGGATTGTGGATTAAAGGGTTTTTCGGTTGGCGGTGCGGAAGTTTCGCCCGTACACGCTAATTTTATCGTTAATAACGGAACCGCCTCGGCCGATGACGTGGCCGCGGTTATCAGGCATGTGCACGGAAAGGTGAGGGAGGCGTATGGCATCGAGCTCAGACCGGAAGTTAAATTCCTCGGCTTCTAGAGCATCGAAACCAACCTTCCGCCGCGCCGGAGGGCGTTCCGGCGCACCTGCCCAGTCTCAACATAAGCCCGCCTTGCCCTCCAAGTCTGTTGGGTCCGTCCGTCCTGCCAAGCGCCCGGTCGTCGGCTCTCAGCTGGGGGGACGCCCCGCTTCTAAAAAGACGAGTCGTCCGGCTCCGCGTCCTTCGGTGACGCCCAAGCCGGCGATGGGCACCAAGACCTCCCGATCCATGGCGACGCCCAAGCCTTCGCTGGGAGCTCGTGCGCCGCATGCCAGCCGTACGTTGGCTGGCACTAAGCCGCGTTCACTGACATCGGTACCCGCCGCCAAGGCGTCTTCGGCAAAAAAGGGCATCAATCCTCTGTCATCGCTCGGTGCCATGGCAGGTAAGGCGACCGACGCCGCTTCTGCCATGAAGGGTAAGGGCAAGATCGCGGGCGGCATCCTGGCAGCCGTGGCCGTACTTGCCATTATTGCCATCGTCGTCATCAACTCTGGCCTGTTCTCCGCCACCGATATTCAGATTCATGGCAGCGAGCATGTGACCAAGCACGACGCCATGCAGCTCATCAGTCTTCCCGAGAACACGTCGCTCTTTAACGTGGATCCCGATCAGATCACCGAGGGCCTCAAGCAAAACCCATGGGTCTCGGGCGTGGATGTCCAGCGCCAGTTTCCCCATACGCTTATCATCACGCCGACGGAGCGTAAAGTTACCGCCATTGCGTATATCAGCTCCGACGACCTTGCCTGGGCTATCGGAGACGATGACACCTGGATCGCTCCGCTGTCGACGTCTGTCGAGGTGGACGACCAGGGGAACGTCATTACATCGGGGGAGGGTGCCAACACCCTGACCGGCATCGATGCGGCCCTGGCGCTTGCCAAGCACTACGGCGCCGTGCTGTTGACTGACGTCTCGGCCGATGTCGCACCGGTTTCGGGTCGGGCGGTGAGCTCCAAGGCCGTCAAGGCCGGCCTGGATTACGCACGCGGTTTTTCGAGCGAGTTCTTGGACCAGGTGAAGGATATTTCCACACCTTCCGTTGAGGCTATCTCGGCAAATCTCGACAACGGCGTTGAGGTGTCGCTGGGCGATTCGGACGATATCGCCAAGAAAGAACGCATCGTGACCAAGCTGCTTTCGCAGGTAGAGGGCGTGACCTATATCAATGTGCGCTCTCCGGGCAACTACACGTTTAGGAACGCACCGACCGCCTAGTATCCTAAACGGCTTTGTTGAGGGGCCATACCACGCCGTTTATCTGGTTTGTTTGGTTTTCACGGTCAATTATTTGACTGATACGTTCATAATGTGCAAACATAATACGGTTTACCTTTGCATTTACTTTCAACCTGAAGGTTAATGTGCGCAGGGGTCAACCCATGCTATGGCTATAACCTTTGTTCGGAGGACCGACATGCACGAGACAGAGATCAACAACTACCTTGCCGTCATTAAGGTGGTCGGCGTCGGTGGCGGCGGTACCAACGCGGTCAATCGAATGATCGAAGAGGGCATCCGCGGCGTCGAGTTTGTTGCCATCAACACCGATGCTCAGGCGCTCGCGATCTCTGATGCCGATATCAAGGTGCACATCGGCACCGACCTTACCCGCGGCCTGGGCGCCGGCGCCAACCCCGAGGTTGGCCGCAAGGCTGCCGATGAGTCCCGCGACGATATCGCCGAGGCGCTCGCTGGCGCCGACATGGTGTTCATCACCTGCGGCGAGGGCGGTGGTACCGGTACCGGCGCCGCTCCCATCGTTGCCGATATCGCGATGAACGAGGTCGGCGCGCTGACCGTCGCCGTCGTGACCAAGCCCTTCACCTTCGAGGGTCGCAAGCGCAAGAAGAGCGCCGAGGAGGGCATCAAGACCCTCTCCGATTGCGTCGACACCATGATCGTTATTCCTAACGACAAGCTGCTCGACATCGCCGAAAAGAAGACGACTATGCTCGAGGCGTTCGCGATTGCCGATGGCGTCCTTTCCCAGGGCACCCAGGGCATCACCGACCTCATCACCGTCCCGGGTATTATCAACCTGGACTTCGCCGATGTTAAGACCATCATGAAGCAGGCCGGTACCGCCATGATGGGTATCGGTACCGCTTCTGGGGACACTCGTGCTGTCGACGCTGCCCAGCAGGCTATCTCCAGTCCGCTGCTCGAGAGCTCCATCGATGGCGCCACGCGCGTCCTGCTTTCCATCGCCGGCTCCAAGGACCTGGGCATCCAGGAGATCAGCGACGCCGCCGACGTTGTCGCCAATGCCGTCGACCCCGAGGCCAACATCATCTTTGGTACCGTTGTCGACGAGTCCCTGGGCGACCAGGTTCGCATCACCGTTATCGCCACGGGCTTCTCCGACTCCAACGTCAACCGTCAGGACGAGCTCTTCGCTGCCCAGCAGTCGCAGAGCAAGGCCGCTGCTTCTGCCGAGCCGCAGCGCACCGCTCCGGCTGCCAGCCCTGCTCAGGTTGCCCCGACTCGCAACGTTGGCGGTACCGAGCTTCCCAACTTTGGTAACGACCAGTTCGAGCTTCCCGATTTCCTTAAGCGCGGTAGCTTCTAAGTCGTTCTTCGCATTGTTTTGCACAGGGGCGCGTCCGTATGGATGCGCCCTTTTTGTTTCTCGTTTGTAAACGAAAGCTTACAATCTCCTTACGTTCCCTTTACGTTTGGTCCCTACCGCTGCGGGTATCCTTTTAAAGAAGTATGACAGCCGTATAAACACGGACTGCGCGGCGACGCCGCGGTACTTGTTGTAATAGGAGGCTTTAGTATGGCAGCACGTGCGGACAACGTTTCGCGTGTCGACCATGATGGAGTTACGTTGGTAGAGGGCGCGACGCTCGATGTTCGCTTTGCCTTTACCGAGCGCACCGGTGGCGTTTCCGAAGATGCGTACTCCTCGCTCAACCTGGGCTCGCATGTAGGCGATGACCCCTTTGCTGTTCAAGAAAATCGTCGTCGAGCGCTCGAAGCCATGGGCGCCGCTGAGTGCGAGCATAATCTGCTTGTTCCCAATCAGGTGCACGGCGACCATGTCGTGACGGTGACCTCGAACGGCGCCGACGATCTCGAGAACATTCGCGAACAGATTGCAGAGGGCTGCGATGCCATCGTCTGTACGGCCCATGAGGTGCCCGTGATGCTCTGCTTTGCCGATTGTGTTCCCGTGGTGCTGGTGGCTCCCAACGGCTTTGCCGTGGTGCATTCTGGCTGGAAGGGCACGATTGCGCGCATTTCCGCCAAGGCCAGCCAAGCACTCTGCGAGGCGGCTGACTGCACGCCGGAGGACATCTCTGCCTATATTGGGCCCCATATCCTGGGTGACGAGTATGAGGTGTCCCAAGAACTTATGGATCGCTTTGCCGCCGAGTTCGCGTGCATCGATGCTACCGCTTCCCGTATGCTCGATCTTTCCGCCGCCATTCGCGAGGCGCTGGTGGATGCCGGTGTCGATGTGAATGGCATTGTGGACACCAAACTTTCCACCGTGCGTCAAAACGACCGCTTTTATTCCTATCGCAACGAGGGCGGGACCTGTGGGCGCCATGCTGCGATCGGCGTGATGCTATGAGAAAGATCGCATCGGTCCTGAGTGCAGCAGTGCTCACGCTCACGCTGTGCGCCTGCTCCTCGGGATCTTCTACCTCTTCCATCACCGTTGCCGGCTCTACGACGTGCCTTCCCATTGCCGAGATCGCGGCCGAGGGCTTTAAAGAGGAGACCGGCACCGACGTGCTCGTCTCCGGCCTTGGCTCATCTGCTGGCATCGAAGCTGTTAGCGCCGGCACCGCCGATATCGCCAGCTCCTCTCGTGGCCTCAACGCCGATGAGCAAGACCTGGGTCTGACGCCTATCGTTATCGCGCACGACGGCATTGCAGTCATCGTGAACGACGACAACCCGGTCGATAATCTCTCGACCGAGCAGCTCCGCGATATTTACGCCGGCAAGATCACCAACTGGAAAGAAGTCGGCGGAGAGGACCTGAAGATTCAGGTTATCAATCGCGACGAGGCGTCCGGTACGCGCGAGGCCTTCCGCACTATCGTGATGGACGGCACGCCGTTTGATCGCCGCTCGGCTGTTCTTTCGGGCACGGGCCAGGTACGCGATGTCGTGTCCCGCTCGCGTGGCGCCATTGGCTACATCTCGCTGGGTTTTGTCGAGAGCCTCAATGCCAAGACCTCGGTTAAGGCCGTTTCGGTCAACCATGTCGAGGCATCCGAGAAGACGGTCGCAAGCGGCGGCTATCCCATCTCGCGTGACCTTTACTTCTTTGTGAAGGGTACGCCTTCGCAGCAGGCGCAGGACTACATTGACTATGTGACGTCCGAAAAGATGGACAAGCAGATTCGCGAGGCGGGCTTTATTCCCGTCACCAACGACGGAAAGGGGAGTGAGTAGCGTGGAAGCACAGGAAATCCCCCAGATTGAGCATGAGGCGCGGACGCCCAAAAAGCGTGAGTTGGCGTTGGTGTCACGCAGCACCTATCTCAAGGAGAAGGCGCTGCAGTGGATCTTCTTTGCCTGTGCGTTCTTGGCGGTCGTCACCGTCATCCTGATTTTTGTCTTTACCACGTACTCGGCGCTGCCGGTCTTTACCGACATTGGCCTGGCGGACTTCTTTAGCTTTACATGGGCGCCCTCTGAGGGTCACTACGGCATTATGTCGCTGCTGGCTGGCTCTGGCCTGGTGACGGTCGGTGCGCTCGCCATGGGCGTGCCCCTGGGTGTGGGTACGGCCGTGTATCTGGTCGAGATTGCCAGCAAGCGCGTGCGCAAGCTCATCAGCCCCGCCGTCGACCTGCTGGCGGGCATCCCCTCCATCATCTACGGCTTCTTTGGCATGGTCATCATCCGTCCGTTTATCGCGCAGCTGACCGGCGGTCTTGGCTTTGGCGCGCTGACGGCGTGGTTCGTGCTCGCCATCATGATCGTTCCCACCATCACCACGCTCACCATCGATGCCCTCAATTCCATTCCCATGGGCATTCGCGAGGCATCCTATGCCATGGGTGCCACCAAGTGGCAGACCATCTACAAGGTCGTGCTTCCTGCAGCCAAGCTGGGCATTGTCGATGCAATTGTCTTGGGTATGGGGCGTGCCATCGGTGAGACCATGGCCGTGCTCATGGTCGTGGGCAACGCCCCGGTCATTCCGGATAGCATCTCGAGCCCCATCTCGACGCTCACGAGTCAGATCGCGCTCGACATGAGTTATTCCTCGGGCCTGCACCGCTCGGCTCTGTTTGGCATGGGCGTTGTCTTGTTTATCATCTCCGCTGCACTGGTGGGTATCGTCCGCCTGATTTCCAAGAAGAGGGGGTAGGCTATGTCCGATTCCGTTGACACGAGGGTCGATACGACCTCGTCGCGCGAGCGCATCAAGCGTGCCCTTTCCCATGGCAAGAAGGGCCGCATCAACAAGGACCTCTCCAACAAGATCATGCTCGGCGTGTTTCGCGCCGCGGCCTATATCACCACGCTGGTGCTGATCGCCATCATCGCCTACGTGGTCATCAACGGCCTGCCGCATATTTCGCTCGACTTTATCTTTGGCTGGCCGCAGGGCGTCAACGCCGAGGGCGGCATTTGGCCCACGATCGTCTCGACCATCTACGTGACGGCGCTCGCCATGCTTATCTGCACGCCGGTTGCCGTCCTGGCTGCGGTCTATCTGGCCGAGTACGCCAAGCAGGGCAAGGTCGTCGACATTATTCGCTATGCTGCCGATGCCCTGGCCTCGGTGCCCTCCATTGTTATGGGCCTCTTTGGCTACGCCTTGTTTGTCGAGGCTATGGGTCTGGGCCTTTCGATGGTCTCGGCCGCTTTGGCGCTGGCACTTCTGATGCTCCCCATCGTCATGCGCACCACCGAGGAGGCAATCCGCGCTGTTCCGCGCTATATCCGTTGGGGTGCGTATGGCCTGGGCGCCACCAAGTGGCAGGTCGTCTCCAAGATCGTGCTTCCTTCGGCTTTTGGCCGCATCGCTACCGGCATCGTGCTTGCCATCGGCCGCGCCATCGGCGAGACCGCCGTGGTGCTCTACACCATGGGTCAGGCCATCAACCTGCCTATTTCGCCGCTCGATTCCGGTCGTCCCATGACCGTTCACCTTTATCTGCTTGCCAATGACGGCATCAACATGAACGCAGCCTACGGCACTGCGCTTTTGCTGATGGCGATTATTCTGGCCTTCAACCTGTTTGCGCGTTATCTGTCGCGCAAGCGCCGCTAGTTAAGGAGTCCCATGTCCGTCTATCAGTCCGCTCCCACGCCGGAGCAAGCGGCCATCACGGCCAAGGATTTCAACTTTTGGTACGGTGACTTTCATGCGCTGACGGGGCTCGACCTCAACATCGCCAAAAACGCCATCACCTCGTTTATCGGCCCTTCGGGCTGCGGCAAATCGACGTTTTTGCGCTGCATCAACCGTATGAACGACCTTATCGAGGGCACTCGCGTCGAGGGCACCATGACGCTCGACGGCAACGATATCTATGCCGAGGGCGTCGACCCGGTCGATCTTCGCCGCCGCGTGGGCATGATTTTTCAGCAGCCCAACCCGTTCCCCAAATCCATCTACGAGAATGTCGCTTTTGGCCCTCGTCTGCAGGGCGTGACTAGCAAAAGCGACCTCGATGACATCGTGGAAGAATCGCTCAAGCGCGCCAACCTCTGGAAAGAGGTATCCAATCAGCTCAACAAGGATGGTTTGGCGCTCTCGGGCGGTCAGCAGCAGCGTCTGTGCATCGCGCGTGTGCTTGCGGTGCAGCCCGATGTCCTGCTGATGGACGAGCCCTGCTCCGCCATCGACCCCACGTCCGTCTCTAAGGTCGAGGATCTGATGGCCGAGCTGGCGCCCGAGATGACGATCATCATCGTCACGCATTCTATGCAGCAGGCCGCTCGTATTAGCGACTACACCGCATTTTTCTTGCAGGAAGTTGCCGGCGAGCCCGCCACGCTCGTCGAGTATGGTCAAACCGACGCGATCTTCACCAGCCCGGTGGATTCGCGGACGGAAGACTATATCACCGGCCGCTTTGGCTGATCGGTGCGACTAGTCCCAATCCGATCGGACCTGGTCCGGTGCGTATTCACTGTGCGGGCGGCATGACCGCACCCAACTGATTGGAGTGAACCATGCGTAAACTGTTTTCCCGTCAGCTCATCGAGGCCCGTCACGAGATGCTGAGCATCTACGAGGCCGTCGATCTGGCGCTTCACGACGCCGTGAAGGCCTATGTGACCGATGATCGCAAGCTCGCCACCAAGACCAAGAAGCGCACGCTTTCGATTGACGCTCGCTGCGCCAACTTGGAGGCCGTGTGCTACAACCTGATCGCTACGCAGTCGCCGGTCGCCTCCGACTTCCGCTTGCTGCAGACGATCATCTACGTCGACTTTAACCTGCAGCGCATGACCGATAAGGTTCGCCAGATCTGCCGCGCCACGCGCCACATGGTCAAGGCCGACATCTCGCTGCCCCAGGAACTCGTCGGTACGGTTGAGGCCGAGGCCGAAGCTGTTTACCAGGTGCTGGGTTCGTCGCTTTCCGCGCTCGTCACCAACGACATGTCCATCATCTGCAACCTGGCCGTCGAGGACGAGCCGGTGCACGCGGCCTATGAGAAGTTCTTCCGTACTTTCAACCGCATGGACGCGGGCGATTTTATGGACGACGACAGCAACTATGACGACCTGCGTCGCGCCATCATGGTCTCGCGCTACCTCGATCGTATCGCCTCGATTTCGATCGATGCCGCCTGCCGTCTGACCTTCCTTTTGACCGGACAGCGTATGACTGCCGGCGATATCGCCCGTACGGATGAGGATGAGCTTGAGAGCATGCGCGTGCCTTCGGGCGAGGGTGTCATCATGAGGCCCGCCGTGGATGCGGGCTATGTTGCCAAGGTGCCTGCTAACGAGGTGAGCGAGGGTCTTCGCTACCTGCTCGAGCACCTCGAGGACGAGGACGACACCGAGGATGATGAGGAGTAGGGCAGCTCCGTTCGTCGAAAGATTGTAAATACCTAAGTGAGCGCGGCCTTGCACATGCGAGGCCGCGCTCTTGCGTTAGCATGAGACTACTTGTATGGCTGTTAGCGGAGGCGATTGGCAATGGATAACTATTTGGACTTGATGCGCGCTCGCCGCGAGCAGATTCTGGAGCGTTTTTATGCGGCGCTCGATCGCGCGGGCCGTCCCCACGATGCCGCGCGCCTGATTGCCGTCTCCAAGACTGTTGGCGTCGATGAGACCGTTGCCGCTATTCAGGCGGGGTATCGCCATTTTGCCGAGAACCGCCCGCAGGAGCTCGTTCGCAAGCTTGCGGGCCTCGCGGAGCATCCGGAGCTACCCGAGGTGCGCTTCGATATGATCGGCAACCTGCAGACCAACAAGATCAATGCGGTTCTGGGCTCGGCCGAGCTGATTCATTCGGTAAGCTCGCTGCATTTGGCTCAGGCTATCTCGAGCCGTGCGGTCCGCAAGATTGAGGCGGGCGAGCTCTCCGGCCCCCAGCGCGTGCTGCTCGAGGTCAATGTGAGCGGCGAGGAGTCCAAGGGCGGCTTTTCGCCCGACGAGGTTCGAGACGCCGCGGGTGAGCTTGCGGAGCTTGAGGGAATTTGTGTGCAGGGCCTTATGACTATGGCGCCACGGGGGAATAAGGATGTGGCGCGCCGCACTTTTGCCGGACTTCGCGAGCTAAGGGATGAGCTTGAGGCGACGCACTCCGATCTGAGCCTGCCCGAACTTTCCTGCGGCATGAGCGAGGACTTTGAGCCTGCCCTTGAGGAAGGCTCTACGCTCGTTCGCCTGGGCAGGGTAGTATTTAGCCCGGAGTTTGCAGTAAAATAAGGCTCTGAAGTGCGCACTGATTATCAGAGCGCCTGCACTAAACCGCGAGAGGACACAACCATGGGCTTCCTTGACGAGATTAAAAATAAGATGCACCTGGGCGGCCAGCAGGGTTACGACCAGGGTTATGGTCAGGACGACGACTACGGCTACGATGATGGCTATGACGACGGCTACCAGAACAACGGTTACAGCGGTGCCTCGGGCGAGGGCTTCTACACCCAGGATGAGCCGAGCAACGGCCTGTTGGGTCAGACGCGCCGCGGCGAGGCCGAGTCGGTGGCCGTGTACACGCGCTCCGGTCAGCTGGTCGGCGACGATTCTCGCCATGCTACGACCTACAACCCGCCATCGCGCTCGCAGGAGACGGTTGCGGGCGGTTATCGTCCCGGTGCCTACGACACGCCGTCGAGCTACGCCGAGAGCACGCGTGCCCGCGCTGCTGCCCCCGCGCCTGCTCCCTCACCGAGCGATGCCTCGGCGTATGTGAGCAACATCATCAACGCTACGCCGCAGCTGCCGGCTTATGTCCTGCGCCCCGAGAGCTATGACGACGTGGAGACCGTCGTGCGCCGCGTGCGCACCAAGCAGCCTGTCGCGCTGATTTTTGTGGGCGTTCGTACTGAGGTCGCCAAGCGCGTCCTGGACTTCTCTTACGGCTTTGCCTGCGGCTTGGGTGCCACCGTCAAAGAGGTGGGCGATCGCGTGTTTATGGTGCTGCCCGCCGGTTGCGAGGTCAAGGATTCGGACCTCAAAAAGCTCCGTGCCGACGGCTACCTTAAGTAAAGACAAGACGAGGAGATTCTCATCAACATCTACACCATTGTCCAGTTGGTCAATACGCTGTTCAACTTCTACTCTACGCTCATCGTGGTCTACTGCTTTATGACGTGGATCCCTATGAAACAGGGCGGATTGCTACAGGATATCGCCGCCGTCCTCGATAGCGTGTGCGGCCCGTGGCTCAATTTGTTCCGCCGGTTTATCCCGCCCATGGGAGGCGTCGATTTTTCACCGGTCGTTGCGATTATTGCGTTGCAGTTGGTGCAGAAGCTGGTTCTGCAACTTCTTATAGGTATACTCATATAAAACTGGCTTAGTAACTCACGTCGGGCGCACGGCGCCAAGGCGAAGATAAAGGAGAACTTGTTATGGCTATTACCCCTGCTGACATTCAGGCTCAGACCTTCTCTGAGGCCAAGCGCGGCTACGATCCCGCCGAGGTCGACGTCTTCCTGGAGACCCTGTCCTCTGAGGTCGACGCCATGCTCGCCAAGATCGTCGATCTTAAGGGTCGTCTGACCGCCACCGAGCAGCAGCTCGCCGACACGCAGGCCCAGCTTGCTCAGGCTCAGGATGCTGCTGCGCAGGCCGTTCCCGCCGCCCCTGTGGCCGCTCCCGCACCCGACTTCTCCGCTCAGGAGCGCCAGATTTCCGCTGCCCTGATTGCTGCCCAGCAGACCGCCGAGGGCATCGTCAACGACGCCAACGAGAACGCTGACCGCATCCGCAACGAGGCCGACGCCAAGGCCCGCGAGGTCATCCGCCAGGCCCTGACCGAGAAGCAGGCCGAGCTTGAGGAGATCGACCGTCTTAAGGCTTCTCGTGAGGAGTTCAAGGCCGAGTACCTCAAGCTCATCCAGCACTTCATGGACGATGCTCAGAACTCCTTCCCGTCCGATCTCATGGCTTCCACGCCGGTCGGTTCCGCCGCTTCTCCGGCTGTGACCGTTCCTGCTGCCGAGCCGCTGCCCGTCGCCGAGCCGGTTATCCCCGTTGCCGATCCCTTCGCACCGATCGACAACTTCGCCGCCGACGACCTGGACTAATATCCAGCTATCATGTAGCGCCTAGAAAGGGCCCGCAGTTTGCGGGTCCTTTTTTGTGGCTGTACGCAGTCTGCAAAACAAAACGCCGAGTCCTGCGTTTGAGGGCACAGAACTCGGCGAACGGCACGTGGTCAAAGGTGGATTTAAAGGCCTGTCCCAAAAATCTACTTGAGGAGGAAGTCGGGGAGGGGAATGGTGCGGGCCTCGCGCTGCTCGGGGTCGGCGATATGGTCGGCAGGATAGCCGCAGACGAGCATGTGATAGGGATAGATGCCCTCGGGCAGGCTGAACTGCTCACAGGCCACCTCGGGCTTAAAATGGCACACCCAGCACGTACCCAGGCCCTGCTCCTCGGCCTCCATCATCATCTGGTCGCAAACGATCGAGGTGTCGATGGCACTGGAGTCCATCTGGTCATACGGGCGCACCCAAGCATCGTCGGTAACGCTGCAAATAAGAAAGATAAGCGGAGCCCCAAAGATAGACCCATCACGAGCAAATCGAGGCTGACAAGCAGCAGCCTTCTTCAGAAGCTCAGGCGTATCCAACACCATCACACGGCTTGGATGATTATTGCAAGCAGAAGGAGCAATGCGCCCAGCCTCAACAATGGCATCCACCACAGCCTGCACCACAGGACGGTCCTCAAACAAACGACAAGAATACCGAGACCGAGCCAGATCAATATACGACATACAAGCCCTCCAACAATTAAAAATCAAACAAACCCAAAGTAACCCAAAGAGTACCCAAAGAGTACCCAAAGCAGCAATCAGCCAAACGCTCATCAAGGGCCAAAGTGTCCGAACGGGTACCAAAGGTCCCTTCAGCCAAACCCCCCATTGCGCTAAAACTATCAGCCAAAGTTCCAATGGTGATACGTAAGGCGAAGGGCCGGCACCTGTTTACTTTCGAACGACTCTGCCGAGCAGCCGGAGTGAGAAAGCAAACAGGTGCCGGCCCTTCGCCGCCGGGACGCGTACCCCCAATTAACTGTTCTTCATGACAATCGAATCCACAACATCAGCCACATTCTCACAGCAGTCAGCGCAGTACTCCAGGAAGGCGTAAACGTCACGCCAGGCGATGACCTCGAGCGGATCCTTGCCGTTGACATGCAGGTTGCGCATAGCGTTGATGTAGAGCTCGTCGGCCTCGGACTCGATTGTGTTGATCTGGATGACGAGTTCGCGCAGGGTCTTGGACTTGCGGTAGTTGGGCAGCTCGACCATCAGGTCCTTCATGGCGCGGCAGGCGTCGGTCACCTTGTGGGCGATCACGATGGCATCGGGATGGATGCTCTGGATGTTGGTGAAGTAGACGCGCTGCACGACGCCCTCGATACGGTCGAGCACGGTGTCGAGCGAGCAGCTCATCAGGTCCAGGTCCTCGCGCTCAAGCGGGGTGATAAAGGCCGTGAGCAGGGCGTCCTCAAGCTCATGGTGCTTCTTGTCCGCCGCATGCTCGATCGCGTGCATCTTGTCGAGCATATCGTGAATCTTCGCGGGATCGAAGTTCTCAAAAATCTTGGTGAGCAGCTCGGCAGCCTGTACGGCAAGATCGGCGCAGGCGACGTAGTTGTCAAAGTAGAACGAATCGGGTTTCTTTGCCATGAGTGGGTCCTTTCGAGGCGAAGACGGGTGGGCGAAGTATTGCGGTCCGGGTGGACGCTCGGTTTGGCTAGATGAACATCATGAACAGCTTGGCCATGACAAAGCTGATGAGTCCGCAGGCAGGGAAGGTGAAGAACCAGGTGAACATCATGTCCTTGACCACGCCGAAGTTGATGGCCGAAAGGCGCTTGACGGCGCCGACGCCCATGATGGCGCAGGTCTTGATGTGGGTGGAGGACACAGGGATACCGGTAAGGGTGGCAAGCAGCAGATTCGCGGCGCCTGCGAGGTCGGCGGAGAAGCCCTGATACTTCTCCAGCTTGACCATGCTCTGGCCGACGGACTTGATGATGCGCTCGCCGCCCACGCTGGTGCCGACACCCATGGTGGCCGAGCACAGCAGCATAATCCAGATGGGGATGCCGGCATCGCCGACGCTCGTCTGGCCGTTGGCGAAGGCCACGCCTAAAAAGAGCACGCCGATGAACTTCTGTCCATCCTGCGCGCCATGCATAAAGCTCATGGCCGCGGCACTCGCGATCTGAGCGTATTTAAAGAAGACATTGGCACGTCGCCTATTGGCGGCGGCAAACAGAATCGAGACGAGTTTGCACAGGATCCAGCCCATGACAAAGCCCAGGCCGATGGAGAGCGCCAGGCCGTAGATGACCTTCATCCACTCGTGGACGTTGACGCTGTTCGCGCCGCCGAGGGCGATAGCGGCACCGGTCAGGCCGGCGATAAGGCTGTGGCTTTGCGAGGTGGGGATGCCAAAACGCGATGCCGTGGCGCCGTAGACGACGATGGAGAACAGCGCCGCGCACAGGCAGGCGAGCGCCATGGTGCTGTTTCCGCCAAAGTCGACGATATGTGAAATGGTGTTGGCGACGCTCGCGTTAAAGTGCGTCATGATGAGCACGCCCAAGAAGTTGAATGCGGCGCTCATGAGAATGGCGGCGCGGGCGGGCATGCAACGCGTAGTGACGCAGGTCGCGATGGCGTTGGGCGCGTCGGTCCATCCGTTGACGAAGATGGCGCCGAGCGCGAGAATCACGGTGACGGCAAGGACTGGGTTCGACACAATTTGGCCGAGGAAGGTTGAGAACGTTACGTCCATATATGGGCTTTCTCGAAGTTTGCAGACACGTTACAAAAACATGATAAATCGTATCACCTCCTGCGGGTTTCTTTACTGAGTTCTGATGGGAGAAGTGAATTTTTTGGCACTAAAATTGAATATAAGCCCTGTTGACCGCGGGTATTCTTTTTGCTAACACGCCATGAGGACACGCGTGCGCGCCCCAACACCCCAAAACCACAGTCTGTTCGCTTTACAACATGCAAACACGCGTTCGATAATAGGGGGCATGGAATATCGACAGACAGACGGCAAAACTCGGCGCGTGCACAAGCAGTATGTGGACGTCGTGGCTCGCATCCTCGCGGGCGGACAGGTCGTGCCGGTCACCGTCTGCTGGGTCGACGGCCGTTGTTTTACGATCGACGAAATTATCTCGACCACTGGGTTTGGCCTGATGGTCCACGGCATCCGTACGGCAACATATAAGGTGCGTTTTGGCGGGCACGCGACCGAGTTGTACCTGGAGGACCAGACGCGCGAGCGGGCGGACGGCTCGCAGACGCACGTGATGCGTTGGTGGGTCTGGGCCTTTGATCGTACGCTTGAGGGCGAGCGCCGTAGGTAAGGACGTGCGGCATTCGGGTACAATGGCAGGAATCTTGTCACCTACGGCGCTGTCGTGCGCTTTTTGAAAGGACGAAGTATGAACGATATCCAGGGCTATCAGAACGGCCCCATCGAGACCGGCGCAAGTCGCGCCAAGGAGATGTCGCCGCGCGCGTACAATCTTGCCATGTCTGCCCTCATCTTCTTGGGCTTTTGCGCCATGGGCGCCGGTGCTTACTTTACGAGCACCATGGCGTTTGCCCGCATGATGATGAGCGGCGCCGCCCTGCCACTGGTCTTTGGCTCGTTTATCCTGACTATTGTCGGCATCGTCATGATGTCGGCTGCTGCCAGCAAACAGTCCGTGGGCCTGTCGCTCGTGGGTTACGTGATCTTTGCGAGCACCTTTGGCCTGACCGCGTCGTTTGGCCTTGCCAACTATGACCTGCCCACCATCA
>CAJLUE010000036.1 GCA_905209765.1 uncultured Collinsella sp. | reverse complement strand
ATCTCCTTGACCGAGACCGTGCCCTGCTCTTCGAGCAGCTGACGAACCTTATCCTGTCGCTCTGCCTTAATCACGATGAATTCTCGCCGTTCTTTGCGCGCATATCATTCAAACAGTAACGAACAAATTGTATCAGACTCGTGCGCGTCAAAAATGAACGCCCGCACAGCTCCAATCATCACTTTTTTGAGAAAAATACCCCCTGCTTTAGTGGGGTGTAGTGATAATCTCGCCTGTTCGCGCTACAGTTTGTCCGAAATACCTCGATGTTAGGAACCAAATGATCACTTCCGAGCTTTTCGGCACCGCGCCGTGCGGTACCCCTGTTCATCGTTACACCCTCAACGGGCCCGAGATCTGCGTTCGCATTATGGACTATGGCGCCACCGTGCTTGGTATCGATGTGCCCGATATCCCCGGCAACGTGCGCGATGTTGTGCTGGGCTTCGATAAGCTCGAGGATTACTTTGACAACCCCGCCTGCTTTGGCGCGACCATCGGCCCCGTGGCAAACCGCACCGCGGGCGCCACGATCACCATCGACGGCACGGACTGGCATATGCCCGCCAACGAGGGCGCCAACAACCTACACAGCGATCTTGAGCACGGCCTGCATAAACGCGTGTGGGATGTTGAGCTCGACGAGGTCCATAACGCCGTGCGCATGACCACCTCGCTTAAGGATGGCGAGCTGGGCCTGCCCGGCAACCGAACCTTTACGGCTGTGTTTACCGTTACGCGCACCGGTGTCTTCCGCATCGAGTATGGTTGCGAGAGCGACCGCGCCACCTACGTGTCCATGACCAACCACACATACTTTAACCTTGCCGGCCATAACGCCGGCATGGACTGCGAGCACTTCTTTGTTGCCAACGCTGCCCACTACCTGCCCATCAACGAGCAGAATATCCCCACCGGCGAGATCGCTCCGGTCGAGGGCACGCCGTTTGACTTCCGTGAGCTGCGCCCCGTCGCTCCCGGCATGGAAGCCGACGACCCGCAGATCAAGCAGGTCCGTGGCTATGATCACTGCCTGTGCATCGATGGCTATCAGTACGGCCGCAACCTGCGCCGTGCGATGCACGTCGAGGAGATGTGGACCGGTCGTGAGCTGGACTACTACACCACCGCCCCGGGCGTGCAGCTCTACACCGGCAACTGGCTGGGCGACGAGCATGCCAAGGACGATGCCAACTATGGCTGGGGTGCCGGCTTTGCCCTCGAGGCAGAAATGTACCCCGACACGCCGCACCAGCCGCTGTTCCCGCAGGGCATCGTGGGCCCGGGTCACCCCTACAGCAATGTGATCGAGTACCACTTTATGAGGCACTAAACCCACAACGCGACATATCACACAGCAGCGCCCGCTGGCACCACCGCCGACGGGCGCTGCTTCATGCCTAAATCCTTCTTTTCGATGTCACCGAATTGGTGACATAACAAAACTATGCCGAATTACTACGATGAACCCACTATGTCCGACCACGCGCTGGTTTATAAAAAATTAGCAACTCGTCTACCTGCGGTTTTATTCTCTGCAAATTTGGCATGCTCGGCGATAAGCAATTCATCGTAGTAAACCGGCATAGTTTTGGCGGACAGCGCCACACAGATCCCCTACGAAGGCAAAATGATCCGTTTTCCTCCGTCCCCAAGGGATCAGTTAAACAGATTGCCGATGGGGTCGGGGGCGGAACTGGGGAGATAGCGGATTTCTAGTTCTATGCCGAGCTTTTGCAGCTCTCTGAGAGCAGCGACGTCTGCGTTGTCTACGGCAACTGCGGGCGTTGCGGGACGCTTGCCCTCCCCTGCCTGCATATGACCAATGCTGATCTTGGTTATTGGCACACCGCCCTTAACCAGCGCGAGCGCATCGGCGGGTGAGGCCACCATGACCAGAATCCATTGACGCGGCGTTGCGGTATGAATGATGTCGATGGCCTTTTGCACCGAGAAAAACCGTGTCCACACACCTTCTGGCGCCGCGACCCTCATGGGCGCCCATTGGCGCGAATCCGCCGCGATCTCATCGTTGACGATTAAGACAAGGTTAGAACCCACGGCTTCGTTCCACAGCTCAACGTCTTGCCCGTCAATAAAACGGTCGTCGATACGTGTGAGAAGGATCTTGGGTTGAGCCATGGCTGCCCCATTCTGTTTGAGACCCATACGAGCGGGACGTCGACCACCAACTCAACAGCTGGTCAAACGCCAGATGGACGCCGCAGACATCGCGTCTCCAATATTAGTGCATTTAAAGTGAGAAAAGCAGTCAGAACCCTTGCGCGGATTTGCGATGTCCCGTATCATTGACAGCCGTTGACGCCTCAGTTGCGTCACCACATGGCCGCCAGCGTAGCTCAGTTGGTAGAGCACCGCTCTCGTAAAGCGGGGGTCACCGGTTCGAGCCCGGTCGCTGGCTCCATTGCACAAGATAGCCGCCTTCGGGCGGCTTTTTTGTTGCTGATTTCGGGCGCGCTTCCGCCAATCCAAGCACAACGCCGCCGGAAACTCTCCTACTCAACAAAAGCCCCGCCAACCGCAATCCCCAAAGGAACCGCGTTCAGCGGGGCCCAAGCGAGCTCCCCCAAGGGATAACGCTCGCAACACGAACAGCTCAGCCGAGCAGCGCGCTACTCCTCCCAGTAAGCATCTGCAAGCAGCTTAAAGCAAATCTTCTTGACCGGCTGCGCGCCATCGCCCTGGAACTCGAGCGTGGGCATGTGAGGCTCGCCGGCAACAAACAGCGCAAACTTGTCGTCAGCAAGATCGCCGGCGATCGAGGCGTCGGAATCGACCAGATCGTAGTCGTCCTTCTCGTCAAACTCCTGAACCAGCGTCAGGCTGCCCGTGGCAACCTTAAAGGCCTCGCGACCCTCGACGTCGATCTGCAGGTCGTGATAGCGCTGATGCGTCTCATAGTGAGCCTCGGCTTCGGGACGCGTCGTGGGAGCCATGACGTTCGCAAAGACCTTGTCGCCCAGAATCGGATGGCTGCCGACCTCGAGCTTCGCTGGATCGTTCTCCTCGAGCCAGTCGATCAGCACGTCGAGGCCCTTGAGCATTCCACGGTACTCCTCGATATCGCCCAATGCACCGTAAATCATCTAAATCCCCTCTCGGATCGTTTCTTTGGCGGCTACTCGGCAAACGCATTACCGACGCTGTTGCCACCCACATGCGTCTCGACCAGGGTAAGGTCGGGATTGAACACGACAGTGTCGGCGTCGCGCCCCGGCATAATGCTACTGCACTTGTCGTCGACATGAGCTGGCAACCGATGCCGGGGCCGCAGCACAAGCTCCTACAGCTCGGTCACGACAACGCCGTTGTAAACCTCGTCCCAACGATCCATAACCAAGTGGCCAGTCATGGGATCCATGGCATTGAGCTTGCCGCAGGTGTTGGCGGTACGCAGCACCGTCTCGTCGTCGGCTCCGGCAGCAATCGCATGTGCGAAGCCGGCAATGGTCGAATCGCCAGAGCCCGTAGCGTTAACGGCGGGGATATCGGGGGTCTTGGCGCGGAACGCACGGCCGTTATGGAAACCAACGGAGCCGGCAGCGCCCATGGATACGACGACCCAGGGGATATCGGAGAAGCGGGCGTCAGAGGCGAGCGCGGAACGGAGCTCGTCCACATCGTCGGTGGTAAAGCTCGTGCCCAGAAGGCCGTTAATTTCGGTCAGGTTAGGCTTAACCAGCTCAGGCTTGACCTCGGACTTGAGCGCAGCCTCGAGCGAGGCGCCCGAGGTATCGAGCAGCACCTTGGCGCCGGCGTTCTCTGCAATGCCCGTGATCTTAGCGTAGTAGTCCGCCTCGACGCCGCGGGGCAGCGAACCCGAGATGGTAACGACATCGGCCTTGCTCGCAAGCTCGGCGAACTTGGCGGTAAAGGCATCGAGCTCCTCGGGGGCAATCGTCGGGCCGCTCTCGAGCAGCTCGGTCTGGTTGCCGGCGTGGAGGATGTTGAGACAAATGCGAGTCTCGCCCTTGATGGGCACAAAATCATTCTTAATGCCGTTAGCATCCATGAGCTCGGCCATATAGGCGCCCATATGACCACCAAGCAAGCCGGTTGCCACGACATCGTCGCCCAGCTGGCCCAGGACGCGGGCCACGTTGAGGCCCTTACCGCCGGCGGTCTTTTCGGGCGTCACGCGGTTGACGTCGTCGATAATGAGCTCATCGAGCTGATAGCGCGTATCGACGGACGGGTTCATCGTAACGGTGAGGATCATTTCTAGCTCCTTATCTCGCAGGCTCCTTATGCCTTGCAAAACGAATTGGCTACATGCGACTACAGAATCTCGATTGTGAACGAGCGCACGATGGTTTCTTTGGGCTTGGCGATAAGGCAGCCGCGCTTGTGCTCAAGCACGTCGTCCTCATCGGAGCAGGTCGAAAGACCGCCCCAGGGCTCAACTGCCACAAAATCACCCTCGGGCTTGCTCCACACAATGAGGTACGGGAAGCCCTCAAAGCTCAGGCGAACACCCTTGTCCTCGCCCTTTTTGGAAAGCGTGACCTGACGGCTCTCGAGCACGTCAAAGATGGTCTCCGCAAAATCGAAGAGCTCATGTGACAGAGGCAGCGTCTTTCCCACCATGGGGTTCTTGGAGCGGTTGGTCACGTCAATCAAGCCAGTCGAGGGGACGGCAGTGCAAAGCTCAGCAGCCTCGTCTTTCTCAAAACGCAACTCGTAGTCCGTATAGGCCTCGCCCTCATCGAGCGGGCACCTAAAGCCGGGGTGTCCACCGATAAAGAAAGGCATGTCCTCGGTGCCCTCGTTGGTAACCTCATAGGAGACGCGCACGGCGGCGTCCTCGAGCGTATAGCGGGCGACAAGCTTAAACGGATACGGATAATCGCTCAGCAGCGCGGCGTTATCCTCCGAAGCCAGGCACATAGCCAGCTCGTTTGTGCTTTGGCTCAACAGCTTCCACTCCTGCTTGCGCGCAAAGCCGTGGCGGGCGAGCTTCACATGATGTCCGGCAAACGTCATGGCGCTGTTATCGCGCAAACCTCCGCAAATCGGGAAGCAAATCGGTGCCTGGCCGGACCACACGGCGGGATCGCCCTGCCACAAGTACTCGCGACCTCCAGCCTCAATCGAGGTAAACGAACCACCGGCCGTGGAGACCTTGATAGAAATCGAATCGTTGGAGAGAGCGTATTCCATTGTCCATCCTTTCGAACAACTGCTTTTTGCTCGCAAGAACCCGTCTCGGCCCTGACCAAAGGACAAACCCGCACGTTCATCGATGCGTCCGGTTTCCCAGCCATGCAACGGGGTACCATACAGACATTGATGCAATTACAGCTGAAAGGCCTTCTTATGCGAACCATCATCCTTTATGCCTCACACCACCACGGCAATACGAAAAAGCTCGTGGACGCCATCGTCGAGGCGCACCCCGAGATCGATACCCTCGACGTGAAGTCACTCGGTAAAAACGAGTACCCCGACCTGCACGAATACCATCTGATCGGTGTCGCCACGGGCATCTATTACTCCGAGATCGACAAGGACATGGCACGCGTGCTCACGAACGTGCTGCAGCCGCAGGACAAGGTGTTTGGCCTTATGACCTACGGTGGCAAAAACAAGTGGTACGGCAAGGATATCGATGGCATCTGCCGCATGAGGCAGGCCATCTTTATGGGCGTCTACGGCTGTCCCGGCTTTGATACGTGGGGGCCGTTCAAACTCACCGGCGGCGTCCAGAAGGGACACCCGACCGCTGAGGAAATTAAGGGCGCCGTCGATTTCTTCAACAAAATCGAAGACGAGTACGGCGACATCATCGTCGAAGAGTATGCCAAGCGCGAGAAGCGTCTAGCCTACGAGAAGGAGCATCCCGCGGGGGGTCTTGTGGCCGGCGTCAAGCGCACGGCAAAGAAGATCGCTAACAAGCTGTAACTGTAAAGGTGCTTTTGAGCGTTTAACCCATACGGCGGGTCCGAGCAGATTCGGGCCCGCCGTCTTTTTCTATCGTTAATCGGTAAAGGCGTTGCCGACGCTCTGGCCGCCAACATACGTCTCGACGAGGGTGAGCTCATGGTCGAACACGACAAAGTCGGCGTCGCGACCCGGCATGATGCTGCCGCACTTATCCTCGATGTGCGCAGAGCGAGCCGGCACCTCGGTTGCCATGCGAATGGCGATATCAGCGCTGGCGATGCCCCAATCGACAATGTTCTTGACGCCCTGGGCAAGCGTGAGCACCGAGCCGGCAATGCTCTTGCCGTCGGCGAGCCAGCACAGGTTGTCCTTCATGATGACGTCCATGCCACCACTGGTGTAGCTGCCCTCGGGCATGCCGCCGCAACCCAGGCAGTCGGTGATGAGCACCGTGTGCTGCCAGCCCTTTGCCTGCAGCAGCGCCTTGATGGCGGCAGGGTTTACGTGCTTACCGTCACAGATGATCTCGGCGTAGGTCTCGGGCGTGGACATGGCAGCGCCCACGACACCGGGCTCACGGTGATGCAGCCCGCGCTGGCCGTTATAGGTATGCGTAAAGCAGCTGGCACCGGCGTTGATGGCGGCGATGCACTCATCGTAGGTGGCGTCGGAGTGACCGATGCTGGTCACCACACCCTTGGCGTTCAGAGCAGCCGCATAAGCAGCGGCACCGTCGCGCTCGGCCGCCATGGCGCTCTTAACGATGCGACCGCCCGCAGCCTCCTGCCACTGATCGAAGACCTCCTCGGAGGGATCGATAAGATAAGCGGGGTTCTGCGCGCCCACGTGCTTCATGGTAAAGAAGGGGCCCTCCAGATAGATGCCCTGAATGCGAGCACCGCAGAAGTCGGGGCCGCGACCCTCGTCCGCCTGGGCGATGGCGGCGCAGGCATCCTTGATCTGCTCGACGCCATCGGTGAACGTCGTGGGCAGCCAGCTGGTGGTACCGCGACGGGCGAGCTCGGTCGAGCTGATATCAATGCCCTCGGGATCGTTATCGGTAGTCGAGTGGTTATAGAAGCCATGGATGTGAGTATCGACCATACCCGGTGCGATCCACGATCCCGTGTAGTCCTTAATCTCGCAAGAGGGCTCGTCGGCCTGCCAGGCGCCAAAAACGCCATCCTCGACCATAAGATAGCCGCCCAGTTGCGGGCCTGCCGGCAAGAAGAACTTGTCAGCCTTAATTGCGTACGTGCTCATATGCACTCCTTGCTTCTAAAGCAGTTGACTGTGGTAATGCTTATACCCGGTCCATGTAAAAACAAAAAGCGCCCGCCCGCCGTTATGAGCGGACGGGCGCCCTTACAGGGGGACGCGATTAAGCGGTGAAGGGGTGAATCGTCACACCCTTGACCACGCGGTTGACCGTGCCGGTGGGGCTCGGCGTATCGGGCGTGTTGCCCACGCGCACGGAGTTGAGCAGGCTGATAGCCTGGGCAAACATCACGAACGGCAGGGCAAGGTAGCCCTCGGGAAGCGCCTCGTAGCCCTTAAAGGTGAAGGACTCGCCCTCGTAGACGGTAGCGCCATCCTGCTGAACGGCAACGGTGTGCTGAGCAATCTTGTCGCCACCGATCTCGTTGAGGATGTCGATGTCGTACTGACGGGTGTAGGCGTCGTTGTTGACGAACACGAAGACGAGCGTCTTATCGTCGACGAAGGACTTAGGTCCGTGACGATAGCCCATGGAGGTGTCGTAGGAAGTAGCGACCAGACCGTGAGCGAGCTCGAGGATCTTGAGCTGGCTCTCCTGAGCAAGGCCACCGAAGGAGCCAGAACCCAAGTAGGTCACGCGGTTGAAATCGCCAGCCAGGTAATCGGCGATCTCGGGCTCACAGGAGATGACCTCCTCGCCCATCTTGGCAATCGTCTCGACCCACTCGGCCTTCTGCTCGTCAGAGGCAGTGTCGAAAATAAGGGTGGAGAGCAGGGTCATGCAGGAATAAGAACCGGTCATGGCGAAGCCCTTGTCGTTGGCGCGCGGAATGAGCAGCGTCAGCGCATTGGGATCATCGGCAGACTCGACGGCAAGCTTGCCCTCGGGAGCGCAGGTGATGTTGAGGAACTTGACGTTGTGGACGAGCTCCTTGGCAACGGCAACGGCGGCAAGGCTCTCGGGGCTGTTGCCAGAGCGGGCAAAGGAAACCACGAGCGTGGGATCCTCGGCGCGCAGGAAGTCGCGCGGGGCGCTCACGATGTCGGTCGTGGCGATGGGCTTAAAGTCGTAGAGATCAGTGTTGCCAGCGTGACGCAGGTACGGGGCGCAGGTATCGCCAACGTAGTCGGACGTACCGGCACCGGTGAAGACAACGGACAGACGACCCTCGCCCATAGCGCGAGCCTCGGCCAGGAAGGCCTCGATGGCCTCCTTGTTCTCGCGATAGATGTTGAGCGTATCACGCCAAAGCTCGGGCTGCTGAGCAATCTCGGCCGTGGTGATCTGGGCGCCGAGCTCGGTGAGCTCCTCGACACTCTTCTCGAACATTTCTAATACCTCTCTCTAGAAGTAATCCTCTGACGTGCAATTATACACTTCGGTTGGTTATCTGGTAGTAACCAGTTAAATGCAAAGAATCACCATATGGAAACGATGCGAGCACTAGTTACTGCGCTGGTGGTAAACCTTGTATTTAAACTGATCGGCACGAGCAACCGAGAGTGTGTACTCCACTACCTCGTTTGACTCGTTATACGTAGTCCTGACCAAATCGAGCACAGGCGAGCCCTCGACAATTCCCAAAAGGTGGGCATCGGTGGGACGGGCTATGCTCGCATAGAACTCCTCTTCGGCCACGCGAATCTTTTGCTGAAAGTCCTGCTCAATCACATCGTAAAGCGGCTTACGCTCCAGCAGCGGTCGCTTTAGGGACAGAAATTGACGAACCGGTAGATAGCTGCGTTCGACCATCATGGGCATGTTGTCGGCAGAGCGAAGGCGCTTGAGCTTAAAAATGCGATCACCGATGCGCAATCCCATATGCTCGGCCAGATTCTTATCGGCCTCCATCTCGCAAAACTCGAGAATCGTGGTCTCGGGTTCTCGACCCATCGCGCGCATCTGCTCGGTAAAGCTGTAGGACTGCATAAGATTGGTTGCTTTTGCCGAACGGTCGGTCACAAAGGTACCGCGACCGTGCTGCCGAACCACCAGTCCTAAACGCTCCAGTTCCTGCAGAGCCAGGCGTACCGTAGTGCGCGAGAGACCATAGCGCTCCGAAAGTTCGCGCTCGGAAGGAATCATGTCACCGGCGCGATATTCATGGTCAATCTTTTCGGTCAGAATATCGACCAGCTGATCGTACAGCGGTTGCTTACGCGCTCCGATCGCCATCCTATCCTCCCTTTTGCTCGAATTCGGCTAACTACCTAGGGTGTTATGCATTATCTGTCTGCCACACCCGAATCATTAAGAAAACAAAAGCCGCGCGCTCTTTCGAGCACGCGGCTTTTAACATACACATGGCTTAAGGGGTCGGGGTGTGAGCCGCGTAGGGACACACCCCTCAAGCTAGAGCCTTACCAGATGCTCGGCCAGAGACCAAGCGGGCCAGCGCCCAGGATGCCAAGGACGAAGAGCAGGAGAATGCCCTTGGTCGGGGTCCAGCTGTGCTTAGCGAACATGTAGTAAAGCAGCAGCGTAAGCATAAGCGGGACGAGCTTCGGGACGATGGTGTTGAGGGTGTCGGCAACAGAGAAGTTGACCGGATCCTCGGTAACGGTGCCGTAGGTCACGGACTCCATGCCGTTACCCAGATCGGTGACGCCGCACTCGACAGCGTTGCCGTCGGCATCGGAAGCGGTAAGGGCGTTGCCGTCCTTATCGGTCATGGCGATGGTACCGGCCTCAGCGGTCTCGGTATCGATGCCCTCCATACCGGTGAAGTTCTCGGCCTCCTTCTCGGAGACGATCACGGTAGTAGCGGAGAGACCACGGGTGGTGCCGTTGGGGATCTGGAGGTTGATCTGGGTGCCACCCATGGTGACGACCAGGCAACCGACGACGAAGACGCCCATGATGGAAGCGGCACGCGTGAAGGCCTGCATGTTGGCGGTCAGAGCGTCAATAGCGCTGGTGCCAAGCTTGTAGGACCAGTTCATGAGCCAGAAGCGCAGAGCGAACTGGACGACGTTGAAGATCACCAGGAAGATGATCGGTGCAGCGGCGTTGCCGTTGATGGCCATGTTGGAGGTGATGCCGGCCGTGATAGGCACGAGCGTCAGCCAGAACAGGGCGTCACCGATACCACCGAGCGGGCCCATTGCGGCGACGCGGACGGCGCGGATCGTGGGGATGTCAACCTTGTTCTGCTCGAGCGAAAGCACGATGCCCATAACAAAGGTGACAAGGAACGGGTGGGTGTTGAAGAACTCCAGGTTGTGGCTCATGGAAGCCGCGAGGTCGTTCTTGTTGGTGTGGATCTTCTCCAGACCGGGGATGATGGAGTAGAGCCAGCCAGCGGCCTGCATGCGCTCGTAGTTGAACGATGCCTGCAGGAAGCAGGAGCGCCAAGCCATCTTGTTGAGGGTCTTCTGGTCGAGCTGCGGAGCAGGAGTGAGATCCTCGTAGTGCTCCGGGATCACATACTCATTAGATGCCATCTTCGAAGTCACCTCCGTCAGAAACAGCTGCACCCTTCAGCTCGGTCTGCTGCTGGAAGTCCCAGAAAGCGATGCCGAAGCCGATGAGAGCGAGGATGAGCAGAGCAGGGGTTGCCAGCGAATCGTTGGCAACGGTGATGAGCGCGAGGCCAAAGCCCATGAGGAAGAAGCCCCACATATCGCGGTTCATCATAACCTTGAGCAGGACGGCGAAGCCGACGAAGCGCATCATGCCGCCTGCAGCGGACAGACCGGTCTGCAGCCAAGTCGGGATGGCGGAAGCGATGGTCTGACCAATGGTAGCGCCAGCGATGAAGAACAGGGTGACGACGACAGCGAAGATCAGGCCGAGCAGAGCCATGGCGAAGTAGTTCAGGCGCTCGATGCCCTTGGTGTCCGCGTTGTGAGCCATGTTATCGGCCGTGGACATAAGCGGGGACATAAGCGTGAAGACCAGGGTAACGCCGAGCTGGCCAAGCAGAGCGAACGGAATGGCGAGACCGACTGCCGCGTTGGGCTCGAGGCCCGTGGCGATAGCGAGAATGGCTGCCATGATGCCGCCGATGACGGCGTTAGGCGGCTGAGCGCCTCCGATCGGCATGTTGCCGATCGTCATGAGCTGATAGGTACCACCCACGAGAAGACCGGTGTTGAGGTCGCCAAGGATAAGACCGATGACGGCGCCGGTGACGATGGGCTGATAGAGAGACTCGAGGAAGTCAAACTGGTCGATTGCCGCGATGAACGTGACGACGAAGACCAGAGCGATCTGGATGATCGAGTATTCCATCTTGCTCCTCCTTTCAAAATGTATGTACGCACTTTGGATTTCACGTACAGAATGTCAGGGTTTCACTCCTGACAACGTGGATCACGAGGATTACGAGAAGAGCTTGCTCGTGTCCTCAACAGGCGTGCTCGGAACGCGCCTGATCTCCAACTCCACCCCCAATTCCTGCAGCTCTTTAAACGCAGCGACATCCTCGTCGTTAACTGCGACGGAGGTGGCGACTTGGCGCTTTCCTTCCGACATGTGCATGTTGCCGATGTTTACCTTCTTTATAGGCACACCGCCCTTGACGAGCGTAAGCACGTCTTCCGGTGTTTCGGCCACGATGAAGATCTTCTGGCGCGGGCTCGCCTTGCCAATGACGTCGATGGTCTTCTGCAGAGAGAAGAAACGCGTAGCGACGCCGGCGGGAGCGGCCATCTTCATGAGGTTCTGGCGCATGGTGTTGGACGCCACGTCGTCGTTGGCGACGAGGATGAGGTTGGAGCCCAGGGTGGAGTTCCACTGGGTGGCAACCTGACCATGAACCAGTCGGTTATCGATGCGGGTAAGAAGAATGTTGGGTTCTGCCATGTTGATCAGCTTCCTTTCGTTATTTGCTGACGACAGTTACTTGATCTCCTGAATCGCGTAACGCGAAACATCTACGACGGCTCCGGATCGGACTTTGATCTGGACCTTCTCGCCTTCGATGCCTTTGACGGTTCCGTAGATACCGCCGGCGAAAAGAACCTCTTGACCCGGCTTGAGCTCGGTGTGCAGCTCCTTGAAGTACTTCTGCTTCTTCTTCATGTTGATTTGCGACCAGATGGTGTAAATCAAGCCCATGATGACAAGCAGACCTAAAAGGGCGACCGAGGAGCTCAGGACGTTGGCTCCGAAATCGGCCATTAGATGCCGTCCTCGTCGCCGAAGATATCCTCTTCGTCGGAGCCGGCAACGGATGCGACCGTCTGGGCGGTGATGCCCGTCTGGCCAACGGTCACGGCCTGCTCGCCAAGCTCGGCGAGCGTGGCGTTGCCGCGGAGGAACAGAAGCTCAATAACCATGGGAAGGTTGGTGCCGGTCAGAACCTCGACGTTGTCGACATCCTGGGCAATCATCATCGCCTGGTTGAACGGGGTGCCACCAAGCAGGTCGGTAAAGACGAGCACGCCATCGCACTCATCGCGCATGGCGGTAATAGCGGCGCGGAGATCCTCACCGTAGGAAGCAGCCTGGTCGCCCTCAAAAGGAACGACGGTAAAAGCGGGCTGGTCGCCAGCAACCATAGCGATAGCGCTTGCGAGGCCGGGTGCGAACTGTCCATGACCGGTAAGAATAAAGCCAACCATTCAAATTTCCCTTCCGAAGGTGTGTACGATCTGAGTCCGATGATTTTCGGAAGCCAGCGGGCGCTCGCCCTTAAAGCTTCTTAGAAAGCGTACTTTGAAGACCAGTGGTTTCTAAACTGGTAGTAACCACGTGATGTGTTGTTGTCACTATATCACCCCAGAAGAGGTCGCTTTCGTTGATTCATACGGTAAAACGTTTTTGCACCGCTCACGGTGATAAATCGACCGTTTACCGGTCGTTAACACTTCTACCTGCGGTTTTGAAACCGTTCCGAAATGCTTTGGCAAAAGATCGGATCTTTTCCTGTGTCTAAACAACGCAGGGCGGCTAAAAATAGCGTGTAGAAAAATTGCAGGTCATTGTGAAGATATGTGAATTGGTCTTTTTGACTTAATACCAGTTAGAACCAGTTTTGAGATTATCGGTGAACGGTAGTTTTCGACCGTTCACCGGTTACTTGCAATCGTTTGCAGTCGTTTTCCCAGATGAATTAGGGAAACACAATGGAGCGCTTGCGCGATCAAGGGAAGTTTTGACATTTGTCCTCATCCCCCGCGCGCCAAACTCCGACACCCAAAATGAGCCATAGCTCTCGCTATTCGTCTCACAAACATTACTTACTCTAATCTGTAATTGTTTATCGTTTATCATTAAATATGATATGAGATACAAGTATCATCCAAGACATTGGTTGGAGGAGCTATGATCCGCTGGAACGTATCCAAATCGAATGAAGCCATCGACCGTGAACAGGCAATAGCCGATCTGAGGAAGCTCACTCGCATCTGCAAATGGGCCACAATCTGCACCACCGTGGCGCTCGCTCTGGGACTTCTCGCAGTCATTGCGATTGACCTTCTACTCGTATTGCCTAGCCTCTCCCAAGGGTCGTGTCTCCAATCCGTAGAACTTCAAGGCGGCGAAGGGCCGTGCCTGGCTATCGTCGGTACCGATGCGCAGACCCCACTTATGCTCGTCGCACACGATGGTCACACTGCCATAGGGAGCCTCTTGATGACATGCCTCGCGCTTACCATCGCGCTAAGCGTGCGCAGGCTTTTCTTAAACATTGAAAAGGAAGGCAGGCCCTTTGACCTTGAATGTAACCAGACACTTCGTCGAGTAGGACATTTATTCCTTATCGGCGGCGTTGCCGTGAGGCTTCTTGGTGCCGTAATCACGGGAATGATACTCTCAGGATTTGGCGGCAGCTTTACGGATGCGTTCGCCGGCCAGTTATTCGAGCCCTCCATGCTCTTTGCGGGCCTGATTATTTGCCTGATTGCCAGCATCTTCCGCTACGGGTATATCCTGCAAAAACAAGATGACGAGTTGCTCTAGGGGGAATCCATGATTATTCTGCGGCTTGACCGCATGCTCGCCGAACGCAAGATCTCATCCAAAGAGCTTGCGGGACGCGTGGGCATCTCCCAGGTCAATATGTCACGCATTAAGACGGGCAAGGTTTCTGCCATACGTTTTTCAACTCTTGACGCGATATGCCGGGCACTCGACTGCCAACCGGGCGATGTACTGGAATATATGCCTGACGATGAAGCCGATAACCTTTTTGGACTTAAAGATGAATAGCCATAATTAAGCCGCCAATCACGCCCTCAACGCAAAAAGTCCGCCAGAACGACTTCCGTACTGGCGGACTTTCTGCTGTCTATCGGCTAGATGCTCGATGAGCCGTGCGACTCTTTACGCAAACAGGCCGTAGATGCTGATATTGGCCTTGGCGTAGAGGCCGTTGGCGTACTCGGTCCACTTGGAGCTGGCACTCGAAGCCTGCGAAGAGTACTGCTGGTAGGCGGTGTAATAGGCGGTCATGGCCTGCTTGTAGGTAGCGCTATCGGCCGTAAAGGCATCGTCAGCGAAGGCCTTAGCGTAGGTGCTATCGGCGTCCTTCCAGGTGCCCTTTTCGCTATCCCACTCGTCGCCGGCAAGTTTGATGATGTAATCGGCGTAGTCCTTGCTCGCGGTGTCCTCATTGCCGTCAGAAGGCTCGGTCGGAGCGGTCGGCATGCTTGCGGAGCTATCGCCCACCTTCTTCTTGTAGAGCTTCTGCAGCTTCGCGGACTGGCGGACGATCTGCTTGGCCTGGTCCTTGGACACGCCATACTGCGTGGCCATGGTCTTGTAGTCAGAAGTGCCGATGGAATCCTCGGCGTACTGCTTCATCTCCTTGGAAGAGACGGTAATGCCCTCGTCCTCGGCGGCATCGAGCAGGATCTTGTTGCGCACGTAGGACAGGATGACGTCGGCAGAGGGAGCGGTGTAGTTGCCATCACTATCCTTGACGGTATCGAGGCTGTACTGGCTCTCGATGGCCTCGCGCGCGGTGATATCACTCTTCTTGCCGTTGTAGCTATAGCTTGCCACGGTCGAATCGAGCTGGTCCTCGGTCAGGGTCGCCGAGCCGACACCCTTGCCGCCAAAACCACCGTTGCCGATAAAGAAGCCGACCACCGCAGCGATCACGACGGCAACCACAAAGGCGGCAATCATCGTCTTCTTGTGCTTGGATACGCGATCGTCTTCATCGGAACCCAGGATATCGTCGTCCTCATCCTGGGCCTCGGGCATCAGATTCTCGTCAGCGGCATCCGCGGCAATCTGAGCCTCCAGACGGGCGTCCTCCTCCTCGGCCGTCGTGCCGGCAGCAATGTGCTCGGCAGACGTACCGGCGACCAGGTCGATCTTCTCGTCCTCGTCACCGTCGGGGCCTTCGCCGCGCTCGATGATCTGGATGCCGTCGATCTCGTCCTTCTCGTCCTTCTTTTGAATCAGACCCATATCAGTTACTCCTTGTTAGGAAACATAGTCCCCAATAGAATACGCCCGGCAGAGCGCCGGGCGTATTGATTCTTAGGTTATACGCAAACACTTAAGTACTATTTAGGCGTTTGCAGCCTGCATGTCTTAGGCCAGGTGCGCGATAACGGCATCGGCAAAGGCCTGCGTGCCCACGGCGCCCTCGACGGAGCCGGTCTGGGCACGACGCACGTCGCCGGTAACCTGCTTACCCTCGTCGAGCGTGGCGGACACGGCGGCGCGGATACGATTGGCCGCATCGTTCTCGCCCAGATGATCGAGCATCATAGCCGCAGACAGAATCTCGGCCGTGGGGTTGGCGATATCCTGGCCAGCGATATCGGGCGCGGAGCCATGCGTTGCCTCGAAGATGGCGCAGTCGGCACCGATGTTGGAGCCGGGGGCCATACCCAGGCCACCTACCAGGCCGGCGCACAGGTCGCTGACGATATCGCCGTACAGGTTGGGCAGCACCAGGACATCGAAGTCGTTGGGGTTCTGGACCAGGCCCATGCAGGTGGCGTCGACGATCTTGTCGTTGAACTCAATATCGGGATAGTTGGCGGCCACCTCGCGCGCAACGCGCAGG
This sequence comes from uncultured Collinsella sp., assembly GCA_905209765.1. Lineage (GTDB taxonomy): Bacteria > Actinomycetota > Coriobacteriia > Coriobacteriales > Coriobacteriaceae > Collinsella. The sequence goes on along the minus strand of CAJLUE010000036.1, from coordinate 1,525 downwards.
AACAGGCCATCGGTCGCCTTCATAATGTTGGCCTTGTGCACGGCCGTCACCTTTTTACGGCCGCAGCGGCGGGCGTACTCAAAGGCGTACTCCACAATGCGGCGGCTCTTGGCGATGGAGATGGGCTTAATTGAGATGGCGGAATCGGCGGCGAAGGTCTTCTGACCCGAGCGCTCGACAAGCTGTGAGAGCTCCTCGACCTCGGCAGCGCCCTCATCGAACTCGATCCCGGCGTAGAGGTCCTCGGTGTTCTCACGCACGATGACCAGGTCGACGTCGCGGAAGCGCGAGCCGTCGCCCGGCTGCGACAGGCAGGGGCGCACGCAGGCGTACAGGTCGAAGTGCTTGCGCAGGGCCACGTTAACGCTGCGGAAACCCGTGCCGACCGGCGTGGTGATGGGGCCCTTGATGGCAACCTTGGTCTCGGCGACCGCATCGAGCACGTGCTGGGGCAGTGGCGTGCCAAACTCGTCCATGACGCCGGCACCGGCCTCCTGGACATTCCAATTGATCTGGACACCGGTGGCCTCGACCACGCGGCGCATGGCCTGCGTAATCTCGGGACCGATACCGTCACCGGGAATCAGGACTACATCGTGCGCCATAATCTGTTACTCCTCGTTTTCGGCGTCGTCAGATTTTTTAACGCTAGCACGCTTCTTCTTTTTGGAGAGATCAAGGTCAAAGCGTTTAACAAGCATTTCGCAAATCTCGCTCGAACGGGCTTTGAGATAGCTGCCCTTGCCGTTCTCGGCATCGAACTTAAGGCGCAGCGCAAGCTTCTCGGCGACCTCGGCGTCGATCTCGCCCTGGCCAAACTCGTACAGGCAACCGAGCATGTCGCGATACTCGAGGTCGCCGTGGTAGCACTGGATAGCCTCGTCCAGGATGGGCCAAGCCTCGCGCGAACGCTCGACGCTCGTGGCGCCCCACACGCACAGCAGGCGGAAGGCGGCATAGCGCAGCGTGGAGGAAATCTCGTCGAACAGTGCGGTCTCGGCGCCCTCAAAGGCATCGCCCAGCTGCTCGGGACAGGTGGTGGCAAGCGCCGTCAGGGCATCGAGGGCCTCCCAGCGGGTCTGAGCCTCGGGGCGGTCGAGCGCCTCGATCAGCGCGGGGACGCAGGGCACGACGCGCTGCGGATCGCGCTCGGCAAGCAGGTGCAGCACGCGGGCGGCAAACTGGCGAATGCGGCGCGTGGGGCAGCCGAGCTCCTGGACCAGACGGTCGACGGCGTTCTCGTTCTCCTCTGCCAGCTGAAGCTGTGCCAGCTCCTCGTCGGTGAGCTGTTCGTCTTTGTTTTCTGCCATAGTTACCTCTTTTTACTATTTCTTAGCGTGCTTGCCAGCACCCTTGCTGTCATCGGTGACCGAGATGAGCTGTCGGTCGGCAGCGCCATTGCGACGCGCACGGCGGCGTTCCTCGGCATCGCCCGCGTCGGCGGCGGCGCGGTGTGCCTTGTTGACGTTAAAGACCTCGTCGTGCTTGCGCCACGGACCGACGGACTCGCCAAAGCTCATCTTAA
>CAJLUE010000035.1 GCA_905209765.1 uncultured Collinsella sp. | reverse complement strand
CCGATGAGATGGACGAGGTGGCCGAGCTCCCCTACGCACGCGATTGGCATCCCGATTACGACGCAGCGGGCGGCGTGCCGGCCTTTGCCGAAATCAAGTTTTCCATTAGCTCCAACCGTGGCTGTTTTGGTGAGTGCTCATTTTGCGCCCTCACCTTCCACCAGGGCCGCGTGTTGCAGATGCGCAGCCACGACTCGATCATGCGCGAGGCCGAGCTGCTCACGCACGACCCCGAGTTTAAGGGCTATATCAACGACGTGGGCGGACCGACGGCAAACTTTAGCCGCCCGGCCTGCGACAAGCAGCTCAAGCACGGCGTGTGCAAGAACAAGCGCTGCCTGTGGCCGAGTGTGTGCAAGAACATGGTGGTCGACGAGAGCGGCTACACACAGTTGCTGCGCGACCTGCGCCAGCTGCCGGGCGTCAAAAAGGTCTTCGTGCGCAGCGGCATCCGCTTTGACTACACCATGGCCGATGCCTCGGACGAGTTTTTGCGCGAGCTGCTGGAGCACCACGTTTCGGGCCAGCTACGCGTAGCACCCGAGCACGTGAGCGATGCGGTGCTGTCCGTGATGGGCAAGCCGAGCCGCGCCGTCTACGACGCGTTCTGCCGTAAATTTGAGCGCTTGAACCGCGAATACGGACTCAAGCAGTACGTGGTGCCGTATCTGATATCGAGCCACCCGGGCTCAACCATGAAGGAAGCCGTGGACCTTGCCGAAGCCGTGCGCGACATGGGCTACATGCCCGAGCAGGTGCAGGACTTCTACCCCACGCCGTCCACCATGTCGACGTGCATGTACTACACCGGCGTGGACCCGCGCACCATGCAGCCGATCTACGTGGCACGCGACCCGCACGAGAAGGCCATGCAGCGCGCGCTCATCCAATATCGCAAGCCCGAGAACTACAAGCTCGTGCGCGAGGCACTGGAAAAGGCTGGGCGTCGTGACCTGATTGGCTACACCAAGCATTGCCTGATTCGCCCCGTGCCGCCACGCCCGGGCGAGACATCGGCCGGCGGCGGACACGGCACCGGCAAGAAGGGCGGTAAACCGCACGGTGGCGCTAGCGGTGCCGGCAAGGGACCTAAGGGCAGCAAGGGGCACGGCGGCATGTCGCGCGCGCAAAACACTGCCGGTCGCAATCGCGCGGCCCAGGGGCGTCAGGGCGCCAACGGAGGCGGGCGTCGCAACTAGGGCAGCAATGCGCTCGCTGCGTCCGTCCCACACGCGTGGTGCAGCGAGCGCATTGCCTCTACCAGCACAAAGCCGGCGATGGCAACCGTGACCGCCACGTCGAACGGCGTGTTCACAAACCAGAGCAACGTCATGAGATACGACCCGGCATTAAAGGCAAAGTGCAGCAGGATCGTGTAGCGGAGCTTTCCGGTCGTCACGAGCACCCAACCAAAGATGAGGCCGACGGCACCCGCGTAGCAACCCTGCACCCAATTCATGTGCATAAAACCGAAGATTGCCGCCTGCAGCACAATCGCCGCGGCGATACCCCACGTGCTTGGGGCCGCCCAGGGCACCATGGCGCCGTCCTGCGCGCTCGCACGACGCCGGCGCTTCCAAAGTGGGCGGCACTGCGGATTAAACGCTCGGAGCGAAAACTCAAAAATAATGCCACGCACCAGCAGCTCTTCACAAAATGGGGCGCCGAGCACCGTAGTCAGGACGGCGAGATAGTTGGTGTCGCCCATGCCTGTTTCCTCGACAAGCTCGCTGTAGTCGGCCGCGGCCTCGGGCAACAGCGACAGCACGGCGTCGGTCACGTAGCCAACGACCACCTGCAGGGCCAGGCCGATCACGATAACGCAGGCGATGCGTTTCCACGCCCCACGCGCTCCCCCGCCGAGCGGGTGCTCGCTTTGCCGGCGTGCCATAAACGAACGCGGCCACAGATAACGCCACCACAGCAGCGCCATCAAAAACGATGCTGTCTGCGCGACGGCCTGAAGCAATTGAATGTCGAGGTCATCGATCGAAAAACCCATGAACACCGATGCGACGCCAAGGGCGGAGAACAAAACGACGCTCAGGGCAATATCGGCAGCGACGACGCCAAAACAGGCAAGCGCCCAAATCATCGCATTGAGCATGCCAACCTCCTCCCGACGACTAGTCATTGGGGACGTTCTTCAACGACTAGCTGTTGGGGACACTCTTTGCCAAAGGCCCCGTTGGGCGAGATGTCAAACGGAAAGGTGCCGCGGCGATTGAACGCAGCGATAAACATGCGGATGGCGTTGGACGGCGTGGTGCCCACGAGCTGAGTTGCCGCCGCGAAGGCTGCCTTCTCCTCGGGCAAGACCTTCGCGACTACGGGGGTCATGTGTTCTGCCATGGCGCTTCCTTTTTGAAACGACGGTAGTGCGGATAGATGCGGGCCACGCGGCTGGGCGACGGGCTGTGAAGGCAACCCGATTGGCCCGCATCCGGAGTTTGTTTCTGCGACGTTGGTATTACTTGGTATTTCTAAGTATTACCCCGCAGATAGAATAACACACCCGACCCCATGGGGACGGAGGAAAACGAATCATTTTGTTGCTGAGTTAGTTTTTAGAGCGTGATGATGTCCGAGATATCGAGGGTCTGAGCGTCGGCGGCGTCGTGCGTGGCAAGCAAGAGCGTGCGGCCGTCGAGCAGGTCGAGCACGACCTTGGTCGTCGCATCGCGCGCGGCGGCATCCAGGCCGGTAAAGGGCTCGTCAAGAATCACCGCGCCGCCCGGGCACAGCAGGGCTCGAGCAATCTCGACGCGACGGCGCTGCCCGCCCGAAAGCTCGGCCACGCGAGCATCCACATCGACTCCCGGCACCAGCAGGCGCAGCAATGCCGCGGCGCTCGAAGCATCCACACGCGCATCGGCGCACACCAGCACGTTATCCAGCGCCGAGGCGGACTCGACCAAGCGGGCATCCTGAAACACCATCGAGCACGGCGCGCACTCCCCCGCTGCCAACGAAATCAGCGTCGACTTGCCCATGCCCGAAGCACCCATCACACAGATGCGCCCACCCGCAGGCACGTTGAGCACCAGACCATCCAGCGCCGGCGCCCAGGGCGCGCGATCGCCCACGGCAAGCGCAAGCTCCGCTGCAGCCCCACCGCCAGCAGAGTCGCCCACACAACCGCGAGCGCCGCGCCCATGCGCCCGCACGGCCACGCGCCACGCCACGGGTCCCGAAACCCGCAGCAGCCACACCAGCACGCGCTCGCACGCCCACGAGGCGGCAACGACCAGCACGGTCCACGCCAGCAAATCAGCCGTCTCAATCAAAAGCTTGCCTGATAGATGCGCTCGCCTACGGTGCCCACCGCCATGCCGATCAGCTCCGCCGCCACGCCGGCCTTCCAGCTCATGCCGATCACGGCACGGGCGCACGAAAGCGCAAACGGCAGCACCTCGCGCCAGGTGTGGGCGCAAAACAGGCGCCAGCCCCGCACGCCATGTAGGCGGAACATCTGCTCCAGCGGTTTATTCACCTGTGCCAAGCCCTCGGCCAGCGAAAAATACACGCCCGGCAGCGCCATCAAAAAGACCGCCGCGATGCTCACACGCGCCGATCCCAGCCAGATAAGCAACAGGACCACAACGCAGGCGACCGGCGTCGCCTTTACAAATGACAGCGCCGGAGCCACCAGGTGCGCAAACGCCCGCGAACGTGACGAAATCCCGGCAAGCACGCCACCACACACCGCGGCAAGCGCCAGTCCGCCCAATATTCGCGCGCCCGAGCCCGCCAAAATCGCCCAGGTACCGCCATCGCACACCAGGCGCAGCAGCGCCAAGGCAACAGCACCCGGCCCCGGCAAGATCAGTGGCTGCGCCACCAGCGCCGCCGCGAAGACCCACACGGCAAGCCAAAAGGCGGCGACGGCACCTGCTGCCGCCACCGCCTTCATACGCTCTGTCATTTGTCGAGCAAACGCACGCACGGGCTACTCCATGTGGTAGAAATCGTCAGCCGGGAGCTTGCCGCCCACGGCGCTCGCGTCCGCATCGGCCAGCACCTGCAGGTACCCGCCGAGCGCCGTCTTCATATCCTTCCCCGTCTGGCACACAAGCATGCACCCGGGAATCGCCTTCTCGGCGATCTTGGCGTTGTCCACGATGCCGGCATCGACCACGGCCTGCGCCCAGTCTGCCGGCGCCGCATTGACGGCCTTAACGCTCGCCGCGTGACAGCTCAAGAACTCCGCCACAGCCTCGGGATGTTCCTCGGCAAACGCGCGGCGCACCACGGTCACGCCCGTCAGCAGGCGCGAACCCGTGTCACCCGCCAGCTCATCCCACACATCGGTCAGGCTTACCGGAGCCGACAGCTTGCCTTCGCTCTTTGCGATGGCAGCGGTCTTGAACGGCTCCGGCAGCACGCCCACGGCGGACGGGTCGGCAAGCAGGGCCGACAGCACCTCGGTGGGCTCACTCTTAAACTCGAGCGTAACCTGGCCGGTCAGGCCCGCGCGCTCCAGTAAGTAGTTCATGACGTACTCCGGCGTGGTGCCCTTGCCCGTCATATAGACGGTATGGCCCGCCAGATCGCCAAACGAGGCCACACTCGCGTCGCCCGTCACCACGTTCAGCACGCCCAGCGTGTTGATGTCGATGACCTGCACCGCGCCCTCGGTCTTGTTGTAGAGCACGCTCGCCACGTTGGCCGGCACCAGGGCAATGTCGATATCGCCCTGAATGACCTTGGGCACAATCTCGTCAGCGGCGGTGTTGATCGCAAAGTCGAACTCATTGTCCGTCTCGCCGTTTGCGGCCTGATCCATAAACTGCACCAGGCCAATCGAGGTCGGCCCCTTGAGCGAGGCGACGTGCACCTCGACCGGCTCGGCAGCGGCACCGTCAGCGGCAGACCCGGCAGCCGAACCCGCAGCAGACCCGGCCCCCGCAGCTCCGCCGCCGCAGCCAGCCAGCGCAAGCGACAGCGCACCCGCGGCAAGCGCCGAGGCAAATCCCCGGCGCGACAGCTCAACATTAAACGCGCGCATCGTTAGCACTTCCCCTCGTTGGGCATCGACCAGGCGTGATGGTCGGTATGCAGCAGCTCCTCGGCCAGCGGCGAGAGCGGCGCGCCCAAAAACTCGCGGTAGCACGCCTGGACATCGGGATTCTCGTGCGAGAAGCGAATGTCCGCAGCGGCATCCAGGCCCCACAGCACCTGACCGCGTTCGGCTGCCAGCTCGCAGCCGTCATGGATGGGCTGACCGCCGCCACCGACGCAGCCACCCGGGCATGCCATGACCTCGACGAAGTCATAGCTCACGCGGCCGTCGCGAATCGCGTCGAGCAGACGGGCGGCGTTACCCAGCCCGTGTGCCACGGCGACGCGCACCTTGGTGCCATCGATATCGGCCACGGCTTCCTTCCAGCCGTCAAGTCCGCGCACGTCGGTAAAGAAATCCGCGTCGGGGTTCTTACCCGTCACCAGGTAATAGGCCGAGCGCACGGCGGCCTCCATCACGCCGCCCGTGGCGCCAAAGATCACACCCGCGCCCGTGCCAAAGCCCAGCGGCGTATCGAGCGGCTCCTCATCCAGCGTATCCACGCTCACGTGGTTCGCGCGGATCATGCGCACCATCTCGCGCACCGTCAGCGCAACGTCCACATCGGGCGTGCCATCCTCGCCCACCATGCTCGGTAGCGCGCACTCGGCCTTCTTGGCCGTGCACGGCATCACGGACACCACAAACAGACGCTCGGGCTCCACGCCCAGCGCCTTGGCGTAGTAGGTCTTGGCGATAGCGCCGAACATCTGCTGCGGCGACTTGGACGTGGACAGGCTGTCGACAAACTCCGGATAGCGCGCCTTCACAAAGCGCACCCAGCCCGGGCAGCAACTCGTAAACATGGGCCAGCCGCGGCTGTCACCCTCGCCCTTGGCGGCCTTACCCAGGCGCTCGAGCAGTTCGGAGCCCTCTTCCATAATGGTGAGGTCGGCCGAGAAATCGGTGTCGAACACGTACTCAAAGCCAACGCGGCGCAGTGCGCAGGCCAAGCGCTCGACGGTAGCCTCCTCGCGCGGAATGCCGAGCTCCTCGCCCCAGGCGCTACGCACGGCAGGCGCGATCTGCACCAGCACGATCTTGTCGGGATCGGCGAGAGCATCGAACACGGTCTCGGTATCGTCACGCTCGCGCAGGGCACCCGTCGGGCAATGCGTGATGCACTGACCGCACGCGACGCAATCGGTCTTGCCGATCGACGCACGCCCACGGGTGCCCACGGCGGTATGCGTGGCGCGGTTGGTCAGATCCCAAATCCCTAAGCCCTGCACGCTCTCGCACACCTTGATGCAGCGCATGCATTTAATGCACTTGTCGTTATCGCGGATGATGGGAAAATCGAAATCCCAGCCTTCGCGTGCCAGGTGCTGCTCGTACGGCAGATAGAAGATGCCCAGGTCGTTGGCGATGGTCTGCAGGTTGCAGTTACCACTGCGCACGCAGCTCGTACAGCGCGAGTCGTGCTGGGACAGCAGCAGCTGCACGTTGGTGCGACGCGCCTCGCGGGCTTTGGGGCTGTTGGTGCGGACCACCATGCCGTCGAGCACGTAGTTGTTGCAGGCGGCAACCAGCTGGTCGCAGCCCTCAACCTCGACCACGCACACGCGGCAACCGCCGATCTCGTTTAGATCGCGCAGGTAGCACAGGGTGGGAATCTGGATGCCGACGGACTTGGCCGCGTCCAGGATCGTGGTGCGCTCGGGCACCACGACCTCGCAATTATCGATAGTGAGCTTGACCATGTTGTGCGCTCCGTTTTCGCTGTTGTCGCCGACGGTGGTTTTGTTGAGCTCTACCATTCCAGGTTCCTCCCTCCGCGGAACGCGCCAAAGCCAAAGTGGTCGCAACGCAGGCAGCGGCTTGCCTCCTGGCGTGCCTCCTCCTCGGTGAGGCCCTGCTCGACCAGATTCCAATCGTGGATGCGCTCGCCGGCCTCGCGCTCGCCCAGCTCGCAGCGGCCGCACTCGTGCTTGCCCTTAAACTGCACGGTCGGCAGCTCCACGTCGAGCTTGATCTTGTGGTCAAAGCCCAGGTAGCGATCGATGTTTGCCGAAGCAACGCGGCCGGCGTTGATGGCCCGGATGACGGTGGCGGGACCGGTCTGGCAGTCGCCGCCGCTAAAGAGGCCATCGAAGTTAGGCACGGCGCCATCCGAATCGGTGACCACGCAGCCCCACTTACAGGCGATGCCCATGTCCTCAAACGGCTTGGAATCGATGTCCTGGCCAATGGCCACAAACACGCGCTCGCAGGGAATGACGCGCTCGGGCGTGGCGGCGGCACGCGGGGCCGGACGCCCACGACGGGGCTCGCCGATAATCTGCGGCTGCACGCGCAGGCCACTCACGCGACCTTCCTCGCCCGTCTCAATAGCGAGCGGTGCGGTGAGTTCCAAAACCTCGCAGCCCTCGGCCTGGGCACCGGCGATCTCGGCGTCCTGGGCCGTCATATCGCAGATGCGGCGCCGGTAGACGATGCTTACCTTTTCGGCACCGCAGCGCACGGCAGAGCGAGCCACGTCCATGGCCACGTTGCCGCCGCCGATGACGCACACGCGCCGGCCGCTCAGGTCGGGCAGCACGTCGTCGCCGATGGCACGCAGCATCTTGACGGCCGACTCCACGCCGGGCGCCTCTTCACCCGGAAGGCCGAGCTTCTTATCGCTGTGGGCGCCAATAGCCAGGTAGACGGCATCGAACTCGTCGCGCAGGCGGGCAAGCTCCTCGCCGTTGACGGAGTGGTCGAGTTCCACGTCGATGCCGGCGCTCAAGATCCAGTCGATCTCGGCCTGCAGGCGCTCGCGCGGCAGACGGTAGCTGGGAATGCCATAGCGAAGCATGCCGCCCAGGCGGCGGCGCTGCTCAAAGATGGTCACCTTATGGCCCATCACGGCCAGGTAGTAGGCGCAGGAAAGGCCGGCCGGGCCGCCGCCAATCACGGCGATGCGCTTGCCGGTGTTGTCGGCCACGCTGGGCTTGTAATCGTTAAGGCCGCTGTGCTCAACGGCAAAACGCTTGAGGGCGAGGATGTTCATGGGATCGTCGACCATGCCGCGACGGCAGTGCATCTCGCAGGGATGCTCGCACACCAGGCCGCAAACGAGCGGCAGCGGGTTGTTCTTGCGGATGACCTTGACGGCATCGGCATAGCGGCCGGCCTCGACCAGCGAAATGTACCCGGGAATGTCGACGTGCGCCGGGCAGCCCGAGACGCACGGGACGCGGGCCTCGCGGTCAAAGCCGCAGGAGTGCTCGCGAATGTGGTGCTCAAAATCGTCGCGGAAACCGCGGATAGCCGTAAGCGCCATGGCACCGGCCTCGTAACCGATGGCGCAGTCGCTCGAAAGATAGATGGTGCGGGCGGTGCGCTCGATCAGATTGAGCGTGGACTCGTCGGCGCGGCCCTCGAGCACATCGGCGAGCAGATCACTCAGCGCGCTCAGGCCCACGCGGCAGGGTGTACACTTGCCGCAGCTCTGGGTGGAGCACAGGTTGACGAGCGCTGCCGTAAACTCAACGGGACACGGGGCGAGCGAACTCACCGCCAGACGACGTCCGAGCGCATCGCGCAGGTCGTCCATGACGGCCTGAGCGTGGCTGCGTTCCATTACGTGCAGTCGAGCCATAAGATCCCCTCTCACATGGCAGCCCGGAGGCGAGGCCGGGCGAAATTGCTACACGCACAACACTGACCTAAAAAGTTGTGAGGTCTCCATACGGTTCGGCAGGCGGTATAAAATGTCACCCTCAGCGGTGAAATAGAACATTGCCGCAGATAAATGCCATATTTGCTAAAACGCATTACCAAATGACAATGCCCCGCCCACGCAATCACGTGGACGGGGCATTGCTCCAGGCATGCGGTCAGCGACCCTGTTGCTTTTACTTAAGCTCGGGCCAGTAACCCTTGTTGGCCTCGATCATGTCGTCGAGAACCTCCTTGGCGACCTTCATCGACGGCACGGTCTTGTTGAGCGTAAAGGCCTTAAGCGCCTTCTCGTACGAGCCCTCGATCGTAGCCTCGACAATGAGCTTCTCGGAGTTCAGCTGCTGCATCATGAGGCCCTGCTGGAACAGCGGAATGTTGTCGCGGCTGATGACCTCGGGGCCGTTCTTGCCAATGTAGGCAGGCAGCTCGACCATAGCGTCGTAGGGCATGTTGGGGATGGCGCCCTTGTTCTCGCAAATGACCAGGAAACGCTGCTTGGTGTCGTTCTTCAGAGCGATGGCCAGGTCGGCAATCCAGTCGCCGTGGCTACCCGCATAGAACGTGCTCTCGTCGATCTCGCCCGTCTTCTCGTAGTGATCGATACCATCAAAGAGGTTCTTCTCACGCGTCTCCTCAACCTCGTTAGCACGGGTGCGCTCGGGGTTGGAATGCTCGACGAACTCCTTCTGCTGCAGGTAGTAGTTCAGATACGTGTTGGGCAGGTACTCCGGGAAGCACTCCATGATCTCGTACTCGCCCTTCCAGACGTAGTACCAGCTGCCCTTGGTGTGGCGGTTCTGCTCGGGGTGCTCGTCGGTGGCCTCCTCGGGCTTCTTGGCCATCAGCGAGCCCATGCCCTTGAGGTAGGAATCGGGCAGCAGGATCTGGTGCTCCTTGATGTACTCGCGCAGCTGCGGGAGTACCTCCTCGCCCTTGTGGCGGATCGAGGTGAACCAACCAAAGTGGTTGAGGCCAAAGTAATCGTACTCGACATCCTTCTTGTCGATATCGAGCGCGGCGCAAACCACGTCGATGATTGCGATCGGCATGTCGCAGATGTTGATGATGCGAGCGTTGGGACGCAGCACGCGGCAGCCCTCGGAAACGATGGCGGCAGGGTTGGAGTAGTTGAGAATCCAGTAGTCCTTCTTGGCGTACTTCTCAACGTCATCGATCAGCTCGACCATGGGGAAGATGGTGCGCATGCCGTAGGCAAGACCGCCGCAACCGCAAGTCTCCTGACCCACGCAGCCGTGACGCAGCGGAATCTTCTCGTCCTGCTCGCGCATGGCGTAGCCGCCCACGCGCATCTGGGCAAACACGAAGCTCGCGTCGGTAAAAGCCGTCTTCTTGTCGGTGGTCACCGTGAGCTTGATGTCCAAGCCGAGGTCCTCGTGCAAAATCCAGTCCACGAGCACGCCGATCTTGCGCTGGCGCTCCTCGTTGATGTCGTACAGACGAATCTCGTCAACGTCGAGCTCGTCCTTGCGCAGGGCGATGGACTTGACGATGCCGGGGGTAAAGGTGGATCCGCCACCACACAGAGTAATGATCATTGTTTACTGCTCCTTCTCAATTGCGTTTTCGACCTTGTCGCGCATCTCGGCGACCTTCATGCCAAAGATGATCTGGATATTATTGCCGTTGCGGTTGATGCCGCTGTTGGGCACGTGGTTGATGAGGTCCTCATTGATGAGGTCCGGGTTCTTAACGTTCACGCGGAGACGCGTAAAGCAGTTCTCGAGCTCCTCGATGTTGTCCTTGCCACCAAGACCTGCGACCAGGTCGGCAATACCAGCATCGACGCCCTCTGCGGGAGCTGCGGCAACAGCGCCCTGCTTCACCGCGACAGACGCGGCGGCCTCGCCCTCGGCAACGGACTCGGCGAGCTCGGACTCCTCCTCGCGACCAGGCGTGTGGAGGTTGAGCTTCTTGATGAGGAAGGTGAAGAGGAAGAAGTACAGAGCAGCGTTGACGACTCCAAGCACCAGCATAACCGGCCAGTTGGTCTTGTCGACACCGAGGACCAGGTTGGAGACCACGATGTTGATAATGCCGCCTGCAGTCGAAGCGGGCACGGAGAGGACCTTGAGCAGAACCAGGAAGATGCCGGAAAGAACCGAGTGAACGACAAAGAGCACAGGAGCGGCAAAGACAAAGAGGAAGTCCATGGGCTCGGTCACGCAGGAGAGCACGGCGGTGATGATCAGCGGAATGATAACGGCCTTGGTCTTGTCCTTGTTCCCCTTGTAAGCGGTGAAGATAAAGGCGAGACCGATACCGATGTAGGGCCACAGGTTGTTGAAGGTGTAGCTGTTGAAGTAGGTGCTATCGGAGAAGGGCTGGCCCGTCATTGCCATCTCGGCAACACGGATGGGGTAGGCACCGGCGATAACCTGATCGCCCAGCGTCAGGGTGCCACCCACATCGGAGAACTGGAACGGGGTGTAGATGAGGTGGTGCAGACCGGTAGGAACGAGCAGCTTGTTGAGCATGCCGTAGATAAACAGACCGATGTTGCCCGACTCCTTAATGATGCCGGCAACGGAGGAGATGGCACCCTGAACCGGAGGCCAAACGATGCAGAAGCCAGCGCCCATGATCCAGGAAATGATGATCATGATCAGGAACGGAAAGCGAACGCCCGAGAACATCGAAAGGGCAATGGGGAACTGCTTGTTCGAGTACTTGTTGAACACGGCACCGGTGATGCAACCGAGAATAATGCCGCCAAACACGCCGGTATCGAGCACCTGAATGCCCATAACGGTGGCCTGGCCGGTTCCGGTAAGACCGAGCATGCCGCTCGCATCGGCAAGAGAGCCGGTGGCGTTGAGTACGATGTTGTTAGCCTGCAGGAACAGGAAGAACGACATCAGGGCGATCAGCGAGGCATGGCCCTTGTTCTTCTTTGCCATGGCGCCGGCGATGCCCACGCAGAACAGAATCGAGAGGTTGTTGATGATAAACATCAGCGACTGGTAGACAACGGCGCCCACAAGCTGGAACGGACCGGAGCCCAGTACGGGGACCAAAGCACAAATGGTCTTGTTGGTCAGAATGATGCCCACGATGAGCAGGATGCCGGCAACCGAGAGATACATCATCGGCTGAACGATCGACTTCGCGAACACCTCCAACGGCGCTTTGAAATTGAACTTCTTTTTTGCGGTCATAGCGGTACTCCCCTTCCTTTTCCGCAAATTAAGACAGATGTGCCCTGGACAAGACCGTGAGCCTTGCCTTATATCAATCGATGTGTGGGCACGTTATGCCTAGAGACCAGGTTCTCCAAGCAGGTTAACAATGTGATATGCGAGATAACTCTTCTCAGCATCGGTAACGACAACGTTATAGGTAGACGACAAGTGGGCGGCTATGGCGTCCGCGCACGAGAATGCGCAGGGATACGCCGTTTCATCGATTCGGAACAGCGCGTCTCCGTTGATTTGCCCTGCCGTAGGATCGAGCGCTCGCTGTGCGAAAAACTGCAGGTGACGAACGAAACGTTCGTAAGGCAGCGAGGTGTCATCGAGGGTCGTAGCATAGCGCTTGGAAACAATCGCGAGCACGTCGCGAACAAGCTGGACCGAGACGATTAGACGGTCGGAGCGTTGCGGCATGGTGGCGTTGACGATATGCAGCGTAATGAAACCCTGCTCTTCTTCGCTCATCTGGATGCCCATATACTCCTTGATAATCTGCAGCGCACGGCCCGCAAGTGCATACTCCTTGCGATAGAACTGCTGGATCTCGAGCAGCAACGGATTCTCACAGGAGATGCCCTTGCGCTCACGCTCCAAAGCAAGGCTGATATGGTCTGCGAGAGCAATGAGAATCTTGTCGTTGATATCAACATTGAGCTCTCGACGGAGCATCTGAACAATTTCCTCGGCAATCACGAGGTTGACGGTGGGGATGGACTCCAAAAGATGTGCCAAGCGGTCAATCGTACGCGAATCCTGAGAAGTTCCCTCCTGCAACGCGTAGGTCTTTTCGATCGACGCCTCGTCGACGGCATCGCCGGCATGACGGCCAAAGCAGAGGCCTCGACCGATGACGATGAGCTCAGAGCCATCGTCCGAAGTGACCATTGCGACGTTGTTGTTAAAAACTCGCTTGATAACCACGGTACCCACCACAAGAATTTACTCGGAAAGCCAGACGACAGGCTCTTTAACAGCAACAGGGCCGGAAGCATGCTCACGAAGAGCCGAGTTCTCCGAGCGCTCGCACACAATAACGAAGACCGTGGGATCGAAGCCGGCGGCGCGAACCGCGTCGAAATCGACCTCGACGAGGGGCTGGCCCGCGTCGACATGGTCACCCTGGGCAACAAGCGCATGGAAGCCCTTGCCCTCAAGCTTAACAGTGTCGATTCCGATATGCAGCATCACCTGAGCAGAGCTGTCGTCGGACATGATGCCCAGCGCGTGCTCAGTCGGAAACAGCGCCGCGACGGTGCCGGAAACAGGAGCGCACACCGTTCCCTCTTGGGGAACCACGGCAACGCCATCGCCCACCGCACGGCTGCTAAAAGCGGGGTCATTGGTATTTTCTAGATGAACAAGCTCGCCGGAAACGGGAGCGAGGATTTCGAACTCGGAAGCTGCAGTCTTCTGCTCATCCGAACCGCCCATCAGGCGAGAAAAGAAACCCATGGTGGCATGTCCCTTCATAAATATAGCCCAACCAAAATCAAGCGAATGCATCCATAGAGACACACCCGTTCAAAGACTTTGGTTAGGCCCACGTCCGAGGGACTCGGTAACCTTCCGCATTTCTTTTTACGGGAGCTATTGTAGACAAGCCCAAAGCCGGAACAACCATTATGACCGATGAACGGTATTTTTTCTTCGATAAACGGTATTTAGGCGACATTTGGATGCCTCCATAGCTTTGTAACCCTCGTGGCTATTCCCGATGGGGCACCCGACCCCGTATCGCGGCGCATGTCAACCCCAATCTGGGTATCCGGCGCACGGCGCACTATTGTCTTGCATAATTTCGCTTGCGCCATGCATAAAAAGACGGGGGTGCCCCTTCCCGTCCAAACGTACCCCCGCTTGGACCGTGCAAAAACCGGAGTATTCAGCACCGCGGTCCCCGTCGGCGACGCCGCGAATCGGGGAAGCCACGCGATCGGCGTCATTTTGGGGCCCGGCGCGACGCGAAACGCGTGATATTGCCGCGCCGGACGCCATCCGCCAACCCAAATTGCCTGTCGAATGATCTCGCTGGCCCAAAAAGACGCTTCCGGCGCGTATGCAGCCACCCCGGCCTGCTGAATACTCCTAAAAATGCACGGCGCGCCCCGGGGGACCCGTGCGCGCCGTGAAAAAACACGCTCGCATCCA
Source organism: uncultured Collinsella sp. (assembly GCA_905209765.1). Lineage (GTDB taxonomy): Bacteria > Actinomycetota > Coriobacteriia > Coriobacteriales > Coriobacteriaceae > Collinsella. The sequence goes on along the minus strand of CAJLUE010000035.1, from coordinate 4,133 downwards.
AGAGAATGCGAGCGTGAAAGTCAGATGGCAGCAAGGGCGCCAGACGGCGGGCGGAATCCCGAGCGTGTCCGCCCGGGCACTGCGGCCACCGTGCGTCAGTGGGGGGCTTCACGTTCTCCGTCGATGCTAGAACCCCGCATACGCGAATCTCCAACTAAGCCGATAGCCCACATCTCTTGCCGCGACCGTCTCCGTGCTTTTTCGTGAGGGGGCCGGCCCACCTCAAACTGCGCCCACAAAAAGGGCCCCGAGCATAGTCTGCTCGGGGCCCAAACTCATCTCGCCTTACCGCGCGACGCGTATGCTATTTGCTCTTGCCGCCGCCGTCACCGGGGCGACGGAAGCTGCCGCCGCGCTTGCCGCCACGATTGTTACCATAGCTGCCACGGTTATCGCGACCGCCGGCACGACCGCCACGGGAGCCGGCCTGGTTGCCGCCACGCCCGCCACGATAGCCGCCACGACGCTCCTCGCGGGTGTCGTCGTAGTTGCGCCAGTCATCGCGACGATCGCGGCTGGCACGCGGGTCGCGACGATCGCGCGACTCGTTAGAACGACCAGCGCCGCCGCGGCCGCCATTGCTGCGAGCACCCTCGCGACGCTCGCCGCCGCGGCCGCCATCGTGACCTCCGCGCTCGTCAAAGCGCTTGCCGCCGCGGGTACCACGCTCGTCACGCGAACCACGGCCTTCGCCGCCACGGCGCTCATCGCGCCCGCCGCGCTCGCCATCGCGACCGGAGCGACGACGGTCACCCGAGCCGCGCTTGCCGCCGCGCGAACCACGGCCTTCGTCCTCGCGCTCAACACGACGACGACCGCCACGGTCCTCGTCCTCACGACGGCGGCGGTGTGCCTCGCCCTGGAACTGCTTGGCGCGACGCTCGGCACGGTTGCCGCGCGGGCCCTGCTCAACAGCACCGCCGCGCTCCTCGGCAGCCACCTCGCGAGCCACGCTCTCAACGGCCTCGTCCACGCGAGCCTGAACGCCCTCGCGCACGCGGGTCTTGCCGCCACGCTTGGGACGACTCGGGCGCTCGCCGTCGCTGCGACGCTCGTCGCGACCGCGGTTGGAACGACCGGCCACATCGCCGTAGTCATCGCCGTTGCGCTTGCCGTCGCGACGTGCCTGCTCAAGCTTCTTCTTGCTCTTGGACTTGCCGCGCTTGGTCTTCTTCTTCACCTTAAAGGCCGCAGGATCGCGCTCGGGGTCAACCGCGGGCGGATTGGGGCCCACATGCAGGTCGCCGGCGTCATAAATGTCGGCCGTCTTGTCCATGAGCTTCTCGATCTCGTAGAACTCATCGACGTCCTGCTCGGTCACAAACGTAATGGCCCAGCCCAGCTCGCCGGCGCGGCCCGTGCGGCCGATGCGGTGGATGTAGTCGGTCGGCTCGGCCGGCACGTCAAAGTTCACGACATAGCGCACATCGCTAATGTCGATGCCGCGGGCGAGGACGTCGGTTGCCACCAGCACGTCGACGGTGCCGTCGCGGAAAGCCGAAAGCGCGCGCTCGCGCTGGGCCTGGCTGCGGTTGCCGTGGATTGCGGCGGCCTTGATGCCCTTGCGCTCCAGACGACGGCAGCAGCTGTCGGCGCGGTGCTTGGTGCGCATAAAGACGATAGTGCGCTCCGGGCCCTCCTTTTTGAGGAACTCGGGCAGCAGGTTGTTCTTGGCCTCGATGGACACCGGGAACACAAACTGGTCGACGGTGTCGGCGGTCGACGTGGCGGGCGCGATCTCCACGCGGGCCGGGTCGCTCACCAGGTCGGTGATCTCGCCCACGGCCTCCTCGTCGAGCGTGGCCGAGAACAGCAGCGTCTGGCGCTCGGCCGGCGTCTCGCGCACAATACGGCGAACGGCGGGCAAAAAGCCCATGTCGAGCATGCGGTCGGCCTCGTCGAGTACCAGCGCCTTGACCTCGTCCAGGTGGCAAGCGCCTTGCTCGATCAGATCGACCAGGCGGCCCGGCGTGGCGACCAAAATGTCGCAGCCGTACTTGAGCGCCGCGGTCTGCGGCTTGTAGCTCACGCCGCCCACGACGGTCACGGCGACATGGCCCGTAACGTCGGCGATCTTGCTCGCGACCTCGTCGATCTGCTGGGCGAGCTCGCGCGTGGGGGTGATGACGAGCATCACGGGGCCGCGACCGTTGCCCTCGGGCTTCTTGGCGCCGCGACGGCGGTTGCGGCCGCCACGCTCGCGCACGGGCTTGGGCGGAGCGATGTGCTCCAAGTTGTTCATGGTCGGCAGCAAGAAGGCGGCCGTCTTGCCGGTGCCGGTCTGAGCGGCGGCAAGCAGGTCGCGGCCCTCGAGCACCACGGGGATCGAGCCGGCCTGGACAGGCGTGGGCGCCGTGTAGCCCAGGTTCTCGATGGCACGAAGAATCTCGTCCGAAAGTCCCAGCTCGTCAAAGGCGGGCAGGTTCTCGGTCGCGGACTCGACGGTCTCGGCGGCGCTGGCCTCGTCGGCAGCATCGAAGGCAGCCTGGGTCATGGCCTCGCGGGCCTCGTCCAGAATCTCGGCGTCGGTGACGTCGGATACAGAATTACGCATATGTTGTTGTTCCTTATCTGCACGCGTTATGGGCACGGCATGCGGCCGCGCGAGCGTGCTTGGTAGTGCGCTGATACATACAAAAACAGGTGCGCACAGAGAGGACGTTGCTCAGCACGCTGGCGATCGCTTTGGCAGCCCTATCACGCGCCGTCCAGACGCAGCAGCTCTAAGCGATGGAGCAGATTCGCCGCCGGTTAGTATACCCGCGCTTCGCATGCCCCCACGTAAACCACAGATGACGAGGCAGACGGGGCGGGTCTGGGCCGATTGTCTCAATCTGTAACAGTTGCTCAGCAAAAACCGGCCTAACTGTTACAGATCAAGACAGAACTCAGCCACGCAAAACAACATCTCGATCTGTAACAGCTAGAGGTCATTTTCCCTGTTAGATGTTACAGGTTGAGATGTTTGACAGGGGCTGCCAACGATTGAGCAGCCACCCTCATCTGTATCGAAATGTCATACATTTCTTTCTGTACTGGACACCCCCAGGGGGTATGGGTGTATAGTATCGGCAGGTTAACAATTCCAACACCGAACTACAGAAAGGAGAAGCCATGGCTCAAGATAAGTTTGACGTGGACGGCATGACGTGCGCCGCCTGCCAGGCGCATGTGGACCGCGCCGTGAGCAAGCTCGACGGCGTCCAAAGCGTCGCGGTCAACCTGCTCGCCGGCTCCATGTTGGTGGACTATGACCCCGCGCAGGTCTCCCCCGACGATATCTGCACCGCCGTCGACCGCGCGGGCTATTCGGCCTCGCCCGTCAGCACGGGCACCGATGCCGCCAACTCAAGCGGCAACGCGCAAGCCAGGTCCGGCGCCGCCCATATGGAGTCGCCGACCAAAAAGCTGGAGGCCACTGCCTCCGCCATGCGCACCCGTCTCATCATCTCAATCATCTTTCTCATTCCGCTGTTCTACATAGGCATGGGACACATGCTCGGCTGGCCGCTGCCCAGCGTCTTCACCGACCACACCCACAGCATGACGCTCGCCCTCACCGAGCTCGTCTTGCTCATCCCCATCGTCTACGTCAACGACGCGTACTTTATCAACGGCTTCAAGTCGCTCGTGTACGGCGCGCCCACCATGGACGCCCTCATCGCCGTCGGCGCCACCGCGTCGATCGCCTGGTCGCTCTACGCCATGTTCATCATGGCCGACCAGCTGGCCGCAGGTCAGGTGCACGAGGCCATGATGACGAGCATGGACAACCTGTATTTTGAGAGCGCCGGCACCATCCTGTCGCTCGTCACCGTGGGCAAATACCTCGAGACGCGCAGCAAATCCAAGACCGGCGGCGCTATCGAGGCGCTGATCGACCTGGCGCCCAAGACCGCGACCATTGTGGCCGACGACGGCACCGAGACCGCTGTGGACGTCGACGCCATTCTACCCGGCCAGGTTCTGCATGTGCGCCCAGGCGAGTCTATCCCTGTCGACGGCGTGGTGCTCGAGGGCGTGTCGGCCGTGGACGAGAGTGCGCTCACCGGCGAGTCCATCCCCGTGGAAAAGACCACCGGCGACACCGTCAACGCCGCCACGGTCAACCGCACCGGATCGTTTACCTTCCG